>WHTF01000076.1 GCA_009379725.1 Deltaproteobacteria bacterium
CGCACCAAGCTCCAGTCCACCAACTGGCTCAACGGAATTTCTTTGGTCATCTTGAGGCGCTCCTTGGTGAGTTGCACGTCGACGTTGACGGCTTTGTCCGATATGAGGCCGTCGTCGCTGAAGGAATTGATCGAGGCGTCGTACGCTTTTGCGGACTGCGACGCAGTAATATTCAAATAATCAGACAGCATCTGAATCGTCTCGGCGCGGTTCTGTTTCATGAAACGAGTGCCGCGGATCGTCGCCCGGACAACCCGCTTGACCTGATCGCGCTGGGTTTGCAGCTTGCTTTCCATAACCGTGATTCCTGAAAGCGGCAGCTCGATAATATCGCCAAGATAAAGAAAGCGCCTGAAACCCTCGTCTTCAGCCTTCACAGCAAATGCCACGTCGATGGCTGTTGCATCGATAGCGCCGGCGCCCAGCGCCGCCAGACGGGTCGGGCTTTCGCCGGTAACGATAATTTTCACGTCTTTTTCCGGTTCCATGCCGAAATGCCTGAGCGCGACGCGGGTAAGATAATCCACCGTCCCGGCGATGGAATCGACGCCGATGGTCTTTCCTTTGAGTTCCTTGGGCGACTTGATATCGGGCCGGGCAATCAGCACATGCAGTGGGCGCGAAGCCATGCCGGCCACCGCCTTGATCGGCACGCCGGTTATCGCGGCACGGACCGCCGATCCCCATGCCAATAGATAGTCCACGTCGCCGGACATCAGCGCTTTGACCGCGACCAGCGGCTGCATCTGCACCCTATCAACTTCCAGACCTTCGTCTTTGTAAAATCCTTTGCGGATCGCGACCACGGCGGGAAATTCAAACAGGCCGCGACTGGGCGTGCCGATCACCACTTTTTGCGCCGCCCATAATGGCTGACCAGACCCCAGCGCAGCCAATAGGCACAGCGCCCCCGCCAAGGTTGATACTAAACCAATCCTGATTTTTATCGGCTTTATAGCCACACTGTTTGCTCCTATTCCATCCGTACGTTCTTGGAAAAATCGTACTGTGTCGAATAATCGCTTTCGAAGGTCGAGAAGATTCTGCTCGTATCCCAGCCGCCGCCGAAGCATTTTTTCAAGAACGACATCATCAGGCTCCAGGCGTCTTTTGCCGGCTCCTTGCGATAGCGTCCCGGCATCGTATCGTTTAGCCAGCCATGCGGAGCGTCGCGATAGATCCGGATATGATAACTCTTCTTCGCCTTCTCGAAAGAGTTACGCAACCTGACCACATCATCGACCGAAATAATGTGATCGGCCTCGCCAAAGACTCCCAGCACCGGGCAATTGACCTGCGGGACCAGGTCTTCCACCGGTGTGGGCCTGAGCTCGTTGGCAAGCCATTCCTTGCCGCCGATGCCACCGTAGAGCACCACAACACCGGCGATGTCGTGCCGATTTGCCGCCAGCAGGAGCGGCTGTCGACCGGTCTGACATACGCCGATGATGCCGATGCGGGCGCCATCGACGTTGGCCGACCGCTTGAGATATTCAACCGCCGCATTCAAATCTTCCAGAGCGCCGTCGTCGGTGAGGTCCACTCTCTGCTGGCCGCTCAGAACCGCCTTTTTATCCCCGGTGAAGCGGTGAAAAAGATCGGGCGCCAAGCCGACAAACCCGGCTTGAGCCAGTCTCACGGTTAAATCCTTGGTGTGCTGATCGATGCCGTAGCGCTCGTGAAGAATGATCACCGCCGGCCTTTTGCCCTTGGCCTTTGGGAGCGCGCGCACGGCGCTTATGCCTTTGCCAAAGCGGACCATGGTTGCTGAGATACCGGTTGTTTTCTTTCTTGCCATGAACAAACACCTCCGAAGCAATTATAGAATCGACATCAAGCTAATTTAAATGCCGCCAAGCTTATCCCCGCATCAGCGACAGAGTCAAACGCCGAGTTGCCAACTTGTTTCGCGCCTCACAGCGCCTTATATTTACAGCCATGAATTTCAAGGACGGATCGACCGTAGTGGCAGATTTAACAACCACCGGACGCAAGACGGGCCAACCGAGAACCGTGGAACTCCGGTTTATCTACTTTCAGGGAAGCTTTTATGCGTCTTCGAGCAAAGTCGAGGGCAAGCACTGGTGCCAGAATATGGTTAAAAATCCGGCGGCTGAAATAAGCGCTAAAGGCGAAAAATTTTCCTGCAGCGCCAAGCTAGTGACCGACGATAAGCTGCGCCGGCAGATTCTCACCTTGCGCGATTCACCGCCGCGCATGGATCGGGTGGTTTTTGAGATCACGCCCAAGGGCTCGTCGAGTCCTGCTTAACAGCAAAGATGACGATGGCGCAACTTGCCGGTCCGGCAAGAGATACTGAGGCCGGCTTTACTTTCGTCGCCGGAATCATTCTGCTAGACTCGGGCGATGTTTCAGCCATTATCGTTCATCGTAATTTTCTCTTTGCTGGCGTTGACTGCCGGTGCGATTTCCATGCAGGCGCCCGTGAGCGCAGCCAAGCCTGAGGTCAGCGCCACTCTTAGCGTACGAAACGCCGGCACTTGGAAATCTCTCGACTCGGGCATTGAATACCGCACGATCACGCTCGAGCGTTCAGAACCGAGCTATTCGTTGGATTTCAAGCTCATCCGCTTTGACACCCGCCAAATTTCACCGCGAATCATTCGCAGCAGCCAATTTCAGCTCAAAAGCGGCGATGCTCAGACTCTGGCAGAGCGAAGCGGCGCTATCGCCGCGATCAATGCGAACTACTTCGATGAGAAGGGCAAACCGTTGGCTTTCCTGAAATCGGCCGCGCAGGACATCAATCGCAGCCTTTCCAAGCACGCGCTATATACGGGTGTCTTTGGCGTGCGCGATTCGATCCCGTTCATTACACACCGTAACGATTTTCGCCCGGAGGAAGCTCAGGAAGCGCTGCAATCGGGTCCGTTATTGCTGAATCACGGTGAGATGGTTCAAGCGATGCCCGGTTTGGGGCGCTACAGTCGACGTGCCGTGATCGGCGTCGATAAGCAACAGCGTCTTATCGTCGGCGTCACCGATACACTTCTTGGCGGGTTGAGTTTTGCCGAGTTACAAGAGCTCTTTTTCAATCCGCGGTGGCAACTGCAGACGCCGGACTTGTTGAATCTGGACGGTGGCGGATCGGCTCAGCTCTACATCAAGACCAGGACTCTCAAAGAGTTCATCAGTGGGACCTCAGAGGTACCGGTGGTGATCGGCTTTTTTAAAAAACGCAGTTAAAAAAGCGAGGAAAACGCGCTCCGGCTCCATTCCAAAGTCCGCATCGGCAAGACTCCCAGATAGATCGTCGCAGCCGCGGCCAGACCCACGGCGGTATAGAGGTAAGGCGACTCGATGAAAGATTTTCCCTTTACCCCACCTTCGTTCATGTACATCATCACGATCACGCGCAAATAGTAGATCACTGACAGCAGGCTGTTAAGCACGCCGATAATGGCCAGATCGGTATGGCCGGCGATGATGGCCGAACGGAAGATGTGAAACTTTCCGGTGAACCCGGCGAGAGGTGGAAATCCCGCTAGCGAGAGCATGAAAAGCGACATCGCCATCGCCACGAAAGGCCGCTTGAAACCCAGACCGGCGAAGTGTCCGTAATCTTCCTTAGGCTTGTCCTGCTCGGTTAACAGGGTAATCACGGCGAAAGCGCCGAACGTGGCGGGCGCATAGGTTGCGAGGTAAAACAATAAGGAGGTGCTGCCCCATTCCTCGCCGGCGACGATGCCTATGAGTAGATATCCCGCATGAGCGATGCTGGAATAAGCCAGCATTCGTTTGACACTGGGTTGCGAAATGGCAAGCAGGTTGCCGATCGTCATCGTCGCGATCGCGAGCACCCTTAACGGCAAGGCCCAATCGCTATCCAAAGGCGACAGCTCATGCATGAGAATGCGCGCCCACGCGGCGAACGCGGCGGCTTTCACAGCCACGGCCATGAAGCCGGTGACCGGTGTCGGCGCTCCTTCGTAGACATCCGGAATCCAGAAATGGAAAGGCACCGCGCCGACTTTGAAGCCGAAACCCACCAGCAAGAGTAGACCGCCGACAAAGAGATAAGGCGGCCATTGGCCTTGAGGTTCCAACAAGTATGCCGAGATTTGATTCAGGTTGGTCGAACCCGTGGCGCCGTAGATTAACGCAATGCCGTAAAGCAGAAAACCGGTAGCGAAAGCACCCATCAGAAAATACTTCATCGCGGCTTCACTCGACCGGGCGCTGCTGCGCCACATGCCGGTCAGCACGTAAACGGCGACAGACATCGTTTCCAAGCCGAGAAAGAAAACCATCAGATCATTGGCCGCCGCCATCACGATCATGCCGGTGGTCGCGAAAAGAATCAGCGAGTAGAATTCGCCTTCGTGAATACCGGTCTCTCTGACGTATCGCATGGAAGAAAGGACGGTCAGAGCCGCTACGGCGATAAAGATTTGCGTGAAGAAGAGCGCAAAATTATCCAGCAGCAATGTGTCGCCGAACGTTCCCTCGCTACTTCCCCAGAGCAGTATGGCCTCCGCGCCGCAGAGCGCCAGGCCGAGGAGACTGATCCAGGCCAGAAGCCCCCTCTCGTGCTCATCGATGAATAAGTCAAGGAGCATGACCACCAAGGCGGTCAACAAAACTTGGGCTCCAGGCAAAAGCGGTATGAGACTAGCGTCCATCGGTCTTCATCTCTCCACTGGTGCCGTGGTTTGTGGCAACGGGCGCGGCTTGCGAGGTGACAATTCTTTTGAGGGTCAGATCAACCGACGGTTGCATCCGGCTGAGAAACGGTTGCGGATACACCCCCATGATCAAGATTAAAGCAACGATGGGCGCGAGAATCAGCAGCTCCCTGTGACTTAGATCGACGAGCTTTTGATTCTCCGGATGGGTCAGCGGGCCGAAAATCAACCGCCGCAACATCCAGAGCATGTAGATTGCGCCGAGAATAATTCCACAGGCGGCGGCCGCCGTCCATCCCGGCGTAACGCTGAACGCGCCGAGCAAGATCAGGAATTCGCCGATGAAGCCGTTCAAGCCGGGCAACCCGATCGATGCGAAGGTGACGATAAGAAGAAAGACAGAAAAGACCGGCATTTGCTGCCACAGTCCGCCGAAGTCGTCGATCATGCGCGTATGACGCCGGTCATAAATCATGCCGACCAGAAAAAACAGCGCTCCGGTGGAAAGCCCGTGACTGATCATCTGATAAATGCCGCCTTGAATTCCCTGGATGTTAAGCGCGAAAAGCCCCAACATGACGAACCCCAGATGGCTCACCGACGAGTAAGCGACTAATTTCTTGAAGTCCGCTTGCATCATCGCCACGGCCGCACCGTACAGGATCCCGATCACAGCCAGCGCGATAATCACCGGCGCCATTGCCAAGGCGGCATTGGGGAACAACGGTATCGCAAAGCGGAGAAAACCATAGGTGCCCATCTTCAGTAGAATCCCTGCAAGAATTACCGAGCCGGCCGTCGGCGCCTCGACGTGAGCATCGGGGAGCCAAGTATGAAACGGAAATAACGGCACTTTGATGGCAAAAGAAAGAGCAAAAGCCAAAAAGAGCCAGGTTTGCTCGTTGACCGGTAGGTGCAGATTATAGAGTTGCAACAAATCGAAAGTCAGCACCTGATGGACATGGGCATAGCGCGTGGCCAGATAAATAATCGCCACCAGCATGAGCAAGCTGCCGGCCATCGTGTAAACGACAAATTTCAGCGCCGCATAGATCCGGCGCGCACCGCCCCATATGCCGATGAGAAAATACATCGGCACCAGCATGACTTCCCAAAAGATGTAAAAAAGAAACAGATCCAGCGCAACAAATGCCCCCAGCATGCCGGTTTCCAACACCAGCATAAAGAAAAGATATTCCTTGATTTTTTCCCGCACCGGCCAGGAAGCAAGAATCGCCAGCGGCATCAGAAAGGTAGTCAGCAGCACGAGAAAGAGGCTGATGCCGTCGATACCGACGATATAGGCGATGCCGAAAGCCGGCATCCACGTCACTCTTTCGACAAACTGCATGTCGCCATTGCCGGCGTCGAACGCTTGAAAAAGCCTCATGGACCAGACAAAGGCCGCCAAGCTGAACAAGAGCGAGACAGTGAGCAGGACTTGCCGTTGCTGGCGGGGAATCAGCAGTAACACCACCGCCCCAACGAGGGGTATCAAGAGGATTAAACTCAGATGACCGACGGCAAATTGCGACATAATTATAGTTGACGAAGATAATAGATGAGCAGTGCCAACGTCGCGGCGAGAAAGCCAATCAGATAGTGTTGAACATTGCCCGTTTGAGCTTCACGCCAGATCAAGCTGAATCCTCTTGCCACTTTGGCCACACCGTTAACGAGGCCGTCGATCACAAGCGGATCGAATATTTGCGCCAGCCATTGGGAGACGCGCGTAAACGGCCGTACAGCAATGCGATCGTAAAATTCATCGATCCAGTAGCTATTGAGCAGCACGCGGTACAGGCCGGCAGCGGCTTCAGCCGGCACGACTCTGGTGCCGGTACGAGCGTACCTGGCATAGGCCAGGTAGATACCGATGGCAACTATCGCAACCGTGACCAAGGTGACCAGGATCTCGGTCGTAACAGGCCCGTGTTCCGCCCCATGAGCGCCACCGAAAACCGGCTGCACCCAGCGGTCCCAGAGGCTGCCCCACAAGTATTCCGGCGCCCCTAGCCAGCCGGTAAAGATCGAGCCGATGGCGAGAACGATCAGGGGCACGGTCATGACCGCGGGCGATTCATGAATATGCGGTTTCACATGATCTTCGACTCTTGAGCTTCCGTGAAAGACCATGAACAGTTGCCGGAACATATAGAAAGCGGTCAAGCCCGCGGTGACGACGCCGACGAGCCATAGAGCGTAAGAGCCATGACTGAACGCCTGCCAGAGAATCAGGTCCTTGGAGAAAAAGCCCGCGGTCAAGGGCACTCCGGCGATCGCCAATGTGGCGATCACATAAGTCCAGTAAGTTTTCGGCAAATAGGACCTGAGTCCGCCCATTTTGCGCATGTCTTGCTCGCCATCCAAAGCGTGGATCACGCTGCCGGAACCCAAAAACAGACAGGCTTTGAAAAAGGCATGTGTAAACAAATGAAAAATCGCCGCGCTGAAGGCGCCGATGCCGACAGCTAAAAACATGTAACCGAGTTGACTGACAGTGGAATAGGCCAGCACCTTTTTAATGTCGTTCTGAGCGATCGCCACCGTCGCCGCAAAGAAAGCCGTCGCCGCGCCGATGATTGCGATAATCGATAAAGTATAGGGTGCCGGCGCAAACAAGAAGTGCAGGCGCGCAGTCATATAGACGCCGGCGGTGACCATGGTTGCGGCATGGATCAGCGCGCTCACCGGGGTCGGACCCGCCATGGCATCCGGCAGCCAAACGAAAAGAGGAATTTGCGCCGACTTGCCCACCGCTCCGACGAAAAGCAGCAAAGTAATCAAAGTAATCGTCGCCGGCGTGAGCAGCGAGACATGCTTTGGCAATTCCGCGAAATCAAGGGTCCAGATTCCCTGCCTGCCCAATTCGGTGACGAGCAGAAAAATGCCCAAAATGAAGCCGAGGTCGCCGATGCGGTTGACGATAAAAGCCTTGTTACCGGCAATGGTGTTTTTGGCATCGTGGTACCAAAAGCCGACTAACAAATAGGAGCAGAGACCGACGCCTTCCCAGCCGACGAACAGGAGCAACAGATTGTCGCCCATAACCAGCAACAACATGAAGAAGATGAACAGGTTCAGATAGATGAAGAAGCGAACTTTGCCGTCGTCATGCGCCATGTAACCCAGGGAATAGATATGAATCAAAAAGCCGATGCCGGTGACGACAAGCAGCATGATCGCCGTCAGGGCATCGACTTGGAACGACAGATTGACTCGAAAGGACCCCGACTCGATCCAGGTGTATAACAGGTCATGGAAAATACCTGTGGCAGGGAGCAGCCAAAAGACATAAAGAGCCAGCGCCAACGAAACGCCCACCGCGGCCGACGCCAAAACACCGGCGGTTCTATGACCCAAAGCGCGCCCGAAGAAAATATTAATCGCGCAGGCGCACAACGGAATCAAGGGAATCCAGCGCAATAGCTCCAAAGTCGCGACAGTAGAAGTCGAGGCTACCATTTCAGAAGCTGCATCTCCTGGGGATCGAGCGATTGGCGATGACGAAAGACGGAAATAACAATAGCGAGCCCGATCACCGCCTCAGCCGCAGCCACCGCCATGACGAAGAAGACAATCACCTGCCCGTCCATTGAACCTAACGAGTTGGCAAAAGCGATAAAGGTCAGGTTTACGGCGTTGAGCATCAGCTCGATGGACATCAAAACGATAATCAGGTTGCGGCGAATGAGTACCCCGACGACGCCGATGGCAAAGATGATCGCGCTGAGAATAAGATAATAATCCAGCGGCACCATGGATGCTTATGGCTCCCTCTTCGCCAGAACCACCGCTCCGACGATCGCCACCAGAAGTAAAATCGAGGCAATCTCAAACGGCAGGACAAAGTCGGTAAACAAGCTTCTGGCCAACTCTTCCGGGCCGCCGAAGAGCTCGGTGGCAACCACAGGATCGCGGGGCGCGTCGCCGTTGGTCAGAACAGGCACCAAGGCGCCGGCCAAAAGTAAGCCTGCCAAGGCGCCAAAGCCCCACCAGAGACGACGTCGCTGTTCTAAACCGATAGGATTCAAGAACATGATGACAAACAGAAAGAGCACCATGATCGCGCCGGCATAAACAAGAATCTGTAACACCCCCACCATTGGCGCATTCAGGGTCAAGAATAGGATGGCGACAAGGAATAACGCCGCCACCAGCGCCATTGCGCTATGGACGACGTTGCGCTGAAAAACCACCCATAACGATGAAACAATCAGCAAACCTGCAAGAATAAAAAAACCGACTTGTGCACCGTTCATAGTCTTTACGGGTTGTGTTGCATATAGAGAACCACCAACGCGGTGATCATCACGTTCACCAACGCCACAGGCAAGAGCATCTTCCAGCCTAACCGCATCACCTGATCGTAACGAAACCTGGGAACGGTCCAACGCAGCAAGATCTGCAACCAGCAAAAGAAAAGGACCTTGAACGTGAACGCGCCGACCTGCAGCAGCACAACCGCTACGTGCGGCAAGAGAATGCTTGCGCCCCACGGAAAGTGAAAGCCGTCGCGCATGAGATAAGGGACCTGCCAGCCGCCAAAGAAAAGCGTCGTCATGAGGCCGGCGGCGGTGACGATCTCGGCAAATTCGCCGGCAAAGAACATCAGAAACTTGCCGCCGGAATATTCGACATGAGAGCCGGCGACCAGTTCGGACTCTGCTTCAGGTAAATCGAAGGGTATTCGTTTGGTTTCAGCAACGGCCGCAGTGAAGAAAAGCAGGAAGGCCACCGGCTGCAAGAAAATCCCCCAGGCCGGAAGCCAGCCCACGGTGGCGCGTAAAAAGCCCGCCGATTCGGGAAGCAACTCTCTCAACAGAGCGCCCTGGCCGCGGGCAATTTCTTGAAGCTCCAAAGTGCCATAGACCATCAGAATGCCGATGACGGAAAGGCCCAGGGCCACTTCGTAAGAAATCATTTGCGCCGAACCACGCACGCCGCCGAGCAGCGAAAACTTGTTGTTCGACGCCCAAGCGCCGATGACCAGGCCATAAACGCCCAACGACCCCATGGCAAAGATATAAAGGATGCCGACGTTGAGATTGGCAACCTGAAGATTGATCACCCGGTCGCCCAGGTAAAGAACGTCGCCGAAGGGGATGACTGCAAAAGTCACTAAAGCCGGAAACAACGCCAAGCAGGGAGCCAAGGTATGCAGAAACCGGTCACCCGACGGCGGAACAAAGTCCTCTTTGGTGAGAAACTTTAGCGGATCGGCGATCAAGGTATTGACGAGCCCCATACCGGCAAATCCGAAGATTGAAGCCCGGTTAGCGCCGATGCGGTCTTGAATCAGGGCACTGCCTTTGCGCTCAACCCAACCGAGCAGGCCGGCCAGATTGAGAACCATGAAAAGCACGAGGAAAGCTTTTATTGCGACAATTCCGATATCAACGATCATGACGGTTCCGCACCACCACTCCCCAACTGAACTCCCTGATCCCCGATGGCATCATAATCGAACCCTCGATAGGAAGGAATTTCCTGCGCCAGGGCTTGAAAGATTTCGCCGGGCGTTGAGTACGACACCCGCTCACCCGCTGCATCTAGCAACCGAATGAAAATCTCGCAATCCTGCAGCGCGCCATCGGGCGGAATCACCGCTGCGTTGAGCTTTTGCAGCCGCCCTTTTCGGTTCGTGTAGGTGCCTTCTTTCTCGCCGAAATGGGTTGCCGGCAAAACCACATGGGCAGCCTTCGCGGTGTCCGTCATGCGAATATCCTGCACGACTAGAAACGATAATTTTTCCAAGGCGGAGCGCAGCTTTTCGTGATTGCCGTTGGCGGTGGTTAAATCCTCCCCCACCACATACGCGCCGGAATAATTGCCGGCGGCCAGCTTGTCCATCAAAGAAGCGAACCCGCCGTTGGAGTTAACGCCCATCTCCGCCGCGCCGCGAAAATTCGGCGACCGGTCGGGGCTCATGAGGATCTTTTGTACCTCTGTCAGCTCACGCTCCTGGTAGAACACTTGCAGAGCCGATTCCGGCGAAAGCTTTTTCATCAGCTTGGCGAACAAAAACGCTTCTTCGTTGGTATTTCTTCCGGAAAGGATTCCCGCCAGTTGCCCGGCGGAGCGCAAGCCTTTGAGTACTGCGCGCAGCGCGATGTCCCAGGTTGCCGGAACGAGCCCGCCTTCCTGGCGAATCATCGGCGTGGTTAAACGTTCACCGCCGGTCAGATCATGGAAACAGTATCGACCTTCGTCGCACAGCCAGTGGCTATTGACCGCTTCATTGACGCGCGGCTTAAAGCGCGCGATGCGATTCTGGTAGGTTTCGACGCTGGTATTACAGCCGGTGCTGCAACCGGGACAAATGGACGGCGTTTTCTGCAAATACCAGACCCGTACTTTGAAACGAAAGTCGCGATCGGTCAGCGCGCCGACAGGACAGATATCGACGACGTTCGCCGACAGAGGGTTGTCGAGAACCGCACCGGGAAAAAGCGCGATGGTGGATTGATCGCCGCGATTATCGACGGTGAGTTCGTAGGTATGAGTGACTTCCTCAAGAAAACGCACGCAACGCGTGCACTTGATGCAGCGCTCGCCGTCGAACACCACGTTGGGGCCGAAAATATCGCGCTTGCGATCGTGCTCTTTTCTCGCCTCGAAGCGGCTCTCCTGCAAATCATGCGTCATGTAATAGTCCTGCAGCCAGCACTCGCCCGCCTGGTCGCAGATCGGACAGTCGACCGGATGATTGATCAGGAGAAATTCCATGACCGCCTTGCGCACCGACAAGACCTTGGGACTCTGGGTCAACACCGACATGCCCTCGGCCACCTGCGTATTGCAGGCGATCTGCAGCTTGGGCATCTTCTCGATTTCGATCAAGCACATGCGGCAATTACCCGCGATGGAAAGCTTGGGGTGATAGCAGTAATGCGGAATGGCGATTCCCGCCTCGGCCGCCGCCTGAATGACGGTCTTGCCTTTAACGGTGGTGATCTCTTGGCCGTCGATGATGAGCTTTACTGGATCCATAAAAGTAAGTCGTTATTGAAGTAATAAGATACCGGAGTGGCGGCTTTCATCTCCCATGACTCCCGCACTCCGTTATGCATCTCGCACCGTGCATTTCCTCTCGGCCACATGCGCTTCGAATTCATCGCGAAATTTTCTTATAAAAGCTCCCGCCGGCATCGCCGCGGCATCGCCGAACGGACAGATGGTGTTTCCCATGATGTTACCGGCGACGTTGAGAATGAGATCCATATCGCTGTTGTCTCCCTGGCCCTGCTCGATCCGCCAGAAGATCTTTTCCATCCAGTGGCAACCTTCGCGGCAAGGACTGCATTGGCCGCAGGACTCATGGGCATAAAAACGTGAAATGTTCCAGGCCGCGCGAACCATGCAAGTCGAATCGTCCATGACGATCACGCCGCCCGATCCCAGCAAGCTTCCCGCCGCTTGCACAGACTCGTAGTCGAGAGTGACTTTTTCGATTTCTTCCGGGCGTAACACCGGCATCGACGCGCCGCCGGGGATCACCCCCTTGAGTCTTCGGCCGTTGGGGACCCCGCCACAGTCCTCTTCGAGGAACTTTTTGAAAGGATATCCCATCTCGACCTCATAGACGCCGGGCTTAGCGATATGCCCGCTGACGCTAAAAAGCTTGGTGCCTTTGCTCTTTTCGGTGCCCATCGCTGCGTAGGCCGGCGCGCCGCGCTCGATGATCCAGGGCAGCGCCGCCAGGGTCTCGACGTTGTTCACCACCGTCGGACAACCGAACAGGCCGTGCGTCGCCGGAAACGGCGGCTTCACTTTGGGCCAGCCTCGTCCGCCTTCGAGCGACGACAGCAGCGCGGTTTCTTCACCGCAAATGTAGGCCCCCGCTCCCCGGTGGACGATCACGTCCAGGTCGTAACCTGATCCGAAGACGTTTTCGCCGATGAACCCGGCCTGTTTCGCCTCTTCCACGGCCCGTTCCAGCACGCCGGCGGCGAAAGCCATTTCGCCGCGAACATAAATAAAAGCGGTATGCGACTGGATCCCGTATGCTGCGATCAGCGTCCCTTCAATCGTGGCATGCGGATCCTTCTCGATCAGCAGGCGATCCTTGAAGGTGCCAGGCTCGCTTTCATCGGCATTGCAGACCATATACTTGGGTTTGGGATTGTCCTTGGGGACGAAACTCCACTTCATTCCAGTGGGAAAACCGGCGCCGCCGCGGCCGCGCAGCCCCGACGCCTTCACCTCGTCGATAAGCTGATCCGGCTTCATGCTTTGCACGACTTTTTCCCAGGCCCGATAGCCGCCGCGCGCGCGATAAACCTCCAGAGTGTGCGAATCAGAAACGTCAATATTGCGGAGCAAAACTTTTTCCATGGCTATCCGGTGCGGCTATTTCAAAGATTCGAGAATTTGCGTCACCTTCTCTTCGTCTAGATTTTCGTAATAGTCGTCATCGACTTGCATCATCGGCGCCGTTCCGCAGGAGGCCAAGCATTCCACCTCCGACAATGTAAACCTGCCGTCCGTCGTCGTCTGCCCGACTTCGATCCCCAATTTCTGTTTGATGAACTCAGTGACGTGTTCAGCGCCCCCTAGCGCGCAAGGCAACGTACGGCACACCTGGATATGGTGCCTGCCGATAGGTTTCATGTTGTACATCGTGTAGAAGCTCACCACCCCATGCACCCGGGCCGGCGACTGGCCCATCAGCTTGGCGATGTATTCGATTGCCTCCGGGCCGAGGTAGCCGAACTCTTGCTGAGCCAGGTTCAAAACCGGCAACATCGCCGCCTCTTTTTTGGGGTAGCGACTCACCGTTTCTGCGAATTTTTTAAGGGCGTCCGGTGAAAATTCCACTGACATGCAATTGTTCTTCTCTATTAAAATAAAATTAAAGCTTAGCGCGGCGTGCTGACAAACTCTGTTTACAGGCTGCTCAAAAAGATTTCAGAGACCATTTTAAACATTTTTGGACGATTTCAAGTGAGCCATGAAAGCCGATGAGTCTTCAACAGCCTGCTAGCGGTCACATTCTCCACCGATCATATTAATCATGCCGAAAGTCGGCACAATATCGGCTAACAGGTATCCCTCGATCATCTCGTGAAACGCGCCCATGGCGATAAAGCACGGCGGGCGCACTCGCACGCGATACGGCCGTCCCGCGCCGTCGCTGACGAGATAAAAGCCCAACTCGCCGTTGCCGCCTTCCACCGCAAAGTAAGTTTCGCCGGGCGGAACGTGAATCCCCTCCATGATGATCTTGAAATGATGCATCAATCCTTCGATGCTGTTGTAGACTTTCTCCTTATCGGGCAACACGAAGCGCGGATCTTCAATCCACACCGGACCGACCGGCAGGCTCTTCAGCGCCTGCTCGACGATTTTCATGCTCTGCTCGATTTCTTGAATGCGGCAGACAAAGCGATCGTAGTTGTCGCCTTTGGTTCCCAGCGGCACGTCGAAGTCGAATTGATCATAGACCAGATAGGGATTGGTTTTTCGAACATCGTAGTTGACGCCGCTGGCCCGGAGAATCGGGCCGGTCAAGCTGTAGCTGATTGCCTTCTCTTTGGAAATCACTCCGATATTGGACATCCGATCGATAAAGATTCGATTGCGCGACAGCAGCCGGTCGCAATCGTCCAACAGTTTTCGAATAATTTTAAACGTTCGGTTCACGCTGTCGGCAAAGTCCTGCGGCAGATCATGCTTGAGGCCGCCGATGCGCACATAGGTCACGGTCAGCCGGGCGCCGGTCAGGTTTTCAATGATGCGCATGATCATCTCGCGCGCTTCGATCATATAAAAGCCCGCGGTGATCGCGCCCAGTTCGGACGAAGCCATGCCGCAGCAGGTAAGATGATCGAAAATACGCGATAGCTCGCTGACGATCACGCGAATATACTGGCAACGCGGCGGCGTCTCGGCACCGATGAGCTTCTCCACCGCCATGGCGTAGCCGACGTTGTTGATTAGCGGCGAGGCATAATTCAGCCGGTCCGTGTAAGGAATTACCTGCGTCCAGGTGACCTGCTCGCAGCTCTTGGCAAAACCGCGATGGAGATAACCGACTTCGACATCGCAGTCCAATACTTTCTCGCCTTCGAGCCTGAGATTGAACTTGATGGTTCCATGGGTCGCCGGATGGGACGGGCCCATCTGCAATTCCATGATTTCGGCTGGAAGGTTCTTGGTATCGATCTTTGTTTCCGGAACTGACATTACCGGTCCTTGCTCGCCAAAGTCTTTTTCAAACGCAAAAGCTTGTTGCGCGACCGTTCGTCCACGAAGGTGCCGTCAACCGGGCGCTCGGGAACTCGCGGCTGCCAGAGATTGACCGGGTAGTCCTTGCGCAACGGATGCCCCTTGAACTCGTCGTAGAGCAAAATGCGCCGCAAGTCGGGATGATCGGTAAATTTAATGCCGAACAGATCCCACACTTCCCGCTCCATAAAATCGGCGCCGCGCCAAAGCGGCGTCAGCGAATCCACGGCGGCACTCTCCTCGGACACCGGGACTCGCACGCGCAGTCTTTTCCCGTCTTGCAGAGATAACAACTGGTACACGATCTCGAAGCGGGGTTCTTTTTTCTTCCAGTAGTCGACGGCCGTGATGTCGGAAAGAAAGTCAAAGTGAAGCGCGGAATCTTCCTTAAGTATACGAAAAGTTTCTCTCAATTCCAGCGGGTCAAGAATAATAACATCGTCGCCGCGAAACTGGCTGGTCTCCAGAACCTTGTGGCCGAGCTTGTCCTGGATGTCTTGGAGATGGGAACTGGTCTCAGACATTGGGGATCAATCCCACTCCAGGGCGCCTTTTCTCCAAACGTAAATATAACCGATCGTGAGAATGCCGAGAAAGATTCCCATCTGCACGAGGCCGAATAATCCCAGCTGTCGAAAATAAATCGCCCACGGATAGAGAAACACAACTTCCAAATCGAAGATCAGAAACAACATAGCGACCAGGTAAAAGCGCACGGAGAAACGGATGCGGGCATCGCCCTTGGGCGGATTGCCGGATTCAAACGGCTGAGATTTTGCCGGATTGACGGATTTAGGACCAAATTTTTGTGCAATAAATAGCAGCGCCAGGACCACAACTCCTGCCAGCGCGAAGAGAACAGCTAGAGGAAAATAAGAATCATTCATGATTCGATAACGATGTCACAAACCATAGCTCAGCAGTTCGAAAGTATGGATTTCGCTCCGAAAAACTAACAGGTATTTAAAAATTTGTATTGGAAAGTTACGGAGTTGTCAAGGTAACGACGGCAGTCAGCGCGTCATCCTCAACCGCACAAACCGTTTCTTCATCAGCTCGATCCGAGCAAGATACCGCCCCAACTTGTGAGTCCCGCAACGCTCGTCCGCCGTTATCCGGAAGCCTCGCCTGGCGAAGCTCTCTCCTCTCTTGGGTCCGCACAGGTGAATCACGGCAGCCAGCTTTTGTTGTTGCGCCGGTGTGCTTCGCGCGCTGCGGTGAGCATCCAGTGTATGGATCACTCTCCTGTGCAGGTATGCGGCGGTCATTTCAATGGAATGGCTCGCTAGGGTTCGGCTATAGAAACTATTGAACCAGCAGGAACGCGGGTCGTGCCACGGGCCATCAGTCACAACCTGGTGATCCTGGATACAATATTTTCGCGCCTCGGCGAACGTTCCGTCGGTGATCTGAAACATGCCGAGCGCGCTTGAGGCAGGACGATAGACTTCGAAAGGGTTCCATGACCAGCGCCAGCGCCAGTAGGTGCGAGCGATCGGATTGCCGCTGCCTTCCACTTGAGCGAGGGCGGCAAGAAATTCGGGTGAAATAATGTCTGTCGAATGCTTTTCGAAGAGCGGTCCGTAACTCTGCCAGGTCGCATCCGGGCTTTTGAGTAAGGAGGCACTGATCGGCGCGAGGATTTCCCCGGGCTTGCGAACCACCTGATAGATCCAGTTGACGGCGAAGAAAACGCCGACTGCCAAAACGCAGTACCAGACAACGGCTCCCTTCCAACCCGCCCGGATAAACCTTCTGGACTGTCGTTTGAAATACCGCCGCGTGCCGCTATAGAGAATACTCGTCACGTAAAACCATCAACCTCCCGGATCTTGCACCGAGGCTGCACTTTCCGAATTTGAATGTCAATTATACTTCGCCTGTTCCCTTTGAACCATCGCACGGCTTGAACAGGTTGAGCTCTTGAACTTTTGATCGTTCATCGGCCCGATCTTCTTATCGAACCGTTGAACTTTTGAACCATTGAACGATAAGCTATGCAAATCTGCGGTTTCAGGAGGACCACCATGCGTTATGAACTGTACTATCAACCATCCATCCAAGGCCGCGGCGAGTTCGTTCGCCTTGCACTGGAAGAAGGCGGCGCCGATTACGTCGACGTTGCGCGCGATCCAAAGTTCGGCCGTCCGGGGATCATGAAGTTTCTTGAAGACCCGTCTTTGGAGCATCCACCGTTTGCCCCGCCGTTTTTACGAGCCGGCAAGCTCCTGATCTCGCAGACCGCCAACATTCTCCAGTTCCTGGCGCCACGACTGGCTCTGGTGCCGAAAAGCGAAGCAGGACGGCTCTGGGCGCATCAGCTGCAACTGACTATTGCCGATTGGCTGTATGAAACAGGCCAGACGCACCATCCGATCGCAAACGTCCTGTACTATGAGGAACAGAAGGACGAGGCCGAAAAGCGCGCCGCGCATTTCATCTCAAACCGGATACCCAAATTCCTCGGCTACTTTGAAAGAATTCTGAAACTCAACCCCAGAGGCGGCGACTTCGTTTTCGGCAAAAAGGCTGCCTATGTCGATCTCTCGCTGTTCCAGATGATCGAGGGATTGCGTTACGCTTTTCCACGGACAATGGCGGCACTCGAACCGCAGTATCCGCGACTGATAAGTTTACATGATCGCGTCATGACGCGTCCCCGAATCGCCGCATACTTATCCTCATCGCGGCGACTGCCCTTCAACGAGCAAGGCATCTTCCGTCACTATCCGGAGCTGGAAGATTAACGGGGAAACCGGTAATCGGCGGCTCAAACGATCGATGAAATCACTGTAACGGTTCGAACTCTCAAGCGGTTTGAATTGCCTGAATTCGTCCGGCGTTGAACCGTTGAACCTTGAACTATTGAACGGCCTTATTGGAACGGCTGGAACGATTGGAACCGCAATCGATAACGAGCTAACCTCAAAAATACGCAAATATGACAGCCTGAGGCTTTCTTCCAACCTAAGTGCCGACTCGGCGCGCTCTCGCCTTCTCCCTGAGTTCCTCAACCTCGGCGACCGTTAGAGGTGGCTGGAACAAAGTGGTCGACGCGTGTTCGTTGAACCACTTCAACGCGAGCTCGTCGGTCTCACGCTCCTGAGCCTCGACCTCCGCCGCCGTCAGCCCGTCCAACGAAGGCGACAGGTGATCCCTGCAAGCGTGCGCTACCTCATGGAGAACGACGAAGATGAAGTACCGATAGCCGGGGTGGAATTCCTCATCGCCGAACTTCGCTGGTATGATGCGCTCCGACAGAACGATGATCTCACGGTCCCTGCGGAAGCTCTTCGTCAGTCGAACCCCGTCCGTAGAAGTAGCCGATACGAATGCAAGCCGGCCACTGAAAGCACTGAGCACGTCAGGCGGCACATAGTCCTCTACCGCGGAACGCACCACGGCATTCGCATAATCCCCGCCACAATCTATTAATATATCGTCAGCCATAATCTTCGGCTTGTAGTCGAACTTACGGGACGGGTCAAGCGGGGACGATGCGGAAAGAAGACGAGTCAAGCCTAAGCTTTACACCGTCCTCCGACCAGCGCACGACAGATGCGACGACCCCTTGCTCGAATAGGGCTTACGGAACCAACATCATCTCTAGCCCGCCACGTGAACACCTGAAAATAACTCAACAACTCAGGCTCGACTCCGAATATTCCCCCGCATCTCCTCTAAACCCCTTGACATGACCTCGCGAGCAACTTAGCGTCTGCCAGACAGGCAAATTACAAGGAGGTGGCTCATGGCCAAGACACTCGGCGTATTTTTGCTCCCTATCTTTATCTCGGTATCGCTGGTCACGTCGGCGCTTGCTGCGTCGGTCGAGGAGTTCTACAAGGGCAAAACAATCCAGTTCGTCGTCGGCGGTTCCGCCGGTGGAGGCTATGATACGTACACCAGGCTTATTGCGCGCCACTTCGCTCAATACGTTCCCGGCAAACCCTCCACTGTCGTTCAAAATATGCCTGGAGCGGCCATGCTGATCGCGGCGAATTACATCTTTAACAGCGCTCCGCGCGATGGAACGTTCATCGGTCATTGGTCCGGCCCGCTTATTCTACAGCACATGATGGGGAACCCTGCGGTGCAATTTGAGGGGCGCAAGTTTGGCTGGCTTGGTATGCCGACAGCGGATTCCCTCGTGTGCATAACGACCGATCGCAGCGGGATAAAGACGGCAGAGGAGTGGCGCAAGGCTAAAACACGGGTCAAGCTAGGGGCGATTGGCCGCGGCACCAGCGGAACCGATGATACCAAGCTCCTCGCCGCCGCCACGGATTTTCCCTTGCAGCTCATCGAGGGCTACAAGGGTACCGCCGACATCAGGGCTGCAGCGGAATCAGGGGAAGTCGACGGTACCTGCGCCTTTGGCTGGCAATCGGCGAAGGTGACTTGGGCCAACGCGCTGCGGGCACGACAGGTTCATGTTGTGCTCCAGACGACGCTCGAGCCTCATCCCGAGCTGAAGGGTGTCCCTCTCGCTGTCGAGTATGCCAAAACGGAGGAAGGGAAAAAACTCCTCGGGATAGCCGGCGA
>WHTF01000077.1 GCA_009379725.1 Deltaproteobacteria bacterium
AGTGGATCGCGATTGGCGCGCGTATTTTGCCGCCCTAAACGGAGATTTTTTACCCACCTCGGATGTGCCAAACGATTCCGCTCAACCGTCCCAAGTTGAAACGCGCCGCGCTTGGCCGAACCTCTCGACCTTGCAGGAGCAACTCAACGAAATGATCAAGGCGTACAGGACCCTTGGCCACAAAGCGGCACAGATAGATCCTCTCGGCTTAGAGGGTGAGCGTCACCCTGCTCTTGACCCGAAGTTTTACGGCTTTACCGCCGATCGCATGAACCAATTGTTTCCATGCGCGGGCATGTCCTGGAATGGACCGCTGATTTTGCGTGAGATTGTCGAACGGTTGCGCCGTACCTATTGCGGCACTCTCGGTGTCGAGTACATGCACATCGATGACCCGCCGGTCAGAGATTGGTTGCAACGACTTATGGAAGAAAGCCAAAATCGTCTGAAGCTGAACCGGGAAGAACAAGTTAGAATCCTCAGCCGTTTGACGGACGCGGTGACATTCGAGGAATTCATAAGAAAAAAATTTGTCGGCGCCAAGAGCTTTTCCCTGGAGGGAGCGGAAAGCCTGATACCTTTGCTCGACCTGACCATCGAACAAGCGGCCCGAGACGGGGTGCGGGAAATCGTTGTAGCCATGGCACATCGCGGCCGCTTGAATGTACTCGCCAACATCATCGGCAAGAACCCCTGGGAAATCTTCCGCGAATTCGACGATCCTCCGGTGCCGGCCGGCAGCAGCGCCGGGGACGTGAAATACCATCTCGGCTACAGCAATGACTACGCCACGGCATCGGCCGGCAAAGTTCACCTTTCACTTTGCTTCAATCCAAGTCACCTTGAATTTGTCAATCCGGTGGCTCTGGGCCGCATGCGCGCGAAACAGGACCGCTCCGGTGACCAGGAACGCAGGCGCGGTATGGCGATGCTCATCCACGGTGACGCCGCATTCGCGGCTGAAGGGATCGTTCAGGAGATTTTGAATATCAGCCAGCTGGACGGCTACACCGTCGGCGGCGTCCTGCACGTCGTTATCAACAATCAAATTGGCTTTACGACATCGCCCAAAGAAGCCCGCTCCAGCCGCTATGCGACCGACGTTGTCAAGATGTTGCAGATCCCGGTGTTTCACGTCAACGGAGATGATCCGGAAGCCGTCGCCCAGGCGGTACGTCTCGCCATGAACTTCCGGCTCACGTTCAAGCGCGATGCCGTGATCGACCTGTATTGCTACCGCCGCCTCGGTCACAACGAAGGCGACGAGCCGACGTTTACCCAGCCCAAGCTCTATCAAGCGATAGCCAAGCACCGGCCGGTGCGCGAGCTGTATTTGAACCGCTTGCTCGAAGGCAAAATCATCGATGCGGGGGAGGCGGAGCGCTTCCTCGTGCAACGCCGCGCTCATCTGGAGAAAGAACTCGCGCGGGCGCGCGGTGCGGATGCGCTACCGGAGCCACAAAGTTTCGGCGGGCTCTGGGCCGGCTATGCCGGCGGACTCGAAGCCGCGGCAGAGCCGGTCCACACGGCTGTGGATAAATCACGTCTTTCAACCTTGCTCGATGTCCAGATGCGATTTCCGGAAGATTTTCAGCCTCACCCCAAGATCAAGCGAGCGCTTGAACTGCGCCGGGAGATGGCTCAGGCAAAACGGCCGGTCGATTGGTCCAGCGCCGAGGCACTGGCCTTTGCCAGCCTGGCGATGGAAGGAATCCGGATTCGTTTGTCCGGCCAGGACAGCGCGCGGGGCACGTTCAGCCAACGTCATGCGGTGCTCCGCGATTACAATGACGGTCATCCCTATGTTCCTCTGCAGCACCTTCAAAACGGGCAAGCGCCGGTGGATATTTACAACAGTCCCCTGTCGGAAGCCGGCGTCCTGGGCTTCGAGTACGGCTACAGCCTTGACTACCCCGATGGCTTGGTCTTATGGGAGGCGCAATTTGGCGACTTTGTAAACGCCGCTCAAGTCATCATCGACCAGTTTCTTACCAGCGCGGAAGAAAAGTGGCGCAGGCTCAGCGGTCTCGTGCTGTTGTTGCCGCATGGTTTCGAAGGCATGGGGCCGGAGCATTCCAGCGCGCGCATAGAACGCTTTCTACAGCTCTGCGCTAAGGATAATATCCAGGTGGTTTATCCAACTACGCCGGCCCAATATTTTCATTGTTTGCGGCGCCAGGCGCTGCGCCGATGGCGCAAGCCGCTGGTGGTGATGACGCCCAAAAGTTTGTTGCGCCATTCCGGCTCATTTTCCGCTCTCGATATGCTAGCCAACGGAGAATTTGAAACGGTTATCGCCGACACGCGCCAATCTAAGGAGGGTTGCGAGCGAGTTATTCTTTGCAGCGGCAAAATTTACTACGACCTGGAAAAGAAACGCGCCGAGTTGCAACGCGATGACGTCGCCATTGTGAGAGTTGAGCAATTCTATCCGATGCCGGAAAACGCGCTACGCGCCGCCCTCGAGAGTTATGCCGGCGATACACCGATGTTCTGGGTGCAGGAAGAGCCTCGAAACATGGGTGCCGCCTGTTTTTGGCACTTGCAGCTCGGAGCAAAGCTTTTCGATCGCTTCCCCTTCTCGGTGATCGCGCGCGCCGCCTCGGCCAGTCCGGCAACCGGCTCGGCAAGGCGGCACCAACAACAACAGACGGAGCTACTGAACGCTGCATTCGGGACCGACCGATGAGCGCCGAAAAGCCGAATGAGGATCATGAACAACAAAACGGGGTCGGCCATGGCCGTCGAGATAGAAGTTAAGGTACCCGAGGTCGGCGAATCGATCACGGAGGTCGAAATCGGCAACTGGCTCAAAGCCGTCGGTGACTCGGTTCAACAGGACGAGGATCTCGTCGTCATCGAAACCGATAAAGCAACGGTCGAGGTTTTTGCGCCGCAAACCGGCACCCTGAGCAAAATACTCAAAAAAAGCGGTGAGACGGCCCACGTGGGCGAGGTAATCGGCCATCTCGAAATCGGCGATGCAAAGACTAAGAATCGACAGCAGGACAACAGCTCCGCTAAGCCGGCGGCGGCCAAAACGCCGCCGAGAAACAGGCGCGACAAAGACACGAAGCGCCCGGACAGCGGCGATGATGGCGACGCGGTAGGGTATACGGACGATCTACCGGAGACGGAGCCGACCTCGACCGAAGCCGCCCAAGGGCCCGACGTGGAGCGGCCGGCCCAATTGATAGAGGAGCCGCAATCCGGACAAACCGGCGAACCTGCCGCGGTGGAAAGCGAACAACGGCAACCCGAGGCCGGTCCGGCGGTAAGCCCCGATCGCGTAGAGATTACCGAAAGCTCGAAAGCGCCGTTGGCGCCTGGCACCGATCACCTCCGTGAGGCGCGTGAGGAGAAGGTTGTACCGATGACCCAGCTGCGCCGCCGCGTCGCCGAGCGTCTGGTCGAGGCACAACAAACCGCGGCACTGCTCACGACTTTCAATGAAATCGACATGTCGGCTGTGGATGCTTTGCGGCAAAGGCATCAGGACGATTTCAAAGACAAGCACAACGTAAAACTTGGCTTGATGTCGTTCTTCGTCAAAGCCGCCATTGAGGCGCTCAAGGGGATCCCGGAAGTCAACGCCGAGATCCGCGACCAAAGCATCGTTTACCGAAGTTATTTCGACATCGGTGTTGCCGTCGGCGGCGGCCGCGGGTTGGTCGTCCCGGTGCTGCGCAATGCCGAACGCATGAGCTTCGCCGGCATCGAAAAGGCCGTCAGTGATATTGCGCGCCGCGCCAGAGAGAACAAGTTGAGGCCGGACGAGTTACAAGGCGGCACATTCACCATTACCAACGGCGGTGTTTATGGCTCGCTTCTGTCAACGCCGATTATCAATCCGCCGCAGAGCGCCATCCTGGGAATGCACGCGATCCAGGATCGGCCGGTGGTCCGGGATGGCGCCATGGTGATTCGTCCCATGATGTATGTTGCCTTGACCTACGATCATCGGATCATCGACGGCCGCGAAGCGGTAACGTTTCTAAAGCAGATAAAAGAATCCATCGAAGAACCCGTGCGCATGCTTTTGCAATTGTAGACGAGCGGCTAACGTTTCTGTGATTTTTTGCTTCGAACCTGACGGCGCGAAAACGGCTCGTGAATGGCTCAAATATTTCATCCCAGCACTAATACGCTTTCACGCGTAACGATTTTCGGCGCGCTGTTTTTGATTATCGGTTTGCTGTGGCTGCTCGCCCAGATCAACCGTTCGCCCTACGTCACGGATGTCAACGTCGTGCGCGCTCAGCCTGTCCCCTTCAGCCACCAACACCACGTCAGCGGCATCGGCATTGACTGCCGGTATTGCCACAAGTCGGTTGAAAACAGCTCATTTGCCGGCATTCCTTCCACGAGCACATGCATGAATTGCCACGCGCACATCTGGACCAACAGCGAGATGCTCGAGCCCGTGCGCGAGAGTTTTCGCACCGGCCGGCCGCTGCGCTGGACACGGGTGCACGACCTGCCGGACTTCGTTTATTTCAATCACAGCATTCATGTGCAAAAAGGCGTCGGCTGCGTCACCTGCCACGGGCGCGTCGATTTGATGCCGCTCATGCGCCAGGCGGAATCGCTGCAGATGGAATGGTGCCTCGCCTGCCACCGTGCTCCCGCCCGTTTCGTCCGACCGCGCGAGCACGTGTTTCAGATGGATTGGGTGCCATCCATCGACCAGCAGGACCTGGGAGAGGAGCTCGTGCGCAAGTACAACATCCGCGTCGAACAACTGACCGACTGTTCGATTTGCCATAGGTAAGGAACACATGACCGAAACGAAAAACCATCATGCCGCAACCGAGACACTGCGCGAGCGCCTGAACGAGCTCCCAGGGGCTCACTGGAGAAGCCTCGAAGAGCTGGCCGGTACGGAACAATTCGAAGCTGTCCTGGAAAACGAATATCCGCGCGCGGCGGCGCTGCTGTCGGCGGGCGTTAGCCGCCGCGATTTTCTGCGCTTGATGGCGGCCTCGCTGGCTTTGGCGGGACTGGGAGCCTGCGGCAGAAAGCCGAACGAACCCATTATTCCATACGTGCAGCAGCCCGAAGACCTGATTCTCGGCAAACCGGTCTTCTATGCCACTGCCTTTACCCTGGCCGGCTTTGCGACCGGCGTGCTGGTGGAAAGCCACGAGGGCAGGCCGGTCAAGATTGAAGGCAACCCGCAGCATCCGGCAAGTCTGGGCGCGACCAATGCCTTTGCGCAGGCGGCCATTCTCGATCTTTACGACCCCGAGCGTTCACAAGTCCTGCTTCAGGACGGCAGGATCAGCACCTGGGACGCCTTTGCCATCGCCGCCGGCGCGCGCATGGCTATTCAACGGCAGAAACGCGGCGCCGGGTTACGCATCGTGACCGGCCGCGTCACTTCGCCCACCCTCGGGCGTCAGATGCGCGTGCTTGCGGAGCAGTTCCCGCAAGCCAAATGGCTGCAGTACGAAGCGGTTTCTCAGGACAACACGCGCGACGGTGCTCGGCTCGCATTCGGACAGGACGCGAACACCCTTTACCGGTTCGATCGGGCCGACGTCATCCTGGCCCTGGATGGGGATTTTCTGTTCAGCGAGCCGGGTTCGCTACGCTATGCTCGCGATTTTGCGGCGCGACGCAAAGTGCGCGGCGCAACCGCGCGGATGAATCGTCTCTATGCCGCCGAGCCGACCCCATCGATTACCGGCGCCATGGCCGACCACCGGCTGGCGATTACGGCGGGCGACATCGCCGCGCTGGCCGAAGCCGTGGCGCGCCGGCTCGGCATCAAGGAGGTAGGCGGCGATGACGCCCAAGCGCTTATCGCCCATGCCGGCTGGATCGATGCGGTCGTCGCCGATTTGCGCGAGCACCGTGGTTCGAGCCTCGTTATCGCCGGCGGCAGTCAGCCGCCGCGTGTGCAGGCGCTCGCGCACGCGCTCAACCAGTTCCTCGGCAACGCCGGAACCACCGTCGTCTATACAGAGCCCATCGAAGAACAGTTCGCCAATCGCGTTGAATCGCTTCAGGAGCTTACGCGCGAGATGGCGCAAGGAACGGTCGAAGCGATCTTCATTCTCGACAGCAATCCGGTCTTCAGCGCGCCGGCGGACCTGCGCTTTGCCGAAGCTCTGATCAAAGTCCCCTTTCGCGCGCATCTCGGGCTTTATGCGGACGAAACCTCCGCCTTGTGTCACTGGCATATTCCCCAGACCCATTTTTTGGAAACCTGGGGGGACGCCAGGAGCTATGACGGCACGAGCACCATTCTTCAACCGCTGATCGCTCCCCTCTACGCCGGCAAATCCGAATATGAAGTCGCCGCGCTGCTAAACGACAAAGCCGGCGCATCCGCGCACGACCTGGTGCGCGACACCTGGCGTGCGCGCGTCGGCGAAAACGAATTCGAGGTTTGGTGGCGGCGCGTCCTGCGCGACGGTCTAATTGCCGGCACCGGCGCGGCGCCCAAGACCGTTTCGATGCGGGCGCAGAGCCTGGCGCCGCCGCAGGCGAGCGCCGTTGAAACCACCGGACAGGGTTTGGAATTGGTCTTTCGTCCGGACCCGAGCATCTGGGACGGGCGGTTCGCCAACAACAGTTGGCTTCAGGAGCTGCCGAAGCCGATGACCAAGCTTACCTGGGACAATGCGGCGCTGATCAGCGCTGCCACTGCCGGGCGTTTGGGATTGACAAACGGCGATGGCGTGGAGTTGAGCTTGGGGGGCAACCGTGTGGTCGCGCCGGTCTGGATAAACCCCGGACAAGCGGACGACTCAGTCACGGTTAACTTGGGCTACGGCAGAACACATACGGGAGGAGTCGGCCGCGGCGCGGGTTTTAACGCCTATCGGCTACGCACGACGGCGCATCAGTGGTTTGGCCGCGGGCTTGAAATAAAAAAAACCGGCGAGCGCGTTGAGCTCGCCACCACCCAACATCACCACCGCATGGAGGGAAGACACCTGGTGCGCAGCGCGACCTTGGAAGAGTATCGGCGGCATCCTGAATTGTTCCATGAAACGGGACACGCTCCGGCGCCGCATGTATCGCTTTATCCGGAGCATAAATCAGAGGCCGTCAACGCGTGGGGCATGGCCATCGACACAAACATCTGCATCGGCTGCAATGCCTGTGTGGTTGCCTGCCAGGCGGAAAACAATATTCCCGTGGTCGGCAAGGCGCAGGTGGCGAAGGGTCGCGAGATGCACTGGCTGCGCGTCGATCGTTATTATGAGGGCCCGGCGGAAAATCCCGCAATCGTCTACCAACCCGTGCCCTGCATGCAGTGTGAAAACGCGCCGTGCGAGATTGTCTGCCCGGTGGGCGCCACCGTGCACAGCTCCGAAGGGTTGAACGACATGGTCTACAATCGCTGTGTCGGCACGCGCTACTGCTCCAACAATTGCCCTTACAAGGTGCGTCGTTTCAACTTCTACCAGTATGCCGACTTCGAAACTCCCGTGCGCAAGCTCGGCTATAATCCGGATGTCACCGTGCGCAGCCGCGGGGTGATGGAAAAATGCACCTACTGCGTGCAGCGCATCAACCATGCGCGGATCGAGGCAAAAAAAGACAACCGGCAAATTCGCGACGGCGAGATCCTCACCGCATGCCAGCAGGCGTGTCCGACCCAGGCGATTATCTTCGGCGATATACGAGACGGTGAGTCCGCCGTGTCGAAACTCAAGAGCGAGCCGCTCAATTACGTATTATTGGAAGAATTGAACACGCGCCCGCGCACCAGCTATCTGGCCCGGCTGACGAATCCCAATGTCAAAATCGGAGAACACAAGAAGTGACGGAGCCGGTCATCGATAAACCGACCGCAAGCGCGACGCATGACGTTATCGGACCGGGCCATACGTTTGGCTCGGTGACCGACAAAATCAGCGTCATCGTACTCACCCAGAAAACTCCGCAGGGCTGGTGGATCGGCTTTGGCCTGTCGTTCCTTCTCGTCATGGTGCTTTTCTATGCGATCACCTATCTGCTGGCGGCGGGCGTGGGAATCTGGGGCGTAAACGTTCCCGTCGCCTGGGGCTTTGCGATCGTCAATTTCGTCTGGTGGATCGGCATCGGCCACGCCGGCACTCTCATCTCGGCGATTCTACTGCTGCTGCGGCAGCGCTGGCGCACGTCGATCAACCGCTTTGCCGAGGCGATGACGCTTTTTGCCGTCGCCTGCGCGGGCATATTCCCGCTGATTCATCTCGGCCGGCCCTGGTTCTTCTATTGGCTGTTTCCCTACCCGAATCCCATGGGTATCTGGCCGCAGTTTCGCAGCCCGCTGGTCTGGGACGTTTTCGCCGTCAGCACGTATGCAACCGTCTCGCTGCTGTTCTGGTACATCGGCCTGATTCCCGATCTGGCGACCCTGCGCGACCGGGCCAGGCACCGCTTCGCGCGCATGGCGTATGGTATCCTGGCGATGGGCTGGCGCGGATCGGCGATCCACTGGCACCGCTATGAAACCGCCTATCTCCTGCTCGCTGGACTGGCGACACCGCTGGTCGTTTCGGTCCACACCATCGTCAGTTTCGATTTCGCCGTGGGCATCGTGCCGGGCTGGCATTCGACGATCTTTCCTCCCTATTTTGTCGCCGGAGCGATTTACTCCGGCTTCGCCATGGTAATGACCCTGGCGATTCCCCTGCGCGCCGCCTACCGGCTGCAAGATCTGATTACCATGCGCCATCTGGACAACATGGCGAAAGTTTTGTTAACCACGGGTCTCATCGTTGCCTATGGTTATCTGATGGAAACTTTTTTTGCCTGGTACAGCGGCAATGAGTTCGAAATGTACATGATGGCCAACCGGCTCGCGGGACCCTACGCGCCGATGTACTGGGCGTTGCTTTTTTGTAACATCATCGTACCGCAGGTGCTTTGGTTTCCCCGATTGCGCGCCCATGTGCCGTTGCTGTTCATTGTCGCCCTGATCGTCAACATCGGCATGTGGCTGGAGCGCTATATCATTGTCGTCACCAGCCTGCATCGAGATTTTCTCCCCTCTTCCTGGGGCATGTACTCGGGAACGATTTGGGACTGGGCTACTTTTGTCGGAACGATCGGCCTGTTTCTCGCGCTGCTTTTCTTGTTCATCCGGCTGTTGCCGATGATCTCGATCTTCGAGATGCGCGAGCTGGTTCATACTGAAGAAAGCGAGAGAAATTGATCGTGGAGAGCAACCCGCCCCTTTACGGCATGATGGCCGAATTCGATACTCCAGAATCGCTGCGCGAAAGCGCCCGGCGCGCCTACCAGGCGGGCTATCGCCGCATCGATGCCTACAGCCCCTTCCCCGTCGAAGGGCTGGCCGAAACCATCGGCTTTCACCACACGCACCTGCCGCTCTTCGTCCTCATCGGCGGCCTCCTGGGCGGCATCGGCGGTTTCTATCTACAGTACTGGATTTCGGTGATCGACTATCCGCTCAACGTCGGCGGCAGGCCCTACAACAGTTGGCCCGCCTTCATACCGGTGACCTTCGAACTCGCGGTATTAGCGGCGTCGCTGGCCGCCGTGTTGGGGATGCTCGCATTGAATGGCTTGCCGATGCCGTATCATCCGGTCTTCAACGTGGAGCGCTTCGCATTGGCGAGCCGCGATCGTTTTTTTCTCTGCATCGAAGCGGCGGACCCGATTTTCGATTTGAAGCGCACCGGAGAATTTCTCCAGAGCTTGCAGCCAAAGGCGATTCATGAAGTGGAACCTTAAGATCGTTGAACTGATAAGACCGGTTCAACGGTTCAAAACGTTGAAACCGTTCAAATCGTTCAAAGCGTTGGCAATGCTTATGCTGCTGGCAGGCGGGACGACTACCGGCTGCCGGCAGCAGATGGCGGATCAGCCACACGCGCGACCGCTGGAACCGAGCGGCTTTTTCGATGACGGCATGGCTTCGCGTCCGGTTCCGCCCGGCACCGTGCCGCGCGGCGAAGAGCCCGGCGAGTTGCTTCACCCCGGAAAAATCGCCGGCAAATCGGCCGAGCAATTGCCGTTTGCCGTGACTCGCGAGGTGCTGGCGCGGGGACAAGAACGTTACGAAATCTACTGCGCCCCTTGTCATGACCGGCTCGGCACCGGACAGGGCATGGTCGTTCGCCGCGGCTTCCCACGCGCCCATTCCTTTCACGACCCGCGCCTGCTCGAAGCGCCGGCCAGCCATTTCTTTGAGGTGATGACCCGCGGCTTCGGCGCTATGCCGTCCTATGCCGAGGCGCTGCCGCCGGCCGACCGCCGGGCGGTGATTGCGTACATCCGCGCGCTGCAGTTGAGCCGCAATGTTCGATTAGCCGATT
Source organism: Deltaproteobacteria bacterium (assembly GCA_009379725.1). Taxonomy (GTDB): domain Bacteria; phylum Desulfobacterota; class Binatia; order UBA9968; family UBA9968; genus WHTF01. The sequence continues at coordinate 10,284 of WHTF01000077.1, forward strand.
TACCGCCCGAAGACCAGGAGAAGCTGCGGAGCATTAAATGACCACCGGCGCCGCAAGACAAGAGATTGCGACCGAGCGCCCCGCGCGCATCGCCTTTGCGGCGGGCGCTTTAGGCCTAGCGTTTTCTCTGCTGGGCGCGTTTTTCGACCGCGTTCAGTTCTTTCAGTCGTATCTCGTCGCCTACATTTTCTGGCTGGCGATACCGCTGGGCTCGCTGGCGATCCTGATGTTGCATCATCTGGTCGGCGGCGCCTGGGGCTGGGTGATTCGGCGGCTGCTCGAAGCCGCCACGCGAACACTGCCGCTGATCGCCCTGCTGTTTGTTCCGTTATTTTTCGGACTCCAGGCGCTTTATCCATGGGCGCGGCCGGAACTGGTCGCCGGCGATCCCGTGTTGCAGCACAAGGCGAATTATCTCAACGTACCCTTCTTCGTCGTGCGCGCCATTTTTTACCTGGCGCTGTGGGGCGGCATCGCTTATTTTCTGAACCGCTGGTCACGCCAACAGGATGATGTGGCGGAAATCTCAGCGGGCAAACGGCTGCGCCGTCTCAGCGGCCCCGGGCTGTTGCTTTATTTTCTCACCATGTCGTTTGCCGCCATCGATTGGATTATGTCGATCGACGCGCACTGGTTCTCGACGATCTACGGCGCGCTCTGGATCGTCAATCAGGGCTTGACAGGCTTCGCCTTTGCGATCGCCGGCTTGTGCTGGCTGGAAAACAAACAGCCGCTCGCCGGGCTGGTGCGCCAGGATCATTTCCATGATCTCGGCAATCTCTTGCTTGCTTTCGTCATGCTATGGGCATACATGGCGTTCTCCCAATATCTCATCATCTGGTCGGGAAACCTGGCCGAAGAAATTCCCTGGTATATCACCCGCAACACCGGCCACTGGCGGTGGATACCGCCGGTACTGATCATCTTTCACTTCTTCTTGCCTTTTTTTCTGCTGCTTTTGAGAGACGTGAAACGAAACAGCGGCACGTTGTTGTGGGTGGCTCTGGGCGTGCTGGCTATGAGACTGATCGACACCTTCTGGCTGATCGTGCCGGGCTTTGAGGCGACGGCGGGACATCCGCTGCACTGGCTCGACCTGGCCCTGATCGTCGGCATCGGCGGAGTTTGGCTGGGCACGTTTCTGTGGCAGCTCGACAAGCTGCCAATGCTGCCGCTGCAGGCGCCGCTGGTCGCCGAGGAGAGCGCGGCGCATGGCTGAAGCCGGCGAAAAAAAATACGAGACACAGGATTTCAGCGCCAGGGCGATGCGCTTGTTTGCCATCGGCCTGGCGGTGCTGGCCGTGTTCACCTTGCTCGCCATGGCCGGCGTCCTGAGTCTTTTCAGCCGCGGCGATATCGAAATGGCGGTTAAGGCTCCGCGCTCCGGCGAAACCGCACCGGCTGGCGAATCGATGCAGGCGGCGGCCGAGCCAAGACTGCAAGTGTCGCCGGCGCGGGATCTGCAAGAAATGCGCGCGCTGGAAGATGCGCAACTGCGCGGGTACGGCTGGGTCGACAAGCAGGCCGGCATCGCGGCGATTCCGATCGAACGCGCGATGGAACTGATCGCCCGGCGAGGGCTGAAGGTCCAGGGCGGCGACAAACAAGCCCGCGCCGACAAGGAGCGCAGATGAAGTCAAAACCACCAGCGAAGTTTACTCTAGCCGCGACGCTCATCCTGGCCGTGGCGATGACACTTGAGGCGCCGGCGCTCTGGGCGCACAACGAATCCCCGGCGCGGGTGGCGGCGGACCGGCAGCCTGAAATCTTAAAGCAGATCGGTTTCGAACAGCGGCTCGGCGCGGAAATGCCTGGCCATATCCAATTCAGGAATGCCACCGGCGCGGCGGTGCGATTGAGCAACTATTTTTCCGACAAACCGGTGCTCCTGGTGTTTTCCTATTTCGATTGTCCGATGCTTTGCCCGCTGGTGATCGACGGCATGCTGCGCAGTCTCAAACCGCTGTCGCTGCAGGTCGGTCGCGATTTCGACATCCTGGTCGTCAGCATCGACGAGCGCGACACGCCCGAGTCGGCGCAGCAGAAAAAAGTCGAGGCCGTCGGCCGTTACGGGCGCGGCGGCGATCATTCGGGCTGGCACTTTCTCACCGGCGAAAAAGCCGCCATCGACGCGCTCACTCAAGCCGCCGGTTTTAAATTCGTTTACGACGACACGACCGGGCAATACGCCCACGCCTCCGGTATTTTCGTGCTCACGCCGAGCGGCCGTATCGCGCGGGTCTTCTATGGGATCGACTATGCGCCGCGCGATCTTCGATTGGCGCTGGTCGAGGCTTCGGACGGCCGCATCGGCAGTCCCATAGATCAACTTTTACTGTACTGCTATCACTACGATCCGATGACGGGAAAGTACGGTTGGGCGATCATGAACAGCCTGCGCGTCGCCGGCTCGGCGACGGTGCTGGCGCTGGCAAGCTTTATCGGACTGATGTTGCGCCGGGACCGGCGCGCGACGCGGCCGGGAGTGGAGGCGTAACCGCATGTTGGAGCGTTTGCGAATTTTTCCCGATCAGGCATCGACGATCGCGGGCGAGGTCGACACGCTTTATCTGTTTCTGATCGGCATGAGCACTTTTTTTGTCGCTTTGATCTTCGGGCTAGTGATCTATTTTGCGGCCAAATACCGGCGCCGCTCCGTAAACGAAGTGCCGCCGCCGGTGCGTACGGATCTGCGTCTGGAGATCGCCTGGACCGTCATTCCGCTCGTCCTCGTGCTCATCAGCTTTGCCTGGGGCGCCCAGCTTTTCGTCACCATGGGCCAAGCGCCGGCCGGCGCCATGGAAATTCACGCCGTGGGCAGGCAGTGGATGTGGAAGTTTCAGCACCCCTCGGGCGGCCGCGAGATCAACCAGCTTCATGTCCCGGTCGGCATTCCGATCAAAATTCTTCTTGCCTCTGAGGATGTCATTCACAGTTTTTTTGTCCCGGCGTTTCGCGTCAAGATGGACGTGGTGCCGGGCAAGTATACCTCGGCATGGTTCGAGGCCACGATGGAAGGAGAGTTTCATCTTTTCTGCGCCGAATATTGCGGCACACAGCACTCGGGGATGATCGGCAGAGTGGTCGTCATGAAGCCCGTCGATTATCAGCGCTGGTTGAGCGATCAGGCAAGCGGTGAGCCGCTCGCCGTCGGCGGCGAACGGCTGTTTCAGCAACGCGGCTGCGCCACCTGCCATCGGACAAGCGACGGTCCCACCGGGCCGGCGCTGCATGGATTGTTCGGCCGGCGCGTGCAGCTGCAGTCGGGCGACAGCGTGGTCGCCGATGAAAGCTATATCCGCGAATCGGTCCTCAACCCGAACGCCAAAATAACCGAAGGGTATCAACCCATCATGCCGACATTTCAGGGACAGCTCAGCGAGGAAGGGCTGCATCAGATGATCGCCTACATCAAATCGCTCAGCGGTCCGGCGGAAGGAAGAAAAGCACCATGAGCCCGGTAGTGGAACCGATCATCGCGCCCGAGAATCTTCCGCCGCGAGTGAATTACTTGAATGCGGGTTACGGCATTCGCTCCTGGCTCCTCACCAAGGATCATAAGCGCATCGCCCTGCTCTACCTCGCGTCGATCACTTTCTTCTTTTTTATCGGCGGCGCCGCAGCGGTGTTGTTTCGCCTGGAGCTGCTGACGCCGCAATCCGATTTGTTGCAGGCCGAAACCTACAACAAGCTGTTTACCATCCATGGGCTGATCATGGTGTTTTTTTTCCTCATCCCGTCAATCCCGGCAGTGCTGGGCAATTTTCTCGTGCCGATGATGATCGGCGCGCGCGATCTGGCGTTTCCTCGTATCAACCTTTTGAGCTGGTATATCTTCATCATCGGCGGCATGTTCACTTTAACGGCGATTATTCTGGGCGGCGTCGACACGGGTTGGACTTTTTACACGCCTTACAGCACCACTTATGCCAACACCTACGTGATCATCACGGCGGCCGGTGTTTTTATCACCGGCTTCTCCTCGATCCTCACCGGCCTCAACTTCATCGTCACGATTCACAAAATGCGCGCGCCGGGCATGACCTGGATGCGTTTGCCGCTGTTTATCTGGGCTCAATACGCGACCAGCTTGATCAACCTCCTGGGCACGCCGGTGCTGGCGATCAGCATCTTTCTGATCGCCATTGAGCGCGCCTTCCGCTTGGGCATTTTCGACCCGGCGCTAGGCGGCGATCCGGTTCTGTTTCAGCATCTCTTCTGGTTTTATTCGCATCCCGCGGTTTACATCATGATCCTGCCGGCCATGGGGGTGATCAGCGAGGTCATCACCTGCTTCTCGCGCAAACGGATCTTCGGCTATAGCTTCATCGCGGTCTCGAGTCTGGCCATCGCCGTGCTCGGATTCTTTGTCTGGGGACACCACATGTTCGTCAGCAGCCAGTCGATCTATGCCGGGCTGATTTTTTCCTTTCTCAGCATGTTCGTCGCGATTCCCTCGGCGGTGAAAGTCTTCAATTGGACCGCGACCCTTTACAAAGGCTCGATCATCTATCAAACCCCGCTTCTTTATGCTTTGGGCTTCATCGGACTGTTCACCATCGGCGGCCTGACGGGAATTTTCGTCGCGACGCTTGCCATCGACGTGCACGTGCACGACACCTACTTCATCATCGCCCACTTTCACTACATCATGGTCGGCGGCGCGCTCATGGGCTATCTGGGCGGCCTACATTTCTGGTGGCCCAAGATCACCGGCCGGCTCTACCCCGAAGGATGGGCGCGGCTGTCGGCGCTGATTATTTTCGTCGGTTTCAACCTGACGTTTTTCCCACAGTTCATCTTAGGTTATCTCGGCATGCCGCGGCGCTATGCCGCGTACCCCGATGAATTTCAGGTGCTCAACGTCATGTCTTCCGCGGGAGCGTCAATTCTTGGCATCGGCTATCTGATCCCGATGATCTACTTTATCTGGTCCATGCGCTACGGGCCTTTGGCGGGTCCAAACCCCTGGAATGCCAAAGGGTTGGAATGGACGACGCCGTCACCGCCGACGACCGAAAACTTCGAGCATAAGCCCCACATCACCGAAGAGGCTTATGCCTATGAGGTAAAGGAGGAGAAAGTTGTCGGATAAAAGCACCGCCGCACTGGCACACCAGTTCGATGATCCCGAACAGCAGCTTGAGGCGTCGACCTTGGGCATGTGGGCATTTCTGGCGACGGAGATCCTCTTTTTCGGCGGCATGTTTGCGGCCTATGCCGTTTATCGCCTGGCCTATCCACAGGCTTTCGCCGCGGCAAGCAATCATCTCGACATCTTACTCGGCACGGTGAACACCGCCGTTCTGATCGCCAGCAGCCTGACCATGGTGCTGGCGGTTTACAGCGCGCAGTTTGCCGGCCGGCGCGCTCAAGTTACTTTTCTGCTCGCTACCCTGCTCTTGGGAACGATCTTTCTGAGCATCAAGGGAGTGGAGTACGCGCATAAGTTTCACGAGCATCTGGTTCCCGGCGCCGGCTTCAGATTCGACGGAGCCGACCCGCGTCATGCCGCGATCTTCTTTTCGCTCTATTTCGCCATGACCGGCCTGCACGCGTTGCATATGGTGATCGGCGCCGGCTTGCTTATCGCGCTCACAGTGATGTCCTGGCGCGGCCGTTTTTCAGCAGTCTATTACACGCCGGTGGAAATGGTGGCGCTCTATTGGCATTTCGTTGATGTCATATGGATATTTCTTTTTCCGCTTCTTTATCTGATTGGACGGCACTGATGGCCACCGCTGCGGCACTAAGAAAAACCTATTTTCTGGTATTCGGAGCCCTGCTTCTGCTCACGCTTCTCACCGCCGGCATTGCCTACGTCGATCTAGGTCCGCTGAGCTTTGCGGTGGCGCTGGCCATCGCCATGACTAAAGCTGCTCTGGTGATGATTTTCTTCATGCATCTCAACCATAGCGAGTTTCTGGTTAAAGTTTTCGCCGGAGCCGGTGTTTTGTGGCTGCTCCATATGCTGACTTTTACACTGGCGGATTACCTCTCCCGCTAGCAAGTTGCCGCTTGTCGATCACAGCGCTATTTCTGTAACGTTTGCTTGCGTTCTCGCCCCGGGTGAAGCCTCCGCTGTGGCAAATAAGATTTGCATCTTTATTCGATGCTACGAGACAGCTAGAATGAAAAGAGGAGACCGGCTGCCTATGCCGGCAACGATCGACCGTGACATTGCCCGAACCAACGCCATTAACAAAGCTATTCTCTGCCGTCAGCTACAATATTCATCAATGTGTCGGCATCGACCGGCGTCGCGATCCGGCGCGGATCGCGCAGATCGTAAACGAACTGGACGCCGATGTGATCGGCCTACAGGAAGTGCATTCCGAAAACGGCGGGCCGGAAGAATCGCACCAGATGCAATACCTGGCGCAAGCTACCCGGCGCATGGCGATCGGCGGACCGATGGTCATGAGAGCGAACAGCGAATACGGCAACGTGTTGCTTACGCGTCATCCGGTGATTAGCACCCGCCGGCTCGACCTGAGCGTTCCCGGGCGAGAAGCGCGCGGCGCCATCGATGTGAATATCGATACCGGCCAGGGTGTCTTACGGGTGATCGTGTCTCATCTGGGTTTGCGTGTACGCGAGCGCATCTACCAGACGAAACGGCTTCTGGCCAGCATAGCCAAGGAAAGTACGACGCCGGTAATCGTGCTTCTCGACTTTAATGAATGGTTCCCGTGGGCCTTTCCGATCCTGCGCTTTAATGAAGAATTCGGCAAAGCCCCGGCCTTCAGAACATTTCCCTCGCCTGCTCCGATCTTTTCGCTCGACCGCATCTGGGTGAAGCCGCAAGGAGCTCTCGTCAGTGTCCGGCGCCATATCACGCCGCTCACGCGAGTTGCGTCCGATCATCTTCCGTTGCATGCAACTATTGATATCGATCGACCCTCTCTTGATGCGGAGAGAATGACGGCCCGCTCGTCCCAGTTTTGCGTATGATCCTGCACGAGCCGTGTCGCCCGTGGGACGATTGACTCGCCCGGAAAACCTTCCCCGAAAAAACCTCCGCCAAATTCTAACAGCAATTACGGACGCATAGCTGGCATATTTCTTGCCGATATTTCCGCGTGATCAATTTTTTTAACCTTCTGGGTTGAGGGGGGATAGCAATGACTATGCATCAAATTGCCGCGGTTTTCCTGTCACTGATACTTGGAGCCGCCGCCTGCGGCCGGTCCGACGAAAAAACCGACGGAGTGCCGGCAACTAGCAGTGAGACAAAGACGGGGACAGCGCCGGCAACAAACAATGAGACCAAAACTTCGCAAGCGCCGGCAACGACCAAGGGGACAAAAGCCGCGACCAAGATGAGCAACGCCGATCTGGAAAACGCGGTGAAAGCAAAGCTCAATGCCGATGAGCAATTGCGAGCGGCTGACCTGGGAGTGAGCGCAAACGCGGATAAAAACGAAATTACCCTATCGGGTTCGGTGCAGTCGCAGGAGTTGCACGCCAAAGCGATCGAGCTCGCCAAGAGCGCCCATTCCGGCGTAACAGTTAACGATCAAATCGAGGGATCGCCCGGCCCAAGACATGCAAGTCAGAACAAAAGTGGGTCTAGCAGCAGCGGAACAGACATGGCACAAGGCCGGAGCGGGGATGATATGGGCGGCCAAGCAGGCGCGTCCAAAGACAATGTGAAAGAGGTCCAGGAAGCGCTTACGGATAAAGGCCACGATCCGGGTAAGATTGATGGGATTATGGGACCGAATACGCGAGCGGCGCTGCGCGCTTTTCAAAAACAGAATAATCTTGAAGCATCCGGGACGATCGACGCCAAGACGGCAAGCGCCCTGGGAGTGGAGACAAGCGCAGCACCTTCCAAATGACGCGGGCTTAAGAGAACAGACACTAATAATATGGAGGAACAAGTATATGCCTAAAGCAACGCAATTGATTCGTCAGGACCACAAAAAGGTCGAAGGTCTGTTTAAGAAGTTCAAGCAGACTAGTGGCAACAAGGCCAAACGACGCATCGCCGAGAACGCGATGCTGGAGTTGGAGGTTCATGCCGCGCTCGAGGAGGAAATCTTTTACCCCGCGGTGGAAAAGGAAGTCGATGGCGCCATGGTCGAAGAAGCCAGAGACGAACATCAAACGGTTAAAGATCTCATCGCCGAACTCAAAGGCATTGATGACGCCGACGAGGAATTCAAAACGAAATTTTCCGAGTTGGTCGAAAACGTCAAACACCATGTCGAGGAAGAGCAGAATGAAATGCTGCCCAAAGTGGAAGAGAGCAGCCTGGATCTGAACGACCTCGGCGAACAAATGGCTGAACGCAAGCAAGAGCTGCAGAAAAGCGGCAAAGCCAAAAAGAAGCGCGCGCCCTCCACGACCCGCCGCAAGGCACCGGCTAGGGCAAAGTCGCGGACAAGCAAGAAACGGCGCGCTTAGGACAGACGAAAGGAGTCGATTATGGCTATCATTGGATGGATTATATTCGGGCTGATTGTCGGAGTGATTGCAAAATTTCTGATGCCTGGGCGCGACCCCGGCGGTTTCATTGTAACCATTCTACTCGGCATCGCCGGCGCGTTACTCGGCGGTTTCGTGGGCAGAATGTTAGGACTTTATCGAGAAGACGATCCGGTAGGGTTCATCATGGCGCTGGTCGGGTCTATTGTCTTGCTCGTGCTTTATCGCGCCATGTTCCGGCGTTC
>WHTF01000078.1 GCA_009379725.1 Deltaproteobacteria bacterium
TAAATCGACGGCCTCCCACCGTCATACTCACGAAAGCGGATATTTAAAGATGCGCCATGGCATTCGCATGTTTAACTTTTGACATTCCTCATCCGGCCGAGACGCTTCCCGGGATTACGACGGCGAAGTCTTTGCCGAGGGCTGTAAAGTCGCCGGCATTGAAGGTTAAAACTGTCGAAGCCTCGCCTTGCTCGGCACAGGTGCCGATTACGGCGTCGTAGATGCGACCACCCGCCACGCCGTTTTTCGGAGCGAGCTGCAATAAGATTTCATAAGATTTAGCGTTCAACGCGATAACCGTGGACGACTTCATGAAATTATTTTCCAATAGAGTTAAGGCCGTTTCCGGAGATATGCGATGCGGCGGGGGAAGGCGCGTAAGTACCGCATACGCCTCAACCAGCGCCGGAGCCGCAACGATCATTTTCTCCCGCCGGGCGAGCCGGCGCTCGATTTCGTTGGCGGCCGGTTCATGATGTTCATGCCACGAACATACGGCTGCAATCATGCAGCTTGTATCCGGAAGGAACGCGGGCGGCATTCTTTAGGTGGAACCCACGGAGCGTTCTCTTCGCAACCGTTTACGGGTGCGCTCGACGGTATCCGTCGTGAGATGCGGAGTATCCTTGGTGGGGACCGCCACGAGCAATCGCCCCTTCTGTTCGAGTTTGACCGGTAGAGGAGCGGGAGTAATAGCGATCTTGCCGTTCTCCCAACGAACATCAAGCGGCATTCCCGGTTTAATCCCGGATTCGCGGCGAATGTCTTTCGGAATCACCAGCCTCCCGGCATGATCGATGGTTGTTTTCATGGGATAAACGCTACCATTTTTTTAACCGTCTGCCAATCCAAAGAATTATCCGGTGTACCATCGGCCTGATCGAAGGCGGTGGCAATATGCGATATGCGCAGACGATGCCTTTTACCACCCTGGTGTTCTTCTCGCTCTGCACCGTTTTTAACGCGCGTTCCGATGAGCGGAGCGCGTTCGCCGGGCTGTTCTCCAACAAGTGGCTGTGGGGGGCGGTTCTGTTTTCGCTCGTGCTGCAAGCGGCGGTGATTTACATGCCGTTTCTGCAGCAGGCATTTTCGACCGTGAGCCTGAGCGCCGGCGATTGGCTGTTTTGCGTCGCCGTGGGAAGCTCCGTGCTGTGGCTGCGCGAGTTGAGCAAAGTTATCACGCGGATGCGCAGTTCCTAATCTCCACCACCTTTCCAATCGCCAGTGCCGAACCGATCGCGACCGAGAAATGTATAGAAGATCCCGACCGTCCCTCTACTCTGCATCCTATTGCCTAGATCGGGGAAATCCGAGTCACGTCGGGACAACTGATATCTGACCGAGACTGCGTGCTGGCGATGAACGCGCCACGTGATCGACGCGTCTGCGCGTATAACATTGTCGTGACCGCCTCGGGTTCCCGAGGATATATTGCTGATAAAGTATTCGCGGGCGGTCAGGTCAAGGGAGGCCCGATCGCCCAGGATCAGCCGCAACGCCAACAGTGTCTGTGGCGCGACGCCATAGTGATTCGCGCGTTCGTTGGAGATCCCGCCAATGGTGCTGACGGTGGCGTAGCCGACGCCGAGGAGACCCGTTCCCTGCAGTGCCAGAGAATCGGAAAGCCGCCACTCGCCGGTCGTGCCAAGCGAGACCGCTGTACTCGCCATGCGAAAAACCTGCGGCGCCATGTAGTCGTTGCTGCCGTAAAGACCCCAGATCCCGCGGTAGTTTTTTCCAATGTCGTAATCGGTTCCCAGTAAAAGCCCGCGGGTTAAAACACTCTCGAAACCGATGGCGGTCGATGCCGCTGCCTGGAAGCTGAAATAGTCGAAAGGACGCTTGTATGTGTAGCCGGGCTTGCCAGGCAAACCATAATCGAGCGCGACATCAACGATGGCTTCGTGGCGCTCGATCTCTTTCGAGGTGCCGCGGCGGTCTTGGGTCGCCGACACTATTCCGAGGTGCACCCGGCTGTAATACTCCGGGTCTTTGCTCGGAAATATATCGTCGAATCGTTGATCGAAGGCGAGGCGGTTAAAACCCACTGGCGGAGAAATCGCCGCCGCCACGACCTCACGCCAGAGACGGGATCCTCTCCCCTGCTCGAGCCAAAGGTTCGACATTCGGAACAGCGCCTCGCCAAGAAAACTGCCGCCGATTCCGGTACTGATCTGATCGTTTTTGGACGGTCGCGTGGTTTCCCCGGCTATCTCCCAGAACAGGCTCCCTACGAAGGTGTAGGCCAGACCTTGCCAATAATTCAATCCGGAGGCGCGCGCGAAACCGTGGTACATCGATCCTTGATAGGGGTGCCCGAGCTGGTTGACCGTGAACTCGTCATCGTCGACGACCCAGCCTCGGCGCAAGTTGCGTTCGATGGACGAGAGATCGGTATCGAAATCGCAGCAGCCGTAGTAGGCGCGGTCGAACAGATTCAGCAAGGTGTCGAAGCCGACGATTTCCAGCGCCGGGATAAGGTAGCTTTTCTGTGTTCCCCACGGCGGCGCCGTCGCAGTGAGATTGACGTTCGCAGCGACACGCGAGGACGCCGTGTCCCTTTGCGCCAACAATGATTTCCCATCTCGCCAGAAAGGATTGGCAGAGAGTCTGACATTCGGAGAAAAAGAAAAGCGTGCTTTGCCGGGGGAAGTTGCGGGTGCAGAGCGTTCTGATTCCGCCCATGCAGCCGGAATATCGGGCGCGACAGGCTCCTCAGCGAAAGCTGCGCATGGCAACAGGATCAAAATAAGGACGGCGCTCCAGAGCGAACTGGCCCGTTGTTGCGACCTCCTTGAATCGTGTGCGGTTGGCGCGCTACCTCGGTTCAAAGCAGCGGTCGCGCTTGCTGCTGTCATAGACAGCTCCTCCCTGGTTCGCAGTCGTGTCGCAGCTGTTTTACTTCTCTGCGAGTGAGCCGTGATCCTTACGTTCTTGCGCTAATGTCAATGTTGATGCGCATCGCCCGGCGGTGGGCATCGAGCGATTACTCTTGGTCGCTCCAGGAAAGATCTCCTTAAAGCAGATTATTGATGTTGTAAAGCCGGCAGCCGCGTTGACGCATATAAAAAGGGCACTTGAATGGTAAAGTAGCTATTGTTACTCGGGATGGTAGTGATAGAGGCAGAGACATTTTCCCGCTCTGTCGCCTTCACTGACATGGATGAATCCATGGGAATTGAAGACATTGAAAACCTGGCGGGCCGGAACCAGCCGCAGCGGCGGCGCCCGGCAACAAGGACGCAACGCTCATGAGCCATCTCGTCACCCTCCTTACGACTTTACTGGCTCTGTATGCGCTAGTAGTGGGTGTGTTCCTCATTTCCGAGAACCGACGACCGCAAACGACGTTGGCTTGGATGCTCGTTCTCTTCTTCGCTCCTGGAATCGGAGTGTTGGCCTACATTCTCTTCGGCAGGGACCGGAAAGCTTTCAGCAAACAGAGCGAGCTACTGACCCGAGATTGATTTGCCGGCGAGATTACCCGTGAACATTTTGAAAACATCCGAATCTCAGACTGGGACCGTCTCACGTATCATTTTTTGTTCGCAACCACGCATTGAAGACCGAACGCAACACGACATTGCAGCATGTCATAGAACCGGGCTTGCTCTGGGTGCAGATTTACGGCATTTAATAACAAAGATACAGAGCTGTTTCGCCTGCGGGTCATTTCGAACGGGGAGCGCACGGTAATTGCCAAACAGAAAACTGATTCGTATAAACCTGCGTTCATTCGTTCTTTTCAGAAAGGAAGTTTTGTATGCGGTTTATAAGCTTTGCACAATCCGGGCTTTGCCTTCTAACGTTATTATTTGCCGCCGGCTGCACGACCTATTATCGCATCACCGATCAGCCAACTCGCACAGCTTACTACACTACCGGCTATGACAGGACTGACAGCGGCGCGGTGAAATTTTACGATGTGAAAAGCCGTTCGAACGTCACCTTACAGTCATCGGAGATCATCGAGATCTCCAGAGACGCTTTTGACTCTGGCATCAGACAGTAAGGTTTAAAGGTTTACAACTTCCTCCGTGAGGCGACCTTTGGCGTAGCGTGCTATCGGTTGGCCCGTCACGGCGGATCGCTTCGCTTCCTCACACGCCTATGAAATCTCCAAACTCAGTCAACTTGCCTGGGCTCGAAGACAAAGCGTTTTTATTGCTGATCATCGCGGTATCGCTGGCATTCGTATGGATCTTGTTGCCGTATTACGGAGCGGTTTTCTGGGCGACCGTCCTGGCGATCGTGTTTGCGCCGGCGTATCGGCGGCTGTTGAGATCGATGCGGCAGAAGCCCACACCTGCTGCGCTCGCTGCAGTGATGATCATCCTGATGATGGTGATTCTGCCGCTAACTCTGGTCGGTGCGATGTTGGTGCAGGAAGGATTCGGCGTTTACGAAAGGATCCAGTCCGGAGAGCTGAATATCGGGCAGTCTTTTCAGCAGGTCTTTGGCGCCCTGCCGGGATGGACGATCGATCTGCTGGACCGTTTTGGACTGACCAACCTCGGTTTGATGCAAGAGAGGCTGTCCAGCGCCCTGATGAAGGGCAGTCAGTTCCTTGCCGCCCAAGCTCTGAGCATCGGCCAGAACACGTTCCAGTTCATCGTCAACCTGTTCATCGTGCTGTACCTGCTGTTCTTTCTACTGCGCGATGGTGACGACCTGTCCAATCGCATCAAAAATGCGATTCCGTTGCGCGCTGAGCAACAGCGCGATCTCTTCAGCAAATTCACCACCGTCATCCGCGCCACGGTTAAAGGCAATATTGTCGTTGCCCTCGTGCAAGGAGCGCTCGGCGGCCTGATCTTCTGGTTCTTGGGGGTACGCGCCCCGGTGTTGTGGGCGGTGTTGATGGCCTTTCTATCGCTGCTGCCCGCGGTAGGCGCCGGCCTGGTCTGGCTGCCGGTCGCCATTTATTTTCTGGTGACGGGTGCTATCTGGCAGGGCGTCGTTCTGATCGTGTTCGGCGTGCTCGTCATCGGCTTGGTAGACAATGTCCTGCGTCCGATCCTGGTGGGTAAGGATACCAAGATGCCGGACTACATAGTGCTCATCGCCACGCTGGGCGGCATGGCGATCTTCGGTCTCAATGGTTTTGTGATCGGGCCGGTAATCGCGGCGATGTTCATCGCCGCCTGGGATATTTTTTCCGCATCGCGGTCGAGGCGTACAGATTGACGGACCGAGCCCTTAAAGCTTTCACGTTGCGGCTCATTCCCACCGTTGTGCGAGTCAAATACTCGGCCGGAGCGTTTCACAGTAGCTTGTCCGGCGTGATCGGCAGGTCGCGAATGCTGAAAGGATGAAGAAGCTGCTCAGTAAGTAAGTAAATCGATCAGTAAATAGAAAGACGTGTTCGTGCGGCGAACCGCCGATCTCTTTCACGGCGAGACCCGTCAAACCAGCATGATGAGGCATCAGAATTTTTTCAAGCCCAGTGTCTGTTCGACTTTGCATAATACGTTACCAAGATCAAAGGGCTTGAATATCAGGTCGGACGTTTTATGTGATTGTGCTTGGCTCGGTTGCACCTGAGTGTAAGCGGTCATCAGTAACACGGGCGTATCCGGCAAATTGGTACCAACATGCGCCAGGAGATCCCAGCCGTTAACTTTAGGCATAACAATGTCGGATATTACCAGATCGAATGCGTCTTCGTTGAGTAGCGAAATCGCTTGCGCCCCGTCTTCCGCCAACTCGACCGTGTAACCTTTGCCGCGCAAGAACTGACCCAGAGTGGTTCGGGTCAGTCTGTTGTCTTCGACTATGAGGATTTTTGGCATCGGGCGACCGAATCGAGCTCGTTAATGGAACTTGTGCTATGGGATACCGCTTCAGAAAAGCACGATCTTGCCGTGATACGCATAATGCCAGCTCCTTTTACGCCTTCCTAACCGGGATTGTTCGTCAGATTGAAAAACATCGGCGAGTGACTCTTCTCCAGGATCTTGCCTTTGCCCAGATACATATGGACACCGCACGGCAGACAAGGATCGAAACTGCGCACGGTACGCATAATATCGATGCCTTTGAATTGTTCCCGTCCATTCTCCTCAAAAATCGGCGTGTCTTGAACCGCATCCTCAAAGGGTCCAGGCGTGCCGTGTACATCGCGCGAGCTCGCATTCCACGCTGTCGGTGGATAGGGATGATAATTAGCGATCTTGCCGTCACGGATAACCATGTGATGCGATAGACCGCCGCGGACTGCTTCGGTGAACCCGCAACTGATCACGTCGTTGGGAACTTTGAAGGGCTCCCAGGTTTTTTGCCGCCCGGCCCGCACTTCGTTCAACGCTTGTTCTAAGAAGTGCAGCGCGCATCCGGCGGCGTACGCTTGAAAGTAGCTGCGAGCGCGATTGCGCTCGAGGGTGTTGCACCACTTCGGGATGCGCCATTCCAACGTAGTCTCGGGCTTGTTGATGGTTTTGGGCAAGTTGATGAGTACGCTTTGACCCGTCGCTTTGACATAACCAATATCGACGAGACCGGCCAATGCGGTTGACCACAGGCGGGCAAGCGGTCCACCACCAGAATCAAGGGCCAAATGATCTTTGCCGTCGTACCATCGCGGCGACATGACCCAGCTGTATTTCGCGTTGAAATCGCGCTTCTGCGGCTTGGGTACTGTGTGCTGATTCCACGGGTGGCGCCGGTCGATGCGATTACCCAGCGAGTCCTCCGTGACAAATACTTCCTTGTCTTGCCAATCCTCATAGTAGGAGCTTCCCAGAAGAATTCGCATCCCCAAATGGATCTGCATGAGATCGGTCGTGACAAGCTTGCCATCGACGACGATGCCGGGAGTAACGAACATCTTGCGTCCCCAGCTCGTCATGTCGCGGTAGTCAAAATTGCAGTATTCTGGATTTTGAAAACAGCCCCAACAGCCGAGCGTAACCCGGCGCTCTCCTACTCTCTCGTAACCCGGCAAGGCATCGTAAAAGAAATCGAACAGGTCGTCGTGCATCGGCACGACCCGTTTCATGAATTCGACATATTTCATCAGCCGGCTCATGTATTCGGTGAAGAGCTGGTTTGTCGCCACCGTGCCGACGCCGCCGGGATAAAGCGTTGAAGGATGAACGTGCCGGCCCTCCATCAGACAAAACATCTCGCGCGCGAGTCTGCTCATTTCCAGCGCCTCACGATAGAACTCGCCGACGAAGGGATTCAGAGACTTCATCATGTCTGCGATGGTTCTGTAGCCGTGGGCATCGGCGTGCGGCGCCTCGGCTTTTTCGGCCTTTGCCCAAACACTCGGATTCGTTTCGCGGACCATCTTCTCGCAGAAGTCGACCCCGACCAGATTGTCCTGGAATAGGTTGTGGTCGAACATAAACTCCGCCGCCTCCCCCAGATTGATAATCCAGTCTGCAATCGGCGGCGGCTTTACTCCGTACGCCATGTTCTGGGCGTAAACCGAGCACGTTGCGTGATTATCGCCGCAGATGCCGCAGATTCGGCTGGTGATGAAATGAGCATCCCGCGGATCTTTCCCTTTCATGAAGACGCTATAGCCGCGAAAAATCGACGACGTGCTGTGACACTCGGCAACTCTCCGCTGGCCAAAATCGATTTTCGTATAAATGCCCAGACTGCCGATAACTCGGGTAATGGGGTCCCAGGCCATCTCGACAATATCGGTGTTTTCATCCTCTTTTGTAGCCATCATCCCTCGGTTTTCTGATAACTCGATGCTCTTCGGCAACAGAGCTGTCCATTTTATCTTGGTTGCCCGTCAATGATCGAGCCTCTTTGCTGCGCAAACGTTTCCGTTACCTCATGACATGAAAATCTAGCTTCGGGTACATTCGAGTCATTCAACTGTTTATGAATTGGGGAGACGCTTCGTCCGATCCGCCGGGCAGCGAGATCGTAAACGTCGTTCCCTTCCCCAGCTCGCTGCGGTAAGAGATAGTCCCTCCATAGGCCGAAATGATCTGCCGAACTATCGCAAGTCCCAATCCAGTCCCCCGGTCTTTTGTCGTCTTGAAGAGTTGAAAAACGTCAAAATCATCCGGGATGCCTACGCCCGTATCAACAATGTCCAACGATACGAGCCCGGCGAATTGATGGCCACGGATCGTTAACGTTCCACCTTCCGTCATGGCTTCTACGGCGTTGTTGCAAAGATTCAATAGCGCCTGCTTGAGCTTTCGTGAGTCGGCCATGACCAAAGGCAAGTCCGGTGCGAGATCCTGCCTGACAACGATTCGATGCTGGGCAAATATCGACAGCTGTGAAATCACCAGTTCACTGACCAGCTGAACCAGACTGATTGGGCGCAAATTCAGCTGCTGGGGTTGCTGGGGTCGCGCTAAGGAACGAAAGTCATTAAGCAGATAGCCTAGGCTATAAATTTCCTTCAGCACCATATCCAAGGTTTCCTTCAGCAGAGCATTATCACTCGTTTTACATAGTTCGAGCTGTAACAATTGCAATGAGGTCGATATTGCATTCAAGGGATTGCCGATCTCATGGGCGAATACGGCCGCCGTCGTGCCCATGGCCGCGAGACGCTCGCTCTCCTGAAGTTTTTCCCGGATCGATTTTTGTTCAGTCATATCTCGAACCAGTTTGGCAAATCCATGGAGTCGGCCCGTGTTGTCTGTTAACGCCGTAATCAGCACGTTCGCCCAAAATTTCGATCCATTCTTGCGCACGCGCCAGCCTTCGGCTTCGAATCGACCCTCGCGCTGCGCAATCCTCAGTCCCTCGGCGGGAATGCGTCTGCGAATATCTTCTTCCGAATAGAACTTGGAAAAGTGTTTGCCGATGATCTCGTCTGCGGCATAGCCTTTGAGGCGTTCAGCCCCCCGGTTCCAGCTGATTACATTGCCGTCAGGATCCAACATAAAAATCGCGTATTCTTTGACGCCGTCCACGAGCAGGCGGAATCTTTCTTCACTATCCTTGGCAATCTTTTCAGCGGCTTCACGCTCAGCGATCTGGACTTTCAGCTTTAGGTTGGCAAATTCGAGCTCGTGAGCCCGGTTTCTTATCTCTTCATGAGCTTCTTCTAAACGAGCCTGTGTTTCCTTGAGCTCTGTGATATCCACTGCCAGCCCGTGAATGAACCACGGATGTCCCCGCTCATCGCGCACCATCTTGGCCTCACATTGAAACCAGACGACGTGTCCGTCACGGGCGATAACCCGATATTCGGAGCGCAGAGGGTCACCTGAGAACAGCATCCGGGCGGCCTCAAGACTCCACCTTTCCTTATCTTCGGGATGAATCTGGCGATACCAGCGGACGGGATCATCGAGCCACTCGCGTTGCGAAAAGCCAAGCACAGACTCGATATGTGGACTGACGAAAGCTTCGCTGATGCCTCTATCGAGAAAGGCCATGAAGATGACCGCGGGGACTTGCTCGACGAACGTCCGATACCTGGAGTCAAGGTTGGGCAGTTGGTCATGCGGGGAGCGGCCCGCTGAGTCGTACTGGAGAAAGACGGCCGCCAGTTCCGCTGCGGCGGGATTGCTTTCAAAGAGGCCGGCGAGGCCTTCGATAATTGCTTCCGCTTCCTTGACGTCCATCATCGTGAGGTCGGGCAACTGGTTGTCTAACCTGCCGTCGATTGCCAACTGATTTTTGGCGACCGGTGCTACGGCTTGTCTCGGGAATCAGGATTGCCTAATTGTTCCTGCACCGGCCGGCGCCACTCCGGCTCTTTGTTCAGAGATGCCTGGGTGAACCTGCGCAACGCGCGGATGGCCGCCCCATAGGTCGCAACGGCGGTAGAAGAAAGAAGCGAACCTGGCGGCTGATTCATAAACGGCATAAATTTGTCTGGAAATCCCGGCATGGTGCAACCGATACAGATTCCCCCCACATTAGGACAGCCGCCGATTCCCGCCATCCAGCCGCGCTTACCGACGTTACATTGAACCACCGGACCCCAACACCCCTGTTTGACAATGCACGAATTGGCACTATAGGTTTCGGCAAAATCCGCTTGCTCGTAGTAACCCCCTCGATCGCATCCTTCATGAACCGTGGCGGCAAAAAGCCAGGTCGGGCGGAGAGCTTCATCCAGAGGGATCATCGGCGCCTTGCCGGCTGCTTGTTGGAGCAGGTAAAGCAAGGTCTCCATAAAATTATCCGGTTGGACCGGACATCCCGGCATGCAAACAATGGGAATGCCTGCCTTGGACTTCCACTGCCAGCCCAGGTAATCCGCTAACCCCATACAGCCCGTCGGATTTCCTTCCATTGCATGAATGCCGCCGTACGTTGCACAGGTACCGGCGGCCAGAACCGCCCAGGCTTTCGGGGCCAATCGATCGATCCATTCACAGGATGGGATCGGTTGGCCAGTCTTTTTGTCGATACCGAACCCCGCCCAGTAGCCTTCCTTCTTAATGGATTCGTTCGGAATCGATCCCTCAATGACTAATATGAAAGGGTCAATTTTGCCTTCGGCGGCAAGATCAAAGCGCTTCATGAAGTCGTCTCCGGTTTCATACGCCAGCAGTGGATGGTGAAAGTTCACCTTTGGAATTCCTGGGATTCCCCCGAGAACAATATCTTCGAGGCTGGGCTGCGTTGCTGCGGTCATCGCAATCGAGTCGCCGTCACAGCCGAGCCCGGCTGTGATCCAAAGAATATCGATTTCTTTGATTGGCTGCGAAGCTTGTTCAAGTTCCTGACCGCCAGCGAAATTCACCATCTTGCTAGTCTCCCTTGCTTCATTTCTGATTCATAAGGAAATGGAGAGAAAGCTACTGTTATTACAATATTCTTGCTTTCAGCCCGATACAATAGGGTTTTTTACTACTAAATATGCCCGCGTTTTCGAGGTGAGACCGTCCGATCAACCTCGCGGCGAGTCCACAGATGCGCTCCGAGCAGGTCGAGAGTATCGATGATGGATTTCGGTTTCATCTCGCGAGCCGCCGCGTCCTCCATCTTTCGTCCAACGCTAGAACGGCTGCGGATAAATACTCGGTCTTGTGGCAACAGTAGCGTGGGACGCATTACCAATGAGAGGGCTGCGTGAAGAGACGAGAGATTATGGAACTGGGTTCTTCTTGTCGATCCAATTCTCCCCCATCATTACCGCATAATCTTCGGCCTCGTCTTTTGTCCGAAAACGATTTGGCGGTCCGTCTAATTCATGCTTTTGTTCTCGTCCAGCGTCAGTCCACAGTACCCGAACCCTGGGCAGCCAATAACCACTTTTTTCATTCAGATGCGCTACTCCGACAATGTGGTAGCTGCGGTAGATTATTCCTTTCACATCACACTCCGGCGCGAGTTATCGAGCATACTGAGCCGAGTTCTATATGATCTACACGAAAAGTAGAAGCCAAATCGATAATCTTAAAATGTTACCCGTGCTTGGCGAGCAGCAATCTGCGACAGGGTAAGTTCCGAAACACTCTTGTCCAGAATCAGGTAGTTAATCCTATACAAGCTCCGCTGTTGCGTCGGGCCCTCGTGTTACGCAGTTACGTGTCGCAATGTCGCGCGCGCCTTTCCTCTATACGGGACAGCAGCTTCATTTCTGTGTCTGCATCCGTTTGCAAATCCATCGCCTGGCGCGCGCTTAACGCTTCAGGTACACGGGCACGTCTCTTGCGACTCGTTAACGCCAGAAGCAAACGTTGAATGGAAGTACAAAGGTCGAGGCAGAAGGCGACTGCGCATGGTACGTGAAGATTTGCAAAGTCTTTAAATAAACAATATTTTTAAGGAGGAAGCCATGAGACATAATAAACAATACAATCGCAAGCATGTCGTTTCAGCGATTGCAGTGGCGGGCATTCTTTCGCTGGGAGCTACGCCGGTGTGGGCGCAGCAGAAAGATCAGCAGTCGCAGCCACAACGTAGTAATGCAGGAGCGGAAGATGGAATGATCACCGCTAGCGCGTTGGAGGGGTCTCGCGTGCTCGATAAGCGGAATCGCGAGATTGGCACTATCAGCAATCTCTTCATCGATCCGAAAACCGGTAAAATAGTAAGGGCCGGCATCGAGTTCGACAAAAAAACATTCGGCGGTGAGAAATATTCCGTTACTTGGGATGAACTATCCATCAAGCGGCAGGACGGCAAGACAGTCATAGCCGTGGACGAGTCCGTACTCGATCGAGTGCAGAGCGCCGCCAAGCAGGATGGCAGCAAAGGACGCGAAGGCAGGTCGGCCCGGCAGCAACAGCGCGAAAGTCAGAAGGACCAGCAGGCAAATCGAAGAAGCGGCGTGCCGGGTTTGGGCGGGACCGATAGCAAGAAAGATCAGCAGCAAGTGTCAGCCTCTCAATTGAGTTCCGATCAGATTCGCAAAATCCAGCAGGAGCTCAACAAAAAAGGGTTTGCCGCCGGACAGGTAAACGGCCAGTGGAGTTCCGAGACACAGAGCGCGGTCAAAAATTTTCAACAATCAAAAGGTCTTTCGGCCACAGGTGAGTTGGACCAGCGCACGATCGAGGAGCTGGGGCTCGATGCCGATGATTTCCGCCAGAAAAGCAAGACGGGGAGCGATTCGGGCAGCAGCGGAAACGCTAAGGGCTGGTGACAAGTGGCAAACAGGAGGGGGGAGAAGAAGAAGCTCCTTTCCATCGCGGTGAATTCCTTCCAGTCTCTTTTTCGCCTTCGGCAGGGCGCCATGTAGGACCCGGCTTGGGCGTATCGAGCTCGCCCGCGAAAGCCGCACTCCTATCAGGAGGAAACCGGAAGAGATCTACGACAACAGCTTCGTGAATATCTGGAAAAGAGCGGGTTTCTGAAAGAGATCTAGGGCAGCGAGAACTACAAGCGCTAGACAAACCGACTCTCAACCTCCGCCGTGTACCGTTAATCTGTACTTTTGTTTCAGATGATAGAAGTTTGACCCCAAACTGCTGGCTCACAAAAGCACAAGGGCAAACAGACGCAGAACTATCGGATGAGAAGATGCCCGGACGCCGGCTCGACCGGCGCCCGCTGTTAGCCGAGCTTCGACACGTTCATGTTGACAAGATCGGTCGCGCAGGGGGCGGTCTCGAGAAAATCCCAACTCTTCATCCATTCGTAGGTGCGTTGGAGTTCATCGGCCGGGATCGGCGCCGGATCGATCAGATAGAGACGGCTCTGGCGCAGATCGTCGATGGTGAGCTGGCTGATCTGCGGATCGCGATCGCGATAGTAGTCGATGAAGTAGTGCATATAGGCGCGCTTGTTCGCCATGATCCGTCGCACTGCCTCGCGTATCGCACGGTTGAAGGCTTCGTAAGTTTCGGCATCCACACGATCGGACGCTACATCGGTGCCGTGGTGGAAAGCCGAGATAACGACACGGCAGCCCATTTTCTCGGCCAACGAAATATACGGTTCGGTCAGGGTCGTCGCTTCGATGGTCTTATCCATGAGCATCTGGAAACGGTAATTGGACCCGTTCGGCACGCGGCCGATCTTGATCAGCTCGCGCGGCACGAAGCCTTCCAGCATCTGCAAACACAGATAGTGTGTCCCGCTATACATGGGCACGCCGATCTGCACGTTGGCGAATTGCTGAGGGACCTGCACTGGCGAATCTGCGCGGACAACGAGCCCGGCAAAATTCACCATCGAACGACGGCCAACCTGCCGGCTGCCGACGTTGGTAGTTTCAACGCGCGAGAAATTGCCCCATTCGCAAGCGTTATAGAGGTCAGCCTGGCCTGATTCCATCATACGGCCGTGGCTCGTGTAGCGCGAGGCGTCTTTATGATCGGTGATGTGCAGCTGCGGGCTTTTGTCGACGCCCTTCTCGCGGTCCATCCACTCGATCTGGATGCCTTCCTTCTCGAACAAACCCTCGTCATAGGCGACGAGCTCGGCCAAGCCTTGAAACGGCGCAGTGGTTTCCAATCGCAGTGTCTTCATAGATTTATCTCCGTAGGGCGTTAGATAACTTCTTCATTGATACAATGGCATTCTAATTTGTGTCAAACAATCCTTGTATCGAGAATAACTCAGTTAGAACTGGAAATGAGGACTCGCGCGCGATTGACTTTCGGAGGACGAGGCGAGACAGTTTTGAATGTTTGCCGCCGGTACGTGTGTATGACGATCGCCCTGTCTTGAAGACTGGAGGTGCTCAATGCGGAAAGGTCAGCAAATCAACCGCCGAACGTGGTTGGCCCAGGTCGCCTTGGGCAGTTTCGCAGTATGGAGCGAGATCAACTTCGGCCTCGGGCGCAGGGGATGGAGTGTCGCTATCGGAGGCCGCGATCTCGCAATCGGGGTCGCCCACGCTCAGAACCTGGAGCCGGCCCAAGCTCTTCAGGTCAATTTGGGCTTCGTCAACGCCTCCGTCCTAATACGGGGCAAGGAGGCCGCAGTCGTCGATACGGGCACGCCCAACAATGCGTCAAAGATCGCCGACGTCATTCGCACCGCCGGCCTCGGCTGGGATGCGGTTCACCACGTCATCCTGACCCACTACCATCCCGATCACATCGGCAGCGTCGGCGAGGTATTGGCGGCGGCCGCCAAAGCGACGGCGTACGCCGGCGCCGCGGACATCGCGCAGATCAAGTCACCGCGCCCGATCAAGGCTGTCGGTGACAACGACGAAGTGTTCGGCCTGCGCGTGATCGCGACGCCCGGTCACACACCGGGTCACATATGCGTCTTCGATCCGGCCGGGTCGCTGCTCATCCTGGGCGACGCCATGAACAACATCGGCAACAAGCTCGGTGGTCCCAATCCCCAGTACACCGCCGACATGGCCCAGGCGCACCAGAGTGTGAAGAAGCTGGCGGGACTCACGTTCCAGCGCGCCGTCTTCGGCCACGGAGAACCGATCGACAAAGGCGCCTCGCAGGCGATCGCCAAGCTGGCCGGCACAATGTGAGGCGTCCGCCAAGATCGAAGTTAAATCATTAGTCAATTACCGAAGGCATGCACTAGCGGGTGAACGGAGCTCAAACTGATGCCGAGATCGAAGCGCTGCGGAGATGCGTAAACCGCGGTACGCTATATGGTTCGGAAAATTGGAAGACTCAGATCGCGGCTGCGCTCGACTTGAAACATACACTTCAGCCCCGCGGCAGGCCTAGAAAGTTCATGGGGTTAACGGATGCGTAAACGTAAAAATGGTTCACGTCCCCTTTTTCCATGCCATAGCCGGTGGTGTGGCGGGCCAAGGAAAATGTTCGCCCCTTTATGGTTCTCTTAATCGTCGGCCCCGACGTGCTGCACCGCGCTCTCGTACCTTGGAATGGCGCCAAACATTGATCTCATGGTAAACTCGATCAAAGTCGATAATGAAACGGACCTTGCAAATTTTGAACGAACTGGAAGGCAGCGGCGTGATCGAACGTTACGCCATCGGCGGCGCGATGGGGGCGACTTTTTACGTCGAACCGCTGCTTACGTTTGACCTGGACGTGTTCGTTGTATTGCCCGCAAATGTCGGGGATTTAATTTCGTTGGCCCCGATCTATGAGCCGCTGCGGACGCGCGGTTACGCCGAGGAAGGTGAGTGCGTGCTCATAGAGGGTGTTCCGGTCCAGTTTCTTCCTGCTTATAACGGGCTGTTGGAAGAGGCTCTGAGAGAGGCAACTGAGACGCCTTACGAAGAAGTCTCTACGAGAGTCGTGCGCGCGGAACATTTGGTCGCCATCTGTTTGCAGACCGGTCGGGACAAAGACCGGGAACGTGTGCGGATTTTTCGCGAGCAGGCCGAACTTGATATGAATTATCTAACGGACGTGCTCCAGCGCCACGGCCTGGAAGGAAAATGGAAGCAATGGACACCGTGAAATCGGAGATCGCCCGCATTTTCGCCGCCAAGGAAGCGCGCCGGCACAAACTGGCGGCGTTGCCTTTTCCAGAAAAGGTTCTTGCCGTAGTTTGTCTCCAGCAGATGGCCGCTCCGTTGTTGCGTGCGCGAGGAAAAAAAGTGCGCGTCTGGACACTCGATCCCCAGCCAATGAAATCCATACCCTCCCGCTGAAGGTTTTGACTTGATCTGTTTCTTTGATTGGAGCTCGCTTTGGGGACAGGCCCTTTCAATCTAAGCAATATTCTCCAAGATTCTCTAACTCCCGGCGCAACTTCTTCTTGCAGTCACCACGCCTGCTCGGTTATGTTCCGAACGTTTTTCGGATCCAACTGTGCACTTGAATTCCTCTTTAGATTCTTTGAAGGAGAATCACATGGCGGATTTATTCCGGTTATCGGCGAGTGAAGCTGCGGCACGCATTCGCGAAGGCAAACTGACGTCCGAAGCTCTGGTACGCTCCTGTCTCGAGCGGATCGATTCGCGCGAAGCGCAAGTCAAAGCATGGGTCCATTTGGACCGCGATTTTGCCCTGGCGCAGGCGCGGGAATGCGACAAAAGCGCGAGCCGCGGTCCAATTCACGGAGTGCCATTCGCGGCCAAGGACATTATGGACACGGCCGGCTTGCCCACCGAATACGGATCGCCCATCTACAAAGGCAACCGTCCAGCGGCGGATGCCGCGTGCGTGGCACTGAGCCGCGCGGCCGGCGGGGTGCTATTGGGCAAGACGGTGACGACCGAGTTTGCCAGTCGATTTCCGTGGGGGAAGACGACGAATCCGCACAACTCCCAGCATACGCCCGGCGGTTCCTCCAGCGGTTCCGCCGCGGCGGTTGGTGATTTCATGGTGCCGCTGGCCTTTGGCACCCAGACTGTCGGATCGGTGATTCGTCCGGCAGCGTTCTGCGGCTGCATCGGCTACAAACCGACCTATGGCGAAGTGAGCACGCAGGGCGTGAAGCAGAATACCGCGTCCTTCGACACCGTGGGGCTTTTCGCTCGCGCTGTCGAGGACCTCGCTCTGTTTCGAGCCGCGGTTACAGGATTCGCCGCGAAACCTCTGGCCGCCATTCCAGTGAACGAACTCAAGATCGGCTTTTGCCGCACCATGTTCTGGGACCGTGCGGAGGTGTACACGAAGACTTTCCTCGAAGCGGCCGCAAGCGCCCTGGCGAAGGCCGGAACGAAGATCTCCGATTTCGATCTCGGAAAGCCGTTTGAACGCTTCGAGGCCATGGGCCGGCGCATCAATGATTACGAGTTTTCCCGTGCCCTCACCTGGGAACGGAATCACCATTGGAACCTTTTGAGCGAGTTTCAGCGCGACAAACTTGCCGCATGGCTCAATGTCTCGTACGAACAATACCGAGAGGCCGAAGCCGTGCTGGGCCAGTGCCGCGAACATCTCGCCGAAGCCATGAAGGATATAGACCTGCTGCTCACGCCGAGTGCCCTCGGTGAGGCTCTGGCAGGACTAACCAGTACGGGGGATACCTCGTTCAATATCCTGTCGACGTGGACCTATACTCCTTGCGTCACGCTGCCTGTGTTTACCGGACCGTCCGATCTGCCAGTCGGCATTCAGCTCATCGGTCACCGAAATCAGGATCACCGTCTGTTGGAAGGAGCCCAGGCTGTATACCGGATGTTCGCGAAATCAATATGACATGACGTTGGAGGCCGAGGATGTCGAGTATTGCCAACAAGAGAATTATCGCGCGCGAGCGGTCAACCCTGGCGACTTTGACATCCGTTCGAATCTTGTTGTGTACGGAACCCGGGGCCAACTGTAGACAGGCATTGATTCGACGACACGAGATCACATATAGATTGATATCGAAGCGGAGCGCTTGTTTGTTCTTAAACGCATGCGCTCGACTATGGGAGTCCGGAACAATTGGAACCTTTGGAACGTCTGGAACTGGCTTCGTTTGCATGGGAGGTAACTAAGTATGGCCTTGGTACGATGCGTTACAGAAATGGGTATGGGAGTGGATGTGCACGGATTGGACTACACCGCTGCCGCGAAGCGGGCGGTGTTCGATGCGATTCATCACAGCAGCTTGGGATTTCCGCGGCTAGTGGGTAAGACCGCCGACGATATGCGCGTGGATGTCACCATTGGCGTGCCCAAGCCCGAGGCGGTGGATCACCAGGCCGTGCTGGAAACGTTGCCTCACGGCGGCGGGCATATCAACGTGGTCCACGGCGGATTGCAGGTGCTCAATGAAAAGGGCGACGACGGTTGGCTGATTGCCAACGCCATCATCGTCGTCAGCATGGATGACGGCAAATAGCGGCCGGCAAGCGGCGGTTCAAAGTTCAATGTTCAAAGTTCAAGGTCAGATTGTAAACCGGAGCCGGTTCAAAACGTTCAAGCCGTTTAACCGCTACATGACAAGCATTCCAACCATACAATTCCTTTACCCGAGCGGGTTTGACGTTAGATTGATCGCACCCTGGACAACCTCGTTTCCAATCCCCATCCCGTAAAAGTGCGCTGTCTTATCGACTGCTAGTATCCTGGCAAAGCCCATTAAACAAATCGTT
>WHTF01000079.1 GCA_009379725.1 Deltaproteobacteria bacterium
ATCGACTTGACGCCGAAAGAATATGCGCTGCTTGAATTTTTGTTGCGCCGGCGGGACCAGGTTCTTAGCCGCGCGATCATCGCCCAGCACGTATGGGGCGTCAACTATGATACGTTTACCAACGTGATCGACGTTTATGTGAATTACCTGCGCAATAAGATCGACAGCGGCTACCAGCTCAAGCTGATCCATAGCGTGCGCGGCGTCGGCTACGTGCTGAGGACAGAGCCGTCTGTATGACGATTGGGCGTCCCAGCACCCTCCGCGGTCGTCTCACGCTTTGGTACACCGGTATTCTCACCGCGATGCTCGTGTTGCTGGGCGGGACGTCGGTGATCCTGCTCGAATTCAAAAGCACTTTGGGTTTTGTGTTAGTATCGGTTCCCTGAGCGAAACTGAAAAACTGACAACCACCCTGAAACGAGCGAGTGAAGAAGAAGGCATCGATCTAAGCCAGCTTTACGAACGCCTCTCTTTGACGCCGACTGAAAGGTTGCGGAAAAACTTCCGCATGGCACTTGCTGTTTCAGAACTGAGAAAGGCCGGTCAAAACATCCTGACCGAAACGGACGTTGAAGACTGCTAAAATTCATCTGGACGTTTCAGCCGTCAGGTCTGGAATGAATTTTACTCTAATCGAATTACATTGACCGGGCCGCCGCTTCACCAGAACGATCTGCGCGGTGAGTTTAGATGTGCGAGTTTGGCCGTCTTTGCCGGCCATCGCTGCTCACTGTGTGACAAAAGCACCGACGATAGAAGGGTCCGAGACAAAGACCTACAAAAATCACCTAGGAAGGTCACCAAAGCTCCTCGAAATTTCCCAGAGGCTCTTTCCCTTACCGCGGAAACGCCATAAAAATCCCAATCGCAGGGGTACTCTACTGTCCAACCAGGATGAAATAGTCGTTTAAAAGGCTTTTACGGAAAGCCGATTTTCCATGCTGATGCTTCAACTGTGCCCGGTGATCTGGCGGCCCTCGATCACAGCCGCTGGATTAAAGCACGGCCAAACTATTTGTTTCCCGTTAAAGCCCTGAGCCGGGTGTTTCGGGGAAAGTTTCTAGGTCTGGTACAGCAGGCCTGCCAGCGAGGAAAAATCGAAGCGGCTAACAACCAAATCAAAGCAGAAGGCCAAAAGAACTGGATCGTCTATGCGAAAAAAGCGTTCGGCTCTCCTCACACCGTCCTCGATTACCTTGGCCGCTATACCCACCGCGTCGATCTTACTCGCTGCCCGTGCTGTCACAACGGAAGCATGATCGTCGTCGGGGATCTGCCCCCTATGTCAAGTCCTTCCCAATGGGATTCATCATGAATAGGACTCAATCGCTTCTGAGACCGTTTTATTCTCAACATGCCGTCTTTGCCCGGGTGTGTCTGCCTGTGCAAAAAAGCTACTCCGTAACCCTATTGCACCATCGCAATCACAGAAAATCTATCCGCGTTAATCTCAACCGTCACCCACTTGCTGTTCTGCCGCTACCCAAGCGCTACCCTCTGCGCTGCTGCGGTCTTTTACAATCCCCATAGTCGCAACTGCACAGCTGCTCCGCGGTTTAGTCCAACACGTTTTATCCCCCCTTCGCTCCTCCGGTGATCTATCCGCCGCTTGATTGCTTCCAGGCTTTGGGGGATAAAACGCTATACGGTATCCGCGCAGGCACACCGGCATTGCCTTTCGCCGTGAGCAGTTCGCAGGCGATCAGCCGCATCGAGTGACTCGCGAAAGGATTGATCGATTCGACAAAGTTATAGCGGATCTCGCGGATACTTGGATTGCTTTCCGAGGTAGGATTGAGATAGCGCAGTAATAGCCGGATATAAGCCAGAGCTTCGCCGTGTTCGAAAATCCGGGTGATCTTTAATCCGTTGCTGTTGGTCGTTCGCAGTTCGGTATCGACCGAGTACCATCCGGTCACGGGTGACGGATCGAATCCGTAGACTTCGGACACTCGCGGCAACAGGGTGCCGTCGGGAAGCGTTATCGGCGGAAGTGAATACGCGAGATGCTGTGCGAGACCGCCGCCGAGAGAGTGTCCGGCGCTGATGATTTTGACATTCTTGTAACGTCCTTCATTGCCAGCGATTCTTTTCTTGAGTTCTTCGAGTACTTCCTTGCCGACCTCTTCGGCTACCAGCGTGTATTGGTCCGGATAGAGCGGAATAAATCGTAGGAACCATCTCAAGTTGGCTTGCCAATCACGCCAACTCCAAAATTCCGTCCCTCTAAAGGCGACAACCACCTCGGCAGGCGAGCTCTTTTTTTCCCATACCTCCAGGTACAAGCCCAATTTTTTTGCCGTCGTCGCAAGCGACGAACTCGGAACGGATGTCCACCTGTCCCATCCTTCTAAATCTAATCGGCCGGTACGGCTGAGTTCGCATTCGCCGGGTTTGCCGGCTAAGTTCGCCGGTTCCATTCCATCCAAATAGGTGTTGTCGCTTAGAATCGCATACTCCCAGAGAAATTTGGCGGACACCGAGATTGGTTCGGGCGGCTCATTGTAGGTTCTACTGCCAGGCTCACGAACGCGTGCAAGGTTTGTATCCTGACTCATCATTGCGCATCCGGTCATGGAAAGGCCGAAGAGCAAAAAGGATAAGTGTCGACATATAGTTCGCACTTCTCAACTCCGTTAGTGATCAGGCGATCGATCGTAGAGCTTGGCGCCATAATATTCCTGTAACAGACGCATCTGCTGCGATACGCAGGGCTGGGTGATGTGCAGCTCTTCCGATGCTCTGGTGAGATTTTTGTGTTTGGCGATTGCGGTGAAGATATTGAATTGATGCAAAGTCATAAGGCTCCCTTCGTATTAATTCAGCATGGAGCCTATGCGAGTTGAATCTTGCTAAGCCAAATTAACCAGCGGCAACTTAGCACAGGTTGATCTGCTGCAGTCAAGCAGAATGGCGACAATGGATGAATCTGTAGGACAAATTTGTTCAACAGTTCAAAGGTTCGAAAGTTCAACGATAGCCTGGTTCAAGGCGTTCAAGTTATTTAAATCATTCAACCTATTTGCTCAAAAGAGAATGATTCGTCCAGTGTTGGAGCGGTGCAGCTTGTTTTTTCCCGCAGGAACCTTAGGATGAGGGGATGTTTTTCAAACGGAGATTCACTCTTCTAGGCTTGGTCTTTCTTTCTGGTTGTAACGCGACGCCGTTGGTTGCGTTTAAGCAACTCGGCAGCCTTGCCGGCGAGCGGACGGTGCGGTTTTTCTATCCGAGCGCCGGCGGTCATGTGGAAGCTTATCTCGCACGACCCCGCGGCGAGGGTCCGTTTCCGTTGGTGGTTCTACTGCATGGCCACAGCTTTGTCGGTCGAGGCGCTGAACAAGTCTTGTCGACCGCGCAGGCATTCGCAAAATCGGACTGCTTCGCCAGTCTTGCGATCTCACTGCCGGGTTACGGTTCGACCGAACTTCCCCCAGGATCGTTAGAGGAAATGACCCGCCAGGTCGTGCAGGATGGCGTTTTGGCCGCACGGCAACTCAGCTGGATCGATAAAAACGACGTCATGTTTTTTGGAGTGTCGCGCGGCGCCATCGTCGCGGCGGCGATGTTAAACGAAGTGGAAGGAGTGAGAGGAGCGGTGCTTTATTCCGGCGCTTACGATCTCGGCACGCTCTATCGCGAAACGCCGCGTTTCTGGGTGCGCAAGATTCTTAATCCCAATGGCGACGCCAATCCAAAGTTCATGAACCTTCTCGGCGAAGCATCGAAGTGGCGCGTTCCAACGCTGATCCTGCACGGCGCAAAGGATCAGGTGATACCGGTAGGCCAGGCATTCTTGCTGAGGGATCGGCTAAAGGCCGCAGGAGCGCCTCACCGCATGGTGCTCTACCCCGATCACGGCCATTTTTTGCCGCGGACAAAAATCCGAGAGGAAAGCCTGAATTTTCTCAAAGAAACCTTCGCTGCGGCTTGCCCTGCCACAACCGAATCTTGATTTTCGAGCGAAAAAGACGACCAGCCGAAGCGAAGACTACGAAATTTGGGTTCTTTTCACTGCTGGCGCTCAAGCTTGAAAGTTTCTGTTTCTGATGCGGCCGATGCGCCGACCGAAGCGCGGGCTGTGTAAGCTACACCGCGCGAACACATTGAAAATCAATAATTTATCATCCTAAATCTCACCGTAGTCTCACTTAATCCCAAGTTGGCCTATCTTAATACTGACAGCTGTAAGATTCTAGTTATTCAGCCCAGAGGCAATGAACTGTCCAGCTCAATATCAGTTGCATGCGAACTGTCGTTATGTTAAGGAACAGCTCATTAAAAGAACAACGAGAGCTGCAACACATTCCAACAATGAGGTAGCAATATGAAAGTCAGTTTTCCTGTTATGAGAGGGAACATAGGCGGGCGGCAATACTATTCACTAATGATTTCACTTTCGGAGATTCCTCGCCTTTTTAAGTTTAATGATTGGGAACAATTTACTCCGGAGTTGCGCGCACAGAGGGTTCTTAATAAAGGGAGGGTTCCGGACATTACGAAGTACATACTCGAAAATGACGAAGGCTATCTATTCTCGTCGATAACGGCATCCTACTCGTGTCCCGTGAATTTCGCACCCTCAGCGGAGGACTCCGAAATTGGGACTTTGGAAATGGAGCTCGAAAACGTTGAGTTCATTATCAACGACGGCCAACATCGCTGCGCTGCGATTACCGCTGCACTTAAGGAGAACCCCGCGCTTGGGAAAGACAAGATTTCAGTTCTCCTGTTTGAAACCGAAAATTTGGAACGGCTTCAACAGATGTTTTCGGATCTAAATCGGTTCGTGCAGCAGACCTCAAAATCGTTGGGTATGCTCTATGATCGTCGAGATAATCTTTCCGCAGTCACAATGGACGTATCCGAACAGGTGGTCGTCTTTCGAGGCATGGTGGACAAGGAGAAGATTACGATTCCGCTGAGGTCTCCCAAGCTTTTTACCATTTCGGCTTTATACGAGGCGAATGAAGAGCTGCTGGGAAAGAAGATCGATAAAAGGGGGTCAGCGGCCTACATAGAGCTCCTCAACACTGCTGTTGAATACTGGACGGAGTTGTCAAAGATCATCGGCGACTGGCATAGAGTTAAAAATGGAGAACTCAGCGCTTCCGAACTTCGTCAAGAGAAAATCAATACCCACGCGGTTGTTTTGCGCGCTCTTGGAGGCGTCGGAAGAACGCTGCTCGGAAAATATCCTGAAGGCTGGCAAAAGAAACTGAAGCTCCTGGAAAAAATCGATTGGCGAAAGTCTGTGGGCGGTAGTGCGAATCCTCTGTGGGATGACGTGTGTATCACAGCGGGCTCCGTCGTTTCCAATAGGCAGGCACGAGCGGCTACGTTGGCCGTGTTGTTACGAGAAATCGGCGAATCGCCAAACGGAAAAGTGACACACAACGAATCCGCAGAGGTGACCCTTGCCCAAGCAACTGAATAACGGCAACGGACAAGAAAAATCTGACCTTGACGATGGTCACGGGCCGTCCGGCGGCAAGCTAGGTTCGGCCGATCTCCTTGGAGCTTGCAGTTCTACAGAACGTCCATCCAAAACTCGCCTGCGCCAACTGCTTCCCATAGCATGGAACATCATTCGAACCTATTGGTCCTCGGAAGACCGCTGGGCGGGCGGAGGGCTGCTCCTGGCCGTAGTCGCACTCAGCCTCGGCATGGTTTACATCAATGTTCTCTTCAGTTACTGGAACAATGCGTTTTACACTGCCTTGCAGGACAAGAATCAGACGGTTTTTCTCGAGCAGCTGATACACGTCTGTTGGCTGGTGGGTATTTTCATCTTTTTCGCGGTTTATCAGCTTTATCTTAATCAGATGCTCGAGATCCGCTGGCGGCGCTGGCTTACGGATCGGTACCTTCGCGCTTGGCTGAGCGACGGCGCGTATTATCGAATGCAACTCATGGCGCGTGAGACGGACAACCCCGACCAGCGCATAGCTGAAGATGTTAATCTGCTTATTTCTCACACTCTCACTCTGCTCATCGGAGGCATGCGCGCGCTGGTAAATTTAATCGCGTTTGTTGCGATTCTCTGGGGGCTTTCCGGAAGGTTGAACGTTCCGGTCGGGTCGCTTTCAATTGCTCTCCCGGGATATATGGTGTGGCTGGCCCTGCTCTACGCTATGGCAGGGACTTGGCTGACGGACTGGATCGGGCGACCGCTGGTGCGGCTAAATTTCGATAAGCAGCGGTGTGAAGCCGATTTTCGGTTCGGCCTGGTCCGCTTCCGCGAAAATACCGAAGGTGTGGCGCTCTACGGTGGTGAAGAGGACGAGCTGCGTGGGTTTCGTGAACGTTTTGGTGCGGTGGTGGGGAACTGGTGGCAGATCATGCGCCGGCAAAAACGGCTGACCTACTTTACCTCCGGCTACATGCAAGCAGCGTGGATTTTCCCTTCGATCGTCGCAGCGCCACGCTACTTTCGCGGCGATCTGGCGCTCGGAGGACTCATGCAGACTATCGGTGCCTTTGGGCAGGTACAGGATTCGCTGAGCTTCTTTGTCCAGTCATACAAGCAGATCGCCGAATGGTGCTCGGTGGTGGAACGGCTCTCCGGCTTCGAGCAAGCATTGGAGCGCATGCGCATCCAGGCGGCAACCGGCAGCGGCGTCCAACGCGTCGACGGGAAGGATACGCACCTGATAGTTGAGGATGTGGATCTCCATCTTCCCGATGGCCAGCCTCTCATTTCAGATGTGAATCTCTCAATTTTGCGCGGAGACACCGTTCTCCTGGGAGGCGCTTCAGGTTCGGGGAAGAGCACGCTGCTGCGCGCCATCGCCGGTATCTGGCCTTACGGAAGCGGCGAGATCTGCGTTGCGCGCGACGCTCGGATTCTTTTTCTGCCACAGAAGCCTTACCTGCCGATCGGCACGCTACGGGAAGTCGTGAGTTATCCGACGCCAGCAGGTGGCGTCGATGACGCGACACTGCGGGAGGCTCTCGACGCGGTGGGCATGTCACAATTCGCCCGCCGGCTCGATGAGGCCGGCCACTGGGCCCTGCAACTTTCTCCTGGTGAGCAACAGCGCATCGCATTTGCACGGGCCCTCGTCCAAAACCCCGAATGGCTCTTTCTCGATGAGGCGACATCCGCGGTGGACGAGGCTACCGAATCGCGGCTGTATCGACTGGTGCGGGACCGGCTCGCGGAAGCGACTGTATTTAGCATCGGCCATCGTGCAACGCTCCATCCTTTCCATTCTCGCCATCTTTTGGTGCAGCGCAACGGAAAAGGGCCCGCGTCGATCGTGGAAGTGACCGCCGCTCCCGAAGCGGCTCGATCCAGCCATGGCGTTGTTATGCATGAGAAAGTGGCTGCTATGGCGGGGTAACGATCGATCTTTCGCTATGCGGCCACTGAATGAAATTCAGACATCACGGCGACAGCCTTATACCCGCTTTGAAATAAGTTTCTTCCAGCTTTTCTAAACCCTCTCGATCGTCGGTCAGATCGTAGACAAAGATAGAGTAGCCGATTTTTGCCACAGCTTGCCGCACCCTGAGCCAGCGGAAGAGCGGATCATAGGGGCCGCGAAGCATCTTGCAAGTTATAAACGCTGATGGCGAGAATCTTACGTGTCGCGTCGGCGGGAACCTTATCGGCAAGCGGCGGCACTCTAACGGCCAAGTGCCACGCACATATTATTATAGTTCTCTATTTTACCTGACGGGCTAAATTATTACCGATCAAATCTCTTTACGCTTATCGACGCCGGCCTTAGATGTCCTTTTACGGTTCAGCCGATTAGAGTAGAGTTTGGCCGCCGATAAAAAGTTTACGGGCGGTGTGTCCATACACACCATGATGGTTGCCGGACGTTTTCGGAAGTCTAACCGTCCCACCCATCCGACGCATTCATTTTGCGAAACCCGGCGGGTTCGGTACTGTGACCGGGAGAACAGCCTCCTCATAGGAACCTCGGTTGAAGCCATTGATTCAAGCTTAGACCAATGATGGCTGTGGCGGCGCAGCAAGATCGAACTCACTGCAAGGAAGCTGGGGTCAACGGACGTTCCGGCAGAGGACCCCGAGAGGGTGGAGCTCCCACAGGCGAAGCCCGTGAAGACGGTTTCGTCAACAGAGCGTGCCTCGCCGAGCGCGCAATCTCCGGAGATCGCTCGCAACCTGAGGCAAGTATATCCGAGCCGCAGCTCGCGAAGGCAAGAAAGTTTATTGGTAAATAGAGGTCGTCGTGGGAAGTTGCGACGAACGCGCTCACGAGAGTGGGAAGAAGCGAGGCTGGAGGTGGTTCTGTGAATCGGCTCCGGACAACGGTATTGTCCGACGCCAGCAAGTGAAAGAATGTCTGATATCCATCGGCATTGGTTCGGACACCCGAGAAATTTTTAAAGCCCTGCTCGGCGGCAGTCCCTCCTGGTATGGAATAGATACCCTCGGTGAAGGACCACGGTTGATGGTCACCATAGATCAGCAAGACGAAAGGCCTCCCGGTCTTTCTTTCGATTTGCTTTAACTGTTTGAGCACTAGCTCAAACGCATCCGATGTGGAGGTAGCTCGTCTCAAATATTCATTCAGCTGGCAGTTTTCCTCGAAGGACACCGTCGCCGCGAACGTTGTCAGAAATTGTTGCTCACTGTCAAAAGACCCGCAAGCGTGCGGGCCGTGATTCTCGGAAGTACTGATAAAGTAAAAAAATGGATCGGAACCCTTGAAGGCGCCATGCTCGATGACTGCCTTGATGATGTCCCGGTCAATAAGGCTTCCCCAGTCCTCCGGCAGCCCAAGCGACCGGCCGTCAGTAAACTTCTTGAAGCCATAGTACTTGAACGCCTTCTCCACATTATAGAAACTACCTTCGACAGGATAAAACGCAACCGTGTTATATCCCTTCCTTGCCAGATAATGTGCGAAGGAGTTCTTGACCTTCGGCGCGATGTAGTAGTGCGTATAGTAACCATGATATCCGAAGATTCTGGAGTCGACTCCGGTGATCACCTCGAATTCCGTGACCCAGCTCCCGCCGCCAATGACATTCACGCGCAGAGGACCAAGTGTCCTTGTCTCGCGTTGCTTGGACCATAACGGCAACTCGACACGTGCAGACAGCCTGAAAGCGAGATTGGGATCGAAGGTCGATTCTGCATGAAAGAATACGATGTTGGGCAAGAGCGCTTTTGACGGATGAACTGCGCTGTTGACGAACTCGGCAGCGGCTACCCTCAATGCTTCAACCGTGGGATCATGCCCATGCTCAAGAGAGATCTCCGGCCCTTCGTTGGCCGCGACGGAAGAGAATGCCACATATTCCAGAACGCCCAGCTTGCGGGATAGGGTAACCTGGCTCGACGGTAACCAGAGTTCCTGCCATAGTTTTGTTTCCCTGGTGTTAAGGTTGGCGTGCACAAATCTGCCATACTTCGCCAGAGACATCTGGGCGGCGATAAGAACAACCAGAAGAGTAACGGCTTTGAAAACGAGGAAGGAAGATCCCGTCGAGTGTTCGCCTGGTGATCGCGACACCTTGAGACGGTTCAGAAACGAGTAAGCGCTAATCTTGTAGAAAGCAGATGCCACGAGCCCAAAGATGAGTACGCCAGCGGCGGCGATGGACCCAATTCTGTAAAGATCATTGCGTATGCCGATGGCGTTCACAAGAATCGAAGGGTCGGCGATAACCGCTTTCACATCGAAAAATGTTACCGGCAAACCAACTGCGGAAATCTTGAGTTCGTTCACCCGGCTGAGTGCCTTTAATGCCCCAACGGCGAGCGGAATGCTCAGAAGAAGGAACCTTGCCGGCAGCACCAGCGCGAACAGCATGACAAAGAGGCAGAACGAGTATATTGAAGCGAACTGATTCAGAAAGCTGAGTATGGATTCGCTGTAGCTGCTCACCACGAGCGCGCAGCACGCCATTAAAATATTCAACGGCTTCGCCTGGGCGGCGTACAGATCGGCATATCCACGATTGGCCGCCTTCTGGCGCTGAATATTTGTCGAAGCTCGCCCGTCCTGCATGTGCCTAATCTATCATTCCCCGCGCCTCCGCTACCGTAGTAGGAGCCGATCGAATCTCTCATCTATGGTACGGAGTGTCCACTGCTCTTGGATAGCCACGTTCCTAGTCCACAGCCGACGTTGACAACACTTCGAGGTGTAAGAAGTGCTACAACGAGCGGAACCATTGCTTCGGCGGACTTCCGTGAACCGGCGCTGAATTGCTGAAATGCTTCTCACCACGAGCCCTTGCACGAGTCAGTGCCAAACATAGGCCACGACAATTGCTCACCGACCGGTCCGTAGACTCGCTCGGCAAGCTGCGAAAGATCTGACGTGATAGCCATCACGGACTTCAACGCGATCAGCGAGACATCACGGGTGTCGGCCCGATCCCTAACTTGACGTATGTCTCTTCCAGCTTTGCCAAGCCTTCGCGATCATTGGTAAGGTCATAGACAAAAATAGAGTACCCGATCTTTGCTATAGGGTTTCGCACCCACAGCCAACGAAAGAGCGGATCATACGAGAAAGCAACGTCTTGCAAGTTGTAAACGCTGATCGCCAGAACCTTTCGTGGCGCGTTCGCCGGGACCTTATCGGCAGGCGGCGGCCATTCTAAGGGCCAGGCCCCAGGGACATATTGATATCGAATACCGTAATACGATGGAGGAGCCGTGCCGTGGTATGATAAATAAATAATAGGGAGGTTTTCCTTTTCCATGTAGGTTTTGACGCCTTTTAGGTCCTGGCCCCAGTCTAGATTCGAGTCAGCCAAGTAATAGTAACCTTGCGCCGGGCCTC
Source organism: Deltaproteobacteria bacterium (assembly GCA_009379725.1). Lineage (GTDB taxonomy): Bacteria > Desulfobacterota > Binatia > UBA9968 > UBA9968 > WHTF01. The sequence goes on from WHTF01000079.1 coordinate 10,779, forward strand.
CGACGAATTCATTAAAGTAAGCAAGCTGGTGCGGCGCAATCCAGAGCGAGGAAATGGCCGTGAAGACAAGGGGCACAGCGACAACGAATGAAGTGAGCCAGTGGCGGAAATGAACCGTTGCCAGGCGCGAGGCGAGGACGAACAGAAAAGGGTAGACGGGAAGTACATGGCGCAAGCCAATATTCACCTTTGCCTGGGTTGTGGCGAAGAAAATGACTGCTACGGGCACCAAAAGAAACAGCGCTTCACGGCGCCCAAGCGAGCTACCTACACGGTAGAAAATAAGTGATGCAGCGACCAATACCAGTGTGCCTATCGGCGTCTTGATAAGGAAAGCCACCACGAAATAATTCCACCAACCCTGATACGAATATTCTCCCAAGAAGAAGGCCGGCTGACCCAGTTGCGCCAAGGCCATAAACCGCTGGAAGCCGAACAGCCAGAGTTCGAATCCTCGAAGGAAGTATGCGAGGGGAATCATGGGCAGGGCAGAGACCAGTATGACTAAAAGCACCGTTCCTGCATGAAGAAGTCTATAGGTTAGTTTGTTCGGCTGCTTTCCTAGGGGTAGATAAGCACAGCCCTCCCCACCGCTTAAGACAGCGATACCAAGGACCGACGCGATCATCGGCAGCAGGAGAATCGCTGAAAATTTGGCGACCAGAGCAAAGCCTACGGCAACACCGGTACTCGCCAAAAGCCACCACCTGGGAAAGTTCACATACTCCCAGAGAAGATAGACACTAAGAAAAATGAACAGAGCGGCTCCAGTATCAGTAGTGACGAGTGAGGAGTGCGCGACCAGGTTAGGGTCCAAGCCTGCAAGCGCCATGGCCAATATCGCGGCGGAATTGCCCCAAATTCGATATGCCCACCATCCATTAAGCGCTACCATCAGACCCCCGAGAAATAAGTTAGGCAGGCGGCTCAAAAAAAGCGTTTGATCGGCGCGGAGTGTCGATCTGTAAAGGAAATCCTGCCCCACAAAAAACTCAGCTCCGTTGCGCCAATGTTCAGGATCGGGATTGAACGGCGGCTCGTATCCGAGGAAAAGGGGAAGAGCTAGAAATAGTTTGATGAGGGGCGGGTTTTGCGGCTCGAGACGAAAATCTCCTGTCGCGAGATACGAATACCCTGCGGTGAGATGCATGCCTTCATCGTAGGTTGGCGAGTTGGCGCGAATGAAGAGGGCGCCTTGGATAAAAAAGAAAACAAGAAGGACTAGTCCTGCGCCAAGGGTTGCCCGTGTTGCGGCAGGTGGGCTCACCAGCCGCATGCAGAAAGCATGGATGGAAGCCATTTCCGGGAACTGAGATATTCTTCCGCCAGTTCGCGGGCAGCACGCATGTGCTTCGGGTAGTTTCCGTCGATCTCGGCTACTCCAGCAACAGCTTCTTCCAAATTATTAAAAGCGATTAGTCCCCGGCCTGTGGGAAGGTGGTCGCTGAAGCCGGTCTCTTCGGCGAGCACCGGTCTTCCACTTGCAAGATAACAGACGCTCCGATCGCTGAACCACCCAGTTTTGAGTTGCGTATGAATCGGCTTCGGACACTGGAGCTCGGCGCGCGACCCCTTGATGTATCGTCGGTAGGAGGCGGGCGTTCCGGCAACCCGATAGGGGGGGGCCAGGTTCCAACCGTGGTTGAGCAGCGACTCACGATCTCCGGTGTCGTCATCTGGATGAATATTCGCTGCAAGCTCAAACCGACGGCGCGCTTGTTTGGGCAAATCGATATATTTCAGGTATGCATCGCGCTTGGAAACACTCAAAATCCGTCCCTCAAGTTCCAGTTCCTCCCAGGTCCAGTGAGTTACTGAACTAAACGGCGCCTCTTCCCCTGGATCAGGGGCGACGGTCCACATTGGCAAGTACACAGACGGAAGAAACGAATGCCATTTTACACCCAACGTCGGTACTTCGCAGTCGGGTTCATGTAGTTTTGCTCCAACGCTCAAGAACGTGTCATGCTCACGGATTCCCATCTTACACGTGAGCGCGGACACTTGTAGGTGTCCGGGATCCAAATCCAGCAGCACCCGCCGTCTGAAGAGTGACAGGAGCGGCTCTCGCAATCCACAAGCAAAATTCCACAGAAGGTCGGCACGTTGGGCGATCTCTTTGATGCGGCTCTTGGTCATCCCGTACACGCGCGATTGCTCAAGCGTCGGCTCATTTAGATCCTGGTCGTACAAGAGCACAGCGCAACAGTCGCCGAAGCCATAACACTTAAAGCGGCGGAAGAAAGTCTTTATGAGTTGTTCATCATGCGCGCCATTGCCGCTTGAGTCCAAGACCTCGAGCCAGAAGACGTCGTGTCCCAGGGCATTTAGGCCGAAAAGATATTGCAGGAAACAGCTCCAGTGACCGCCACCTTGCGGATACCGAGCAAGTGAACCACCGTCTGCCAAGACGATACGGATACCGGGCACTCATTCCTCCTTGTGAGCCTATACACAATCTGCCGGCCGATTGCGGACCAGCTTATTTATGATTGAGCAGGGCTAGACGCCGATTCCATGCGAATCCCCCAGGGACGGTGCGCCTCATGCAATCCCTGCAACACAGGGGGCTTCTTTTACAGGAGCCTTCGCGAAAAGTGAGATCAGGACCTCGATGTCAACGCCGTTCTTTGTGCCATGAAATATCTCCTCGACTTCGATATGGTAGCCTATATTGAGGAACAGATCGCGATAAGTGCGGATAATCGATGGGCGCAGCAGGTAGTCCTCGACACCGCCGCAGGTGTTGGCCATCAGAAGCCGTCCGCCGGCACAAGTCCCTCTGAAGAGTTCCGAGGCGAGCCAGGCGACATCGAACAATGAATAAAGCCATCCGAGATAACAGACCGTCTCGCTCATCACCACGAGGTCCCACGGGCTTTCCGCGTGCGGGTCGTAATCCATGATATTTGCAGCGCGGAAGTCGACTGCTCCCACGCCGCCGGCCGCCGTGCGCGCCTGTTCAATGGCAGTTGGTGAGATGTCCAGCGCAACCGTGCGATCCGCGATACCAGCCAGGAGACGAGTAAAACATCCATTGCCGCAACCGATCTCAAGCGCGCGTGCATAGCGGCGTCCCTGCAAGATCGCGAATTGGCGCGCATACTTGTCCCGCTCGAAATCCGAGGTTTTAAACTCCCATGGATCACCTTGCTTCCACAAGTCTTCAAAGAAAGCCTGTGCTTTGACGGAAATCTGTTCGCGCTCAATCATAAAGGGCTCCAATCATAATGCTGGCCTTCGGTTTGGGGTCGGCTTTCATCTGTAATTAATCGGCGGGAACAGCGATCGGGTAGAATTCCGAGCCAAGGGCTTCCCTGAGTTGAGATAAGACCTACGAATCACGCTAAAAGCAATTTTAGTTAGCTGCCGGTCCATTTGATTGACAAGTTCTTAAAATACTTCCAATTATTGAACGAGCAAAGCTTTATCCCTAGAGCTTCAATGACGTCTTGAAGGCTAGGGTCGCACAGAACCTTTAATTCTTGGGTGCGCTCTTGGCGGTACGTGGTGTTAAGGTCATCTACGTCTCCGGGATGGCAGATAAGAACAGTTAAGCCGTCCTCAAGTGTTGATAAAGCTTCGATTAGTCGTGCGAGAGTAATTTGCATAGGCAGGGGCAGCCCTTCCGCTGTTTGCCCATAAAATCTCGCACAGTAATGGACTTCAGGGCAAAGGTTTCTTAGAGGAACTCCGAGACTCTGGCAAACCTGCAGAGCAATAGAGCGGACAGGCTCGCGCATATGAATATGTTGATGCGAGTTAATGTGGCTTGGGTCCGTGCCCATTAAGCAACGATACGTATCGAGTTGCTGATATATTTCACGCTCCACGGCCAAGCTGTCGTCCAAGGGAACCACTGTATAAAGCGGCACCCAGGTTTCTGCGCGATAAACCCATTCACCGAGATCGAGATGAAGCCCAACACTGAGGCTCGTATGCTCCTTGGCATAGAGGGCGGCTTCACCGGCGGCAAGCCACCGGGTCATCAGACTTGCGCTGGTTACGATGCCGTGCTCGTGCGCTTGCATAATGCCCCGATTTACCCCAGGGCTCTGACCGAAATCGTCGGCGTTGACAATGAGGTACTTCTCACCCATCGTGAGTCACACCCCAATTTTCAACCGTTTCTACAACCATAGGCCGCGTTAAGTAGTCTTTCTTAATAGCTTGTGCCGCTCGACTTGTTGTTTGTAGTCGAACGCAATGAATTTCGAAATCCGTCGGGATTTTCTTCATATGTCGCCCCAGCTACGAGCGGAGGTCGAAAACTCTGAGCCGTTCGTTTTTCAACACGCAACGGTATCCCGACTCGAGGTGTCGGTGCAAACCAGTGTAATGATCGAGCCACCACATGGCTGGCCACGCGAAAACGATGTGAGTACAGCCGGATTTCCGCAGGCGTTCGATTTCCCTGATCGCCTGCTGGTCGTCCTCGGGGCAACCCCAGTATTGCCCGTTGCTTTCGAGAAACGGCAGGCTTCTGCAGTGTGCGATATCGGCGAGGCGGGTTTGCAGTTCGTCCACGAGAATATACGTGGCGCCGGAGGGAATGATCCTACGGATCTCCGACAACGACCAATTTTCGCGCCGCGATTCGACATCCGCCACAGACAGTCGTGAGGGATCTTTGGTATAAAACTCTGCCATGTTGGCGTAACCGAAATGCTGCATTACGGCAGGAGGAAGCCATTCCATGGTTTGATTCAGGTAACCGCGAATTATGACCAGACAGATAAAGTTGCGTTCGGCAAAGAGATAATCCATCCCCCGGAAGTCATGTTCGGACCAGACAGAGACATGTGCTTCGCTCTTATGGCCCTGCCACGCGTTCTGGAGCATCTGGAGAGGAAATTTCACCGTGATGATTTTCGAGCGATAAACAAGAAAATTGAGCAAGTCGAGCCCGATGCTTTTGCGCATGTGCTCGATACAGTCACCGATGATCACCGCGTCAAAGTTGCGATCAAGCTCGTTCATAAGTTCAGCAGCGTCGGAGACCCAGACCTCGTCATAGAGATCCCGGAGCTTGTACTGTTCAACGTAGTCGGCATCATGTTCGACGCCGATTAACCTGGTGTTAGCCTGCACGCGACGAAGCATTCTTCCGTATTTGCCTTCGCCGGTCCCAATGTCTATGACGGATTCGTGGTGCACTAAACGAAAGTAGAGTTCTATTTCTCTATCGAACTCTGTGGCGGAGAAGGGCATGAATGTCTCTCTTGTCAACGGCTCATCAGAGTGTAACGATCTGATCGTCTCTGCTCTTAGACTTCCACAATAATAAATAATACCCGGTTTATTCCCGAACTCTGTCTGAATTCATCGGCGTTGATGATTGGGTGCTTCACCCGCCATCCGTCATAGTCCTGCATCCTGAACAAGTTTTGCGAGCACCGTCTCGGCGTTGAAATATTCGTCTGCGATGGATCTTGCCGCCCGGCTATGTCTCGCGTAATCGGAGTTGATGTCGTCTAAGGCTGCGAGGATTTCATCTATGGTGTTGAACGAGAATAAACCTCCACCGGTGCGAAGATACTTTCCGAATTTTGTGTCTTGGGTGATCACCGGCCGGCCGGCCGCAAGATAACAGGCGCTTCGGTCACTGAACCAGCCGCTTCCAAGTCGCACGTTTTGATCCTTGGCGACTGTAAACTCGCCCCGTGATCCGAGTATGTAGTCGCGATACTGGAAGATATCTTTTGATAATATTAATGCATCAGTAATTTGCCAGCCTTGCGACTTAAGCAGCTCTACGGCCTGAGCATCTTCGCCGCATAACGGGGCCCAGCTTCCGTCCTCCTCTCGTTTGTTACCTCTGATGGCAAGGGCCAGCTCCAATCGCTGCACCGTCCGCCTAGGGAGATCGATAAATTTCAGAAACTCGTGATGTTTGCTCCACGTGTAAGTGTCGCCGTTCAATTCGAAGTCTTTGCCTGATTGACGCCAGCTGGCAATGGTTGTGAAACGACCGTCGAACGAGCGGGAGTTAGGCGGTCGAGACGAGTGGGGTTGTGGTCTCCACCAATCCAGCACGACTGGCTGGCGCGTCGGATGGTAATCGAAACGACCCGCAGGGACTCCGCAATCTGGAGCGCCGAGATTCTCTCCGTACGTGAAATGGTGCGTGTGCGCTTCAAGCATTTGGATGTAAAACTTGCTACCTTTGGCGACTTCGATTTGCGGCAGAACGGGATCGGTTTCAAGATAGATACGGACTGGGACTCGCAAATGCTCACGGCGCAATACCGTTGCACCAGTGAGATTCACGAGCGCGTCGCTGCGTTCGAAGAGCCGCACAACTTGAGACTCAGAAAGACCGGAAGTCTTGCCACCTTGCGCCGACCGATACGACCAGCGATCTCCCAAACCGCACCAGGACATTAGACTGTTGATGTGGTTGACAGCGTAGCTGCAATCGTCGGAGATGGTGTTCTGCTCGGGGTCATAAGGCCAAGTTTCAGTGTCTTCGACATAGTAAACATTGAAGCCAAGCCTGCGAAACCCTTCGAGATAGTGCAGCACCTGCCAAGCCACGCCAGCGAGTGGCGTTCGACCCATGATCCCGAGAACGATTAGTTGCAACGGCTTAACCATCTCGATCCCCTATAGCGTATCCTACTTCAATACTCACGCTGATCTCGAGCTACGCAGTTGAGCTTCGTAGGTGCGGAGGATCTTCTCCTTATCAAGTAGATGACTGACTTGATTTTTCTTTCTGGCTAGAGCTCTAAAGCTGCAGATTCGACCCACGCTATGCGGAGCATAATCATCCGCAAACACGGTTACGTCAAAGTGTTCCCCTAACAGCCCAGAAAGGCTTTCCCTCGAAAACACGGTTGGCTCATCTGGAGTCGGTGTGCCGCCGATGTCGACGCTTACGAACAGCGCTCCATTCTTTTTTAAGATTCTCCACATCTCTATCAATGCCACTGATGGATTGGGCATATGATCGAGAGCGTTTCGGCATATGATGAGGTCTGCGAAATCGTCCAAGAGCGGAAGGTTTTCGGCGCCCATGGACATATAGACGGTTTGACTACCGACTTCATCGCGTATGAGCATTCCAAGCCTCTGATATGCATAGAGGAGCGGATCGATAGCGATTTTAACGGCCGCAGGAAAGGCGGCAAGATCTCCGGTGCAGCCAGAGCCAATGCTCACGATAGTCTTGCCTTCCATCCACCGGGTATCGGTGCCCAGGTAGCGAATCAGTTCATCGAGTAAAAGCCGGGAGTAGGCGAGCCGCTCGGAG
>WHTF01000007.1 GCA_009379725.1 Deltaproteobacteria bacterium
TCGCGATCTTCGGCGTTGTCGTCGCGCGTATGGATTTTAGGATAGACGGAAACGCCACCCGGCCTACCTTGAACCATAAAATCAACCGGAATGAAACCCTGCAGCAAAGGGATCGGCAGTTGAACGCCGGCAAAAGAACCCTTCGCATCGCCGCCGATGCCGATTTGGTTGCCCCACAGGCCTGCGGGCAGCGCGCCGGTCATGCTGAACCGGCTTGCGGAAATGCTTCCCTGGATCGGCGGCAGCTTATATTTACCACCAGGATCGCGCTCGTTTTCACTGAGCATTTCGTGATCCAAAACCTTTGGAAATGCCGGCCCACGACCGGCGGCCTCGCGCACGAATGAAAAGGTCGTGTCGTCACGTTGTTCACCCGGCTCGGCGGCATTCGGACCTCTGCCTTGGACGATTGGTGCCGGCAGATTTTCGATGCCGCCTATGCTGCCTTTGGCGCGCTGATTGGCATCGGCCAGAGCGATCTCATGATTTTTCTGCCGCAAGGCGACGTAAAACCGATCTGCGGTGGGTCGCGGTAGGGAATAGCTCTGACTGCGTACGCCGGACGGCGTGTGATAGTAGATCAAGATCTCATTGTCGCTCGTGAGATTGATACCGCGGTCAGCCAATTCCATGTTGTGCGGATTACGGTCGAACAGCGAGCTTTTAAGCCCCAGGCCCTGAGGCCCGACGAGCTCCGGGTTTTCCATAAGAAAGTGCTTGCTCATGCGCAAGCCTTGATTGTCGCTCCGGGCAAGCTCGGCGAGTTTTTGGGTCGCTTCGGTTGCAGCAAAGCTTTCAGGATATTGATCGATGAGCCTCGTTAGATAGTACTCCTGGGTTCTTCTCCCTTTGCTCTTGGTTGCCGCGCTGAGCATGGCTTTGGCGGCTCTTTCCTTTAACGACGAAAGTTTTTCCTTCGGAGTCCCGGCAAGTTCATGATAGCCGATGGCGATATCGGTCATGCCCCTTTCCTCATAGGCATCGGCGAGAACTTTATAAACTTCGGTGGCATTGCCGGAGTGCGGATGATTACGCACGTAAGCGACCCCGGCATCGATGACGGGCTGAGCGGAGATAGGGTTGTTGGTGAGCACGTTGACGAGGTTGTTCCCGATCATCAATGCATTTGCAGCTCCCAGAGTGACGGCGCCGGCGGGGCCCGCAGCGGCTACCGCGCCGGCGGCGTAAAGCACATTCTTTTTCAGCAGATCTTCGCCCAGTACCACGTATTTTATCGACTCCATGCGGCGCTCGCTGCGGGCGTTATAGAAGGTGGCAAGAAGATTGTACTCGGAACTTTCGAGCAGCGCAGCGGCACGCTTTCGAACGGCCGGATTTTTTGCCGAGCGGGCGAGTCGCGCGATCATGTTTTTCGCCTCATCGTGGCGGCCTTGCATTTCCAGAGCTACCGATGACGCATCACGGGCGGCATCCGCCAGCGGCTTGCCGGAGTACTTTTTCTCCAGCGCAGCGGCTTGCTGCGCGATTTGTTCCGGGTCCCTCAAACTGAGCGCCTGCAACAGCCCGCGCAAATCCTCCCGTTGCTCGGCGGTCCCGGGATTTTCAGGTTGCGCCAAAAGCCCTTGGCGTTGCTGCTCGACTTGTTCCAGATAAAGTTGCGAGGTTTTTTGCAGCTCGGCTTGGGCCACTTGGGACTGAGTATCGAAATACGACGCGATTTCGGCGTAGAAGAGCGCCTCGTCGACATCGCTTTGTTTTGCCGCCTGCTTGGAGTGTCTCACTTGTTTGCGAACCAGCGCGGTCTTTTGTTTCTTTTCGAGCTCTTCGATCTCTTTGATGATCTCGCGGTTGCGCGGGTCGTTGGGATAACGCTTGAGGTGATCCCGGTGGCGCACCAAAGCGCGCCTTTCTTCGATCGGCATTTCACTATCGAGCAGAGAATAGATCTGTCCGATCGCTGTTTCCGCGGCGGCCCCGATATAGTTCCCGGAGGCGACGCCGACGAGATCCACGGAGCTTAACAAACGATTAAAAAAGCCACCCCATTGATTCACGGAGTTTTGACGGGTCAGTCGTTCGGCCCGCGTTAAATCGTCCTCTTCGATAATCGATTGCAAATATTTCTTGCGCTCAGGCGAAGAGCTGTTCTTCAAAGCTTCTCGCTGCGCCGCGAGATAACGGTCACGGTCCTGGATCGTATTGTTGATGAGATCCTGCGCATGGTCGGCCAGCCCGGTGCTTGATCCGTGTTGTTTCTGCAGCCGGATGTCTTCCATCTTGAAAAACTTCAGATGACCGTCGAGAGCTTCTTTGCGTTGGGTGAGGGCGTCAATGAGCAGTTCACGGGACCGTTTGTCCACTTCGTCGGGAAAAAAACGGGACGGAGCGGGCGGTTTCTCGAAAGGGTCGAAATCGGGCAGTGGGTTCAACATGCGTTCGAGCAGCGCTTCGTGATCCTGCCCGTGAGCCGTGCCGGGAGAGGAACAAAAGACGCCAAGCGCCAAAGAAACCAACCAAGCGCGTATGAACTTATTTTTCATCGGCTTAATCTCGTGATCTTTTCTACCAGTCCCCGCATCGCTTCGATCTTGCCCTGGGCTTCGATCTTTTCGACGATTCCATCGACCTGAACGACTTCGGTATAAAGTTTAAGCGCTGATTTAGCAAACTGATCGAATGCGTTGAGATCAAAGCTCAAACCCTCAGGATCGTACTGGGCCGTGTACTCTTTTGCAAGGCGCGCATAGAAGTCGCCAAAATCGATTAAGACTCGATGAATGTTTTTGCTTTGGCGATGTTTGGTGACCAACTGGCTGTAACCCAGAATAACCAGTTGATTGCCATCTTTGAGGCGGTAACGATTGGCTTTGACGAATGCCACCTTGGCGCGGTCGATCCGTTCTTCTTCGACGCGGGCGAGAAATTCGTAGGCCGTCCCTTGGTGTTTTTGAATCAAGTGATTCCATGCGGCGACTTTTTCGTCGAGGCCTTTGATGTATTGGAAGGGATCTCCCGCCGGCAGCGGTTTGTCGAGAATGGTTTGGAAGGCTTCCAGGGCTTCGATGTTCTTGGTAGCTTCGATGCCCAACCGACCGCCGGTCTCGGCAACCCGGCGGTAGAAAGCCGTTGCCTGAGCGTATTCTTGCAAGCGTTCCAGGGCCAGCGCTCTGTTGAATCGAAGGATGTCGGTGAACTTGCCGGGATTTTTCTTTTCGTAATCTTCGAGGCGGACTAGTGTCGCCTTCATGATATTGACGCCGGTAACGTCTTTGGGAATCGGAAAACGATAGGTGTCTTCTTTGGCCAGCCGCTGGAATTCTTTGACGATATCGAGTAAATCGCCCGCCGGCGCATAGCGGGCTTCGGGCGGCGCAGTTCGCGAGGAGCAGCCGGCAAATAAAAAAAGTGCGAGAACCGTGGTGACGGAAATAGCGAACCGAAATCTTGCGCGGTAGGATCTCAAAATATTCTTAGCGTGGCCCCTTAGCGATGCATGGCGTGAAAAAATGGTAGAGCCTAATTGGGTTTCAGTTATATTCCGGACTTTTTCATCTAAGTCAAGCCACGCATCGACAAACGCAGACACTTGACCCTCGATGCCGAAGGACCCATATTGATTATTGTGAAAATTTCTTTGCAACATTTCCTGGTAACGCTCTTTTTGGGAATCTTAGTAAACGGTTGTGCGCCTGCGAGAACAGCGCCTGGTGTAACCGGGAAAGCCCGGTCTCCGGTTCCTCCTCAGCCGGAGTTTTCTGACTATGCCGGGCCGGCCACTCGGCCTTTCGCAATGGGATTTACGCCATGGCCGGCGGATCTAACTCCTGAAGGAGTGGCCACTGCCCAGCGATTTGCCGAAGCTCATGGCGACATCGTTTCGGTTATGTTCATCGGCGGCATTCCGTGGCCCGAAGCGCTTGACGGGAAACCGTTCTCTAAAGATGTCCAGGCAAGTCTCTCCGATAGGCCTTCAGCGGACAAGAAGCTTTTTCTGTCGATTTCGCCCCTGGACAAAGATCGCAGGGGCCTCGCGCGCTACTGGGGCGACAAGGACAATCAGCCGTTACCGAAACCTTGGGACAAGGAGCCGCTCAATAGCCCTCGAGTCAAGAAAGCCTTTTTGAATTTTGTCTTGTATTGCGTGCAGACGATGCGGCCGGACTATTTGGCCATTGGCGTAGAGTCGAACGTGTTGCTCTCGCGTGATATTGCCAAATGGCGCCAATACAAGGAGTTGCACCGCGACACCTACAGAGCGGTAAAGAAGATTTATCCCAAGTTGCCGGTCTTTTTTACCACCGAGATCTTACACTATAAGAGATTGGCGCGGGACGCCAAAGGCTCGGAGCAAGAGAAAGAAGTCGCGGATTTAATGCGCTACAGCGATCTCTTCGCCATGAGTCTCTATCCCTATATGAGTTTGGAGACGCCGCGGCCGCTCCCGGCAAAGTTTTTAGACTTTGCCACACGCTTTAAAAAACCGATCGCAGTTTCCGAAAGCGGCATGACATCGCGCGATGTACCGCTGAAAAGCTACGGCATCACTCTCTTTGGTTCAGACGCGGAACAAAGACACTTCACTGAGTTATTGCTCAAAACCGCGGCGCGCGACAAATACGAGTTCGTCATCAATTTTGCTACCACCGATTTCGAACGGCTCGTCGGCCGGTTGCGTCCGCCGCTGGACGACCTCGCCCGCATCTGGGCCTTTACCGGCATGCAAACCAGTAGTGGGAAGCCGAAGCCGGCGCTGGCGGTCTGGGACGGCTTTCTCAAAGCCAAGTATGTAGACCCGTGAGGCGTTTAGTTTTCAAGTTTTATTAAGAGGGCGCAATGAATTGCGCCCCTACGGACGTCCGCTCTCTGGCTTTGCTGGCATCAGCTTTTAATTAACGAATAGAACAGCACCAATTCGTCGTTTTTACCTGCCGCGAAATCGTGCGCCGTACCCCTGGGAATGTGGCAAACCGTACCCGGTCGAAGTTGAATCCGGCGGCCGATGAGGCGCAGTCTGCCACGGCCTTCGAGCACGTGGCAGACGACGTCTTTATCGTCATGGCTGATCCGCTCAGGGTTGGAGGTTTTTGTCGGGCGGAAAACGATGACGCCGCTGGTGAAGTGTTTTTCCTCGAAGCAACTGGCGTAGCGGATTTCGTCGTTGATCTTGCGTAGTCGCTTAAGCTCGGTGGCGATCTTGACGATTTTCATGTTGCTGCTTCGCAGCCGGTTGGCAAGGGACCGTTGAACCCCAGATCATCGGGACGGGCGTTGAATTTTTTTGGCGGCTCAACGGTTCGCTCGTGGTCAAAACTGCTTCATGGGTTCAGCCGGTCACTGCGGCGACGATTTCACGGATTGCCTGCTCGGCTTTATCGTTCGGCACCCGGCAGGAGCCGACGACTTTATGACCGCCGCCGCCATAGCGGCTCAACAGTTCGCCGACGTTGACGTTCGACGTCGTGTTGAAGATGTTGTAGCCCACCGAGATGCTCGTGGTGTTGTCTCTCTGCGCGTCGTCGGCCACCTTGACCTGAATATTGCCTTTCGGAAATAGCGTGAAAATCAGAAATCGATTGCCGTCCGGGATCTCATCGATGCCGCGCAAGTCGACGTAGATCACGTTGCCTTTCATCGCGGTTCGTTCGAGCAGGAGTTTCCGTAGTTTCTCCTGCTCATCGCGGATCCGCTGGCAGCGCCGGCTGACCTCTGGGTCGATCAAGACTTCTTCGAGGGAAGCGTCACGCAGGAGTTCGATGACACGCAGCCAATACGGCTCATCTCCCGCGTTTCGGCCATCGGTGGTCATGGAGACCAGGACGTAGCCCTGAGGATTGAGCACATCTTCCTGCTCGAGTTTGCCGGCGTCGATACGGTCGGCTTCGTGGAGCAGGTGTCTAATGCGCTCTGTATCTAGGAATCGCAGTATCTCCGCAGGTTGTAGGGGCGCAGCATGCTGCGCCCCTACGCTATCGGTTTGGTCCCGCGTCATGCCTAATTCCGTATAGTACTCGTAGACGACGCGGGCGGCGCTCGGCGCCAGACGAAAACCACCTTTGCCGGGGACAATCGGCTTGGGAAAATCGGGTGTTGTATTGGTGATATGATGATCGAACCACAGAGTACAGTTAGGGTGGTAGGGCAGGTTGGTGATAATGTCACCCTTGCGAATCTCCACCATGCCGTCCTGCATAAACTTCGGCTCGACGAATAGATAGGAATCGATGGGTTCAAACTTCGTGACCAGGGCGCCGCAGACCAGACCGTCGAAATCCGCTCGTGTTACTAATCTCATACGCCAATGACCTCCTCACGGGGTATCAAAGGAAGTTTGAATGCCGCGGCCACTCCTTCATGAGTGACTTTTCCGGCAAACGTGTTGAGGCCTTTAGCTAGCGTTTTATTGCGCGCGAGCGCTTGGGGAAAGCCGCGGTTGGCGATCTCCAGGCCGTAGGAGAGCGTCGCGTTCGTCAGCGCGTAGGTTGAGGTGTGCGGTACGATGGCCGGCATATTCGTCACGCAATAGTGGACAACTTCTTCTTCGCTGTAAATCGGCTGACGATGTGTCGTGGGACGCGAGGTCTCGGCACAGCCGCCCTGATCGATGGCGATGTCGACAAGCGCGGCGCCGGGCTTCATACGCGCGACCAACGAGCGCGAAATGAGCTTGGGCGCCTTGGCGCCGGGGATCAGCACCGAGCCGATCACCAGATCGGCATCGACGACTTCTTCTTCGACGTTGGCGCGGTTGGACATCAACGTCGTGACGTGTCCGCCGAGCATGTCTCTCACATAGCGTAACTTTGCCGGGTTGACGTCGAGAATGCTGACGTAGGCGCCCATGCCCGTTGCCACCTGGCAGGCCGCCGTACCGGCGATGCCCGCGCCGAGGATCGCGACTTTGCCCGGCCGCACCCCGGAAGCGCCGCCGAGAAGTATGCCGCGCCCGCCGTTTTCCGCCTGCAAACTCCAGGCGCCGACCTGAATCGAAAGTCGACCGGCGATCTCGCTCATCGGCGTCAACAACGGCAGCGAACCGTCTTCGAGTTGGATGGTTTCATAGGCGATGGCGGTTACTTTTCGATCGAGCAGCGCGCGTGTTACGGCCTCATCGGCGGCGAGATGAAGATAGGTGAAGAGAATCAAGCCCGGACGCAGCAGTGGAAATTCCGCAGTCTGGGGTTCTTTGACCTTCATAATCAGATCGGACTGTTCCCAAACCGTTTTTGCCGATTCGACGAGGGTCGCGCCTGCGCGCTCGTAGGCGCGATCGCTCAGGACGCTGCCGCTGCCGGCGCCTTTTTCCACCAGGACTTTGTGGTTCCGCGAAATGAAACCGGCCACGCCAGTGGGTGTCACGGCAACCCGATTTTCTTCGGTTTTGATCTCTTTAGGGACGCCGATGATCATTACATGGAAACTACTCGAAGGTATGTAGAGAGTCAACGTAGCGCTTCAGTAGCAGACTGCTGAAAAAAACTCATATGCTTCGTTGCGCTTAATCGTCTCGCGTCAACGTACTAACAAGTACGCCTCCGCTCATCGATTCTCACGTGCCTTGCCTCTGAGCTCTTTTTGAGCAGCCTGCAAAACAGAGTCTTCCACTAACTTGCTAGGGCAAGGCCTTCGACTTGCCGGTTCATACTTTGAACTTTTGAACGTGGAACTGGTGAACTGTTCAAGCCGTTCAATACATCGGAAATTTACTAATGTAGGCGCAGAATTCAGATGCCGGTTAGCGCCCGGCCGTCCAGACCAGGATGGCCCAGCCGATAAGAAAGGCGACGCCACCCAGTGGCGTGATCGCGCCGAGCCAGCGGACGCCCGTCAGGCTCAAAATGTAGAGACTGCCGGAGAAGACGATGATGCCGATGATAAAACACCAGCCCGCGGCGTTGACGTTGCTTTCGGGCCAGCGCGCTGAAGCCCACGCAACAGCGAAGAGTCCAAAGGCGTGGTACATCTGATAACGCACGCCGGTTTCAAAAATTTCCAGCATGTCGGGAGTGAGACGGCTCTTTAGACTGTGAGCGGCGAAAGCGCCGAGCGCGACTCCTAAAAAGGCGATGAGTGAACCGGCGGTAAAGAAAAAGCGTGCCATGGGTTTATGGTTCGATTGAAGGGTGTGCTCTTCGTGAATCACTATCAAGACAGGTTAAGTTGAAGTGGACCCTCGGTTTAACGAAACAACCATCTCGCCTTTCTGAATGACGATTTGACGATAGTCGGTTCGTTTGCTCAAGGCGTCGATTAAATTGATCAGCGGCTGGCGCGCCGTCAGATACTCCTTGGGCGCGCCGGCTGCCCGCATCGTCTCGATCTCCTCCACACTGAGATTCCAGCGCAACAGCAACTCTTCGTCCGAGACGGCTTCGGCGTTCATTTTCTTGCGCACCTCGGCGACCGTCTGTTCAGGCGGTTGCCATTGGGCCCATTCCTTGGCCCGCGGCCGATCCAGTATTTTTGCTTTAACGGTGGGGTCCAGCAACTCAGCGCCTTCGCGGCCCCAATAGCCGAGCGCGTACTGAATGATCTGATCTGTGACTTCCTTGTAACGCTCGCCGACGATGACGTTGATGGCGGCCTGGCTGCCGACAAATTGCGACAGCGGCGTGACCATGATCGGATAGCCCAGCTCGGCGCGTACCTGCATGGTTTCTTGCAATGCTTGGTCGATTCGGTGCTCCAGGCCGACCTTGCGCAGCTGGTGGCGCAGGTTGGAAATCATTCCTCCCGGAATCTGATGCTGATATTGTGTGTAGTCATATTCCAGCGGCATGCCGATGGGAAAACCTTCGCGCTTGGCGATAAAGGTGAAATGTTCAGAGACGGGTTTCAACACCTCTTCGTCGATGAGGGTCGGGTAACCGAGGGCGCGGAGATTTTTGGCGACGTTAAAGAGCGAAGGATTAGAGGATCCATCCGACAACGGCGGTAGCGCTGTATTGACGATCTTGATACCGAGCTTGACCGCTTCCAGGCAACAAAGCGGACCCAGACCGGTCGTGCAATGGGTATGCAGCTCCACGGCAATGCCATTGGCATTTTCAAAAACGATGGGTACCAATGTTTTGACCCGATCAGGCGTGAGCAAGCCGCCCGGATCTTTAAGACAGAGCCGGTTGACTTCGAGTGATGCCGCGTCGCGCGTTCTTTGCGCGAAATACTCGTCGGTGTGTTTGGGCGATACCGAGTAGATCAGGTTAAGGACGGGATTGATGCCGACGTCGCGGGCGACTTCAGTCTTCCAGCGCCATCCTTCCAGTTCGTTCCATTCTTCCGAAATCCGCGCCTCGCGAATGCCATTGGCGGCCATCCGCTCCATGAACAGCCGGTACATCGACTTCGGCGTGATGTCGAAAGCGCTGAACCGTCCGGCGTTCAGGCGCAACGGCGTGCGCGTGACGCGCTGGCGCATCAGCTTGACGCGCGCCCAGGGATCTTCCTTGAGCTCGCGCACGCATTTCTTCAGATGCGAACTGGAGATCAACTCGATGGCGTCGAAGCCGGCCCGATCCATGCGCTCCGCGACGGGCAACATCATGCCCGTGGTCATATTCTCGGCCCACAGGCTCTGATGGCCGTCGCGAATGGTCGTGTCGACGAATTTGATTCCGTCTCCGTTCACGTGAAACCCCTAGAATTCCAGTGCGAAAAACTTCTTCGCGTTATCCAGCATGATCTTCTGGCGCACTTCCGGCTTCATATTCACCTGCTGAAATTCTTCCAGCCAGCGTTCGACGCCGATGGCCGGCCAGTCTGAACCGAACATCGCTTTGTCCTGAAGCAAGGTGTTGATGTTGTGCAGCAGCTCGGCCGGGAAGTACTTGGGCGCCCAGCCGGAAAGGTCGATAAAGTAATTGGCCTTGTGCCGTGCGATCGCCAGGCTTTCCGCGGTCCATGGCCAGGTGGGATGGGCGCTGATGATTTTCAATTCCGGAAAATCGGCGGCGACTTCGTCGAGATAAATCGGCTGGCTGTATTTGAGTTTGATGCCCATGCCGCCTGGTGTTCCCGCTCCGGCGGCGGCCATACCGCCGTGGAACAGAATCGGCATATTCAGTTTGGCGCATTCCTCCCATAGAGGATAGAAGCGAACGTCGTTGGCAAAAAAGTGTTGCCGCGCCGGGTTGAGCTCGCCCATGCCATGGAGTCCCAAATCTTTGCAGCGTCGGATTTCATCCAAGGCAAGCTTGCCGGTCCAGGGATCGATGGCGCCGAAAGCCAAAAATACGTCGGGATGTTTTTTAACGGCGCCGGCAACGTGATCGTTAGGTACCGGAGTTAAACCGGTGACGGTCTCATCTCGTGTATTCATCAAAACAGCCATCATTTTACGCGCGCGATATTGATCGGCCAGCTCATCGATGGAAACCGGCGGTCGTTCACGACCAAAGTACTTCGCCATTTGGGCGGTCCGTGATCCTTTCGCCTTTTGCGTGGTTTCATCGGAGAGATGAATGTGAACGTCAATCGCGACAATGTCCCTAGCCATAAATTCGTATCCTCCTTGGTTTGTCTTTTATCGCAGTGAAGAATTTAATTCTCCATTCTTATTGCACTGCTAGGAATTTAGTTCAAGGTTCAACGTTCAATGTTGAAGTCCGCGATCGGAATCTCTGATTTTTTAAACGTTGAGCCTTGAGCTTTAAATTCGGCCGCCGCGCTTTTCCAGCGTGACCGAGAAGGCAGGTGTTTGCACGTGAATTTGCCGGCTATCGTTGCGTTTGGATAGCTCCTGAAGCAGATTTACAAGCGGCTGCTCGGAATTCAAATATTCCAGCGGGCGCGGATTGGCGCGCATGGTATCGATGTCTTCCTTGCCGACGATCCAGCGCAGTAACAGTTCTTCGTCCGAGACGCCCGGCGCATTGAGTCTCTTGCGCATGTCGTCCCCACTGGGCTCGTCCGGCTGCCACGCAGCCCATTCCTTGGCGCGAGGGCGATCGAGGATCTTCTCCTTAACGTTGGGGTCCATGTCGCGGGCGCCCTCCGCGCCGGCGTGACCGAGAGCAAACTTGATCACCTGGTCGGTGACTTCCTTGTAGCGCTCGCCGACGATGACGTTAATCGCCGCCTGGCTGCCGACGAACTGCGACAGCGGCGTCACCATGATCGGGTAGCCGAACTCCGCGCGCACTCGAATCGATTCTTCCAACGCTTCCGGGAATCGGTGTTCCAGGCCGACCTTGCGCAATTGATGACGCAGGTTAGAGAGCATGCCGCCGGGCACCTGATGCTGGTATTGGGTGTAGTCGTATTCGACGGGCGCGCCGATGGTGAAGCCTTCGCGCTTGGCGATGGCGGTGAAATGCTTGGATACCGGCTTTAAAACTTCTTCGTCAATGGCGGTTGCATAGCCCAAAGCCCGCGCGTTCTTGGCGACGTTGAAAAGCGAAGGATTGGAAGAATCGTCGGCCAGCGGCGGCAGGGCCGTGTTGATCGAGCGAATGCCCAGTTTCATGCCTTCGATGCAGCATAGAGGACCCAAGCCGGTGGTGCAGTGGGTATGCAGCTCGACCGGAATACCGTTGGCGTTTTTGAAAATGATCGGTACAAGAGTTTGCATGCGTTCGGGAGTCAGCAGTCCGCCCGGATCTTTGAGGCAAAGACGGTATGGTTTTAGCGAAGCAGCTTGGCGGGTCCGTTGCGCGAAATATTCATCGCTATGCTTCGGTGATACGGAATAGATCAAATTCAGAATGGTCTTCATGCCGACCGCGTGGCACACACCGACTCTGAACTTCCAGCCTTCGTAATCGTTCCACTCGTCCGAGATGCGTGCTTCACGGATACCGTTGGCAAACATCCGTTCGATGAAGAGCCAATACATCGACGGCGGATTGTACTCAAAAGTATTCACCCGACCGGCGATGAGACGCAGCGGCGTCTGAGTAATTTCTTTGGCGACGAGTCGCACGCGCTCCCACGGATCTTCTTTGAGCTCGCGCACGGTTTTCTTTAAGTGCGAACCGGAAATCAGCTCGATGCCTTCGAAGCCGGCTCGATCCATGCTTTTCGCGATCGGCAACATCATGCCCGTGGTCATGTTCTCCGCCCACAAACTCTGATGGCCGTCGCGAATCGTGGTGTCGACGAAATGAATGGTGTCCATGGATCCCCCTGGGAATTTCAAATTTCAAACCTCAAATAACGTTAAGAAGAAATGAATCATGACTCACCGGTTGGTTTCGTCACGGTTTGCCGTTTTTCCGATTCAAGTTGGTTAATGCGATCGATCTCCTCCAGAACTTCTTGTCGCACGTGCTTGTTGTTGTATCTGGTTCTTCCCTTTTGATCTAGGTGTTGTTGACTGAAAATCTCAGTGTTCTTTAGATTCTCAATCCATCCGTATAGCTGCCTTGCCTTTGGTTCAAGACCGAGACGGACTCGAGTTGAGAATGGGTTGGGTGCATATCCTGACGGGTGTCGCTGTAGATCAGGACGCCGGAAACGAGCAGAATCAGAGCCATCACCATCATGAAGCCGTCGTAACTACCAGTCATGTCAAACGCGATGCTCGCGAACATCGGTCCGCCGGCGGAGCCAATCTGGTGGACGATAAAACTTAAACCAAGAATAACCCCCGCCATTCTCGGACCGGCGATCTCGTAAAAGATTACGTTCTGGACGGCCACGGTGCCGAACGTTGGACCGATAGCCACGGCGACCAGGAGAAAAAAGACCAGCTCGTTGGGAATCTCCAGCGCCAGGAGCAGGATGCTGGTTGCCAGCGCACCGGCGAGCTTGCCGAACAGAACGGCGCCAACGCCCCAGCCGAGCATGGCGAACATGTATGGCAGGGTTACCATGGCGCGCGACCAGCCAAAATCCGCCTCCAAAGGCCGAAGGAAAAGGCTGAACGAGCTCATGCCGATCGATGTCATCGTGACGAGCCCGGTGCAGAGCAGGAGTACGGTGGTTCGTGAAATCCGCATAGCAGGCGACGTGTTAATTCAACGTTTATGCCAGACGATCGCGAGAGTCGTCAAACTAAATCACTCATATCGGAATACAATGTTTATCGGCAGTGTGGGTGCAGATTTTCCTTTTCCACCGCTGCGCTACAGCCAACATTACTGGCTAAGCAATTGAAACAGCAACTCCGATATGTACATGATACTTGGCCAACGTTACAGAGCGACGATTTTTAGCAATGAGTCGGGGATCGGTATGTTCCGGCGCGTGAGGTATTTGCGTTGAGCTTCCGCGCTGCCGTCAATAGGAAAAACTGGAGGTCAAATAATGTTTAGCAAATCGATGTCTATCACAATCCTGGCGCTTTTCATGACGCTCGTCATCGCCCAACCATCCTTGGCACAATCTTCCAAGCTGCCGCAGTTAAAACTCGCGGTTTCCACGGCGACTCCGCATAACACGCCCTTATGGGTCGCCAAGGATAAAAAAATCTTTGACAAGTACGGGGTGGATGTCCAGATGATTTTTGTCATGGGTGGCGCTCTCGTAAGCCAGATGTTAGCCGCCGGGGAGATCCAGGTCGCGGCCAATGCGCCCGCCGCGCTGGTAAGTTTGATCGCTGGCGGGCAGGATATTGCTGCCTTTCTGGGAATTAGCAATACGTCACCCTTCACCCTTGTGACCCAACCCAGCATCAAGACGGCGGCGGATCTCAGGGGCAAGCGACTCGGCACGGCGCGCTTCGGAGGCTCATCTCACGTCTCGGCGTTGATCGCTCTGGATCATCTGGGCCTGGATGCGAAGCGTGACCGGGTCATATTGATGCAAACCGGCTTGGATCCGGAGCGCATGGCCGCGCTTGAACAGAAAGGGCTCGATGCGGCGATGCTGCAACGGCTTGCCACCAGGACCATGGTGAACAAGGGATATCACCCGCTTCTCAATCTCACCCAGGCAAAAATCCCCTATCAAAATACGGTGCTGGCAGCCCGGCGAGATTATATGGCGGCCCATCCTAAAGTATTCGACAACTTCACGCGGGCCGTCGTCGAAGGTTACGCCTACGTTTTTAACAAAGACAACAAGCAAGCGGTCAAAGAAGTGCTGGCGAAAAATCTCAGATTGCCCAACGCCGCCGCCGCCGAAGAGTTTTATATCGAGGCCCTCGAGGAGCTCGATCGCAAGCCGTATCCGACAGTGGAAGGAACCAGGACTGTGATCAAATATATGGCGGAGCAAAATCCCAAGGTGGCGGGCGTCAAAGCCGAGCGCGTCATTGACTCCAGCTGGCTCAAAAAACTCGACGACGAGGGTTTTTTTGACAAGGTCTACAAAGGTAAGTAGCGCGAGGCGCAACCCAGACTATTCAAGTTACTTGGTCACATCGTTTTGCGAATCTGCAAGTTTGATATGCTCCGGTCGGATTCCTAGACCGATCAGCCGGGCCGGGATGCGCTGCAAGAAAGGAATAGCGCTGATCAGCCGAAGCAGCAGCGGCGGCTTGAACGGTTCGGTCCGGTCTAAAACCCGGGCTATGATCCGTCGCTGAATTGCCAGCTGCAACCGTTGGGTCACGCGGGTTGGAACTTCTCGCTTCTTCTGCACCCGCCGCAGATCGTCGATGGTCGATCGACGATTTCGCAGCGGCTCCGCAAGCGCGTTGGCTGCGGCAACGGCGTCCTGGATCGCCAGGTTGATGCCTACGCCGCCGACGGGCGACATGGCGTGGGCTGCGTCGCCGATGCAGAGCAGACCGGGGCAAAACCACTGCATTAAACGGTTGACGCGCACCGTCAATAGCTTTACGTCCTGCCAACTCTTGAGCTCGCCGACTCTCTCCTTTGTGTAAGGTGCCAGTTGAACAATGGCCTTACGAAGCGATTCGAGCCCGGCGCTGCGAATCGCCTCGAATTGGCCTTTGCCAATGACGTAACCACACTGCCAATACTTGCCCCGGTTGATAATTATAAAAATGCCGCCGCTGTCGAAGCGGCCCATGGTTTGTGCCGGATCCTGCGGCTTGCGTGAAAGTCGAAACCACAAAACATCCATAGGCGCGCCGAACTCTCGGACCGGCAGGCCGGTCTTGTCCCGCAGGATCGAATTGCGCCCGTCGGCGGCGACGATCAGATCGGCACGAACTTCGATTGAGCCTTTTGGCGTCGTCGCACGCACGCCGACAACGCGCTGCGCATCTTTAATGATGTCAGCGGCCTCGGTCTCCATGAGCAGGCGAAATCCGGAATAACGGCGTGCGCGGACGGCCAGGAAATCGAGAAAATCCCACTGCGGCATGAATGCGATAAAACCGCAGCGGACAGGCAGGTGGGTGAAATCCGCCAATGTGAGCCGCTTAGAGCCGATCTGCGCGGTGAGTCTGTGAACCTTTTCGTGAGGTAGCGCGAGAAGCTGGTCGAGCAAGCCGAGCTCGTGCATGACTTCGAGCGTCGACGGGTGAATCGTATCACCGCGAAAGTCGCGCAGGAAATCCGCGTGCTTTTCCAGAACGATGACATCGATACCGGCGCGAGCGAGCAGGAAACCCAGCATCAGGCCGGCGGGGCCGCCGCCGGCGATGCAACAACGGGCGAAAAGCTTATCGCTGCTTATCTCGTTCGAGCCAGCCATCGACATTGTCAGCGCGCATGCGCGGAGAGCATAAAGTCTTTGAAAATCGCAAAGCAAAATAGCATCAGGAACTTTGTCTCGCGGCAAAGCTGCAGCAAAATCGAAGATATCTAAAATGATTTAACCACAAAGTGCCCAAACAGCCAAAAGAGAAGTTAGCCCGGCAGAGCCGCAGAGAAAAAGAACAAACGAGTAGCACCGCGAAGAACACCAACTCATTCACGAGTTTCGCGTGCCCCGATACAATCGGAGCGGCGCGATCACCAGGCCGGCGATGACCAGAAAAGCTCCCGCCAGGATAAACGCAAACTTGATTCCCCAATCGCCAATCAAATAACCGGTAATCATAGGCGTCGGGATGACCACGAGCTGCGTGATCAGTGTCATAAGTCCATAGGTCGATGCCTGGACGTTGGACCCGGCGACGTCCATGACCGCGGCATTAAAAATATTATAAAGCGTATAGAAAAAGAGGCCGATGGCGATGATCACCAGGCCGAGGGGAATGCCCGGCGGCACGAACGCCAGGAGGGCGAAAAACAATCCCAACAAGAGGCAGGAAGGCAAGAGCACGGTCTTGCGGCCGAAGCGGTCTGAAAGCAAACCCAACACCGGCTGGGACAGGGTTCCCATTACGTGCAGCAGGGCAATGAAAACGCCCAAGGCAAAAGCTGAGTAGTTTAAATGCTCCTGGAGGTATACGGGTAGAAACGTCAGGATAACCAATCGTGCCATTGTCAAAAGGCCGGTTGATACCGACACGCCTAAAAACGCCGGATTCTTGATCACCGCGAGGACATCGCGGAATTGGGTCGCATCGCGGCGCGAAGGGGAAGCCGCATCGGTGAACATACCGGCCAAGGCGCGCCATAACAAGAAAGCAAACAATAATCCGGGTACCAATTGCACTTGGGTGGCGGTTTGCCAGGAAAAGGTTGCCAACAGCGCGCCGACAAACAGCGGTGTGACGGTGTCACTGAGGGTGGCGCCGGTGCCGTGAATCGACAAGGCGGTGGCGCGCCGTTCGGGAAAGCGGTTCGACAACGATGCGGCCGCGGTTGGATGCCACAGGGCAGTCCCTAAGCCGATGAGTCCCGAGCCCACTAATGCCCAGATAAAAACCGAAGAGCCCAAAAGAAAATAGGCAGCTCCCATGGAGACCAGCGATAGCGCGAGAATGGCCGCGCGATGGCGCACCATTGAGTCCGCGAGCATGCCGAGAGGTAGTTGCGCTACCCCCATAACCAACTGCTGAGCCGAAGTCAAAGCGCCGACTTCGACGTTGTTCAGACCCAACCCAGACTTGATCGATGGTAAAAGCACCGGAAAGAACTGCTGAAACCAGTGAATCACAAAGTGCCCGCCGGTGAGAATCCCCAGGAGCCACAGGCGCTCGGGACCGAGAACGCGCATCGATGTCATAAATTGTTGCGCCGTCTTCATGATCTTAAACGTTTGTCCTTGATGTCCGCTCGCCGGTTGCGTTGCGCCATAGGAATATCACCAACAGCGCCACGCCAATCTTTTATGGATATCTCAGACGTCGATAAGTTGGAAGCCAATTCGCCGTTTCAGCCGCCGTCCGCAAGCGATATTTACCTTGACGGTCATTTGCGGGTTGATTAATCTGACGCCGAGCTCACTCGGCAGGGTCATTCGAATTACTGAGATCTTTGCCAAGTTGGGTATCAAAAAGACGGAGGATAATTCTGTGGCTGATAGACCGAAGGTTTGTTTTGATCGTATTTTGCCCCGCGACCTGATGCGGCTCCAACCTACCCAGCGGCGCGATGGTCGCGTACGTGCTATATCGCCGATCGGTAAAACATGGATGAACGGATCGGCGCTTCATGTCCGATTCATGGGCGGCACCGCGGCCGAGCAGGCCAAAGCCCGCGAGCAAGCCGGCTGGTGGTCCGAGGTTGCCAACCTCAAAATTGAATTCAATAATGCGCCCAATGCGGAGATCCGCATTGCCTTCGATTCTTCCGACGGCGCCTGGTCTTATGTCGGTACCGATTGCCGCAGCATTGCCCTAGACCAGCCGACCATGAATCTTGGATTTCTCGACGGCGGCACGTCGGCTCATGAATTCGGCCATGCTTTAGGCTTGGCGCACGAGCATCAAAATCCTGCCGGCGGCATTCAGTGGAACGAAGAAGTCGTGATTCGAGAAATGGCGAAATCACCGAATTTTTGGGACGAGCAAACCACGCGTCACAATATCTTGCGCAGATACAGCGCGGACCAGATCAACGGCACCAGCTTCGATGCCGAATCCATCATGCTGTATTTTTTCCCGGCTTCGTGGACTTTGAACGGTGCCGGCACCCAGGAAAACGACACTCTCTCGCAGCTCGACAAACAGTTCATTGCCGGCGCCAAGATGTACCCCAAAACCGGCAATACAGTGTCGGACGCAGTGGAGCTCAAAGTCAATGCCCAACGCCGTACCTCCGCTTCGATCGGCAAGTTCGGCGAGGAAGACCTGTACCGGTTTACTGCTAAAAAGGACGGTCGCTATGTCATCGATACGCGTGGCCCGACCGACATTGTGATGAAGCTATTCGGTCCCAACAATGAGACTTCGCTTCTCGCCGAGGACGACGACTCCGGCACCGATCTAAACGCTCATATCGCTGCGGATTTAATTGCCGGCGATTACTTCGTGCAGGTGCGCCACTATAATCGCGCCCGCGGCTTGGGAAACTATACGATCAAAGTTCGCAAGTTGTGAGTTTGTCGTCCGGTCCATGGCTCAAATTCGACCGGACTACTTCGAACACACGATGCTGAGCCCGACATGCGGAGCAGAGTTTTCCTATGGGTTAGGAGACTCTCCTTAAGTTCATAAAGGAACCAGCTACTATGGCTCAAGCCTCGCAACGTAGAGACACTCAGAAAATCCGAATTCCCGGCTTTGAAACCATTGATACGACCTTCAAAACGCGCCGCTGGCACGCGATCACGGTCAAGGAGGCGCATTCATTCAGCATCAGCTCAAAGCGAGAGGGCGCGGCTGTCCTTCCGGAGTTGCTCACCGAGCACGATGCAGTGGTTGAGATCGAGCTGGAGGACGGCTCGCGTTTTTGGACTTCGCGGCGCCGGCTGTGCGATGAAGTTCTTCGAGAGGCAACCCAGCGCAGTGCGGACGGAACTCTGACCCTCCCTGCGAGTCTGCCCCAGCGCGGCCCATCGCGCGGGTTGATCGGCAGCGTGCTGATTAAAACCTTGCGGTTCTATAAAATTGACGTGCCGGAATTGGCGGCCCGGAACATCGGCGCGATTTACGAGAAACGCACTCTGGAATACGGTACGGGTCTTTATCGCTGTTCCATCACTCCGGCGTTTTCACTCAACGGCCCGGGAAATATCTCCACCGATCGGCCTACGTTGCTTTTTCTCCATGGCACCGCTTCCTCGACTCAAGGCAGCTTCGGTGCCCTATGGACCGAGGAGCGAAACTCGGAGCGCAATACCCTGTTTGCGCCGTATGAAGGCCAGGTGTTTGCGTTCGAACATCCGACGTTGACGCAGAGCCCGATTACCAACGCGATTGCGCTGGCGAAAAGCCTTCCCATCGGAGCGCTGTTGCATCTCGTCTCGCACTCCCGCGGCGGAATGGTGGGCGAGTTGCTATGCCGTTCCAACTTGGCCGATGGCGGGCCACCTTTCGATAATGCGGACCTGAAATATTTTAAAAAGAACGATAAAGGCGGACATCGCGGCGATCTCGCTGAACTCAATGCCGTCCTTAAAGCTAAAAAATTGCGGATCGAGCGATTCGTCAGGGTTGCCTGCCCGGCGATGGGTACGTCCCTGGCATCGCAACGATTCGATCTTTACTTATCGGTTATCTTCAATCTGCTGCAAAACATCCCTGGATTGAATGCAGGATTTTTAGGCGCAGTATGCGATGTCTTCAGCGAGCTTATCATGGCGATTGCCAAAGAAAGGTCGGATCCCGGCGTACTCCCCGGTCTGGAAGCGCAGATTCCCGGCTCGCCCCTGGTGGCTCTCCTCAATCGCCCGGACCGCAAAGTCGCAGGCGAGCTTCGGGTGATCGCCGGCGATATCGAAGGCGAAAATATTGCAACATCGGTGAGTACATTCTTAACCGACCCTCTGTATCTCGGCGACCATGACCTAGTGGTCGATACCGCCGCGATGTTTGGCGGAGCCGAACGCGAGGGAGGCTCGGCATTTTACTTCCATCAAGGTTCGCATGTCTCTCATTTTCGCTACTTCGTCAACGACGATAGTAGCGCGCATTTGGCAAAAGCGATTTCTCGCCGGCAGGGACAAGACGACGGGTTCGAGGAGTTTTCAGTGCGGACGAGCGATGCCGGAGTCATGTCGTATCAACGCGCCGGGGCTAAGCCGTCACCCGCCGTTTTCATTTTGCCTGGAATTATGGGCAGTCATTTGGCTGTTGGCACAGATCGTATATGGATCGATCCCATGGGTTTGGCCTTCGGCGGTTTGTCCCGTCTCAAGATAGAGGCGGAAGGCGTTCGCGCCGAAGCGCCGGTGAGCATGGCCTATGAAAAACTTGTCCAGTTTCTCGGTCACACTCATGAAGTGGTGCCATTTCCATATGACTGGCGGCTTTCCTTGTTGGTTGAAGCGCAGCGACTGGCCGAGGCCATCGAGCTAAAGCTGGATGAGACCGAGCCGCGAAACCATCCGGTTTGCATCATCGCCCACTGCATGGGCGGTCTGCTCGCGCGCGCGATGATTGCAACGCAGCCTGAAACCTGGCGGCGCATGTGTCAGCATCCCGACGCGCGTCTGGTCATGCTTGGAACGCCCAACGGCGGGTCCTATATCGTTCCGGTGGTGCTGATCGGCCGTGAATCGCTGGTAAAACAGCTCGCGCTGTTGGATTTTACCAACAGCGAAGACGAAGTACTGCAAATTCTACGGTTTTTTCCCGGACTCCTGGAGATGCTGCCGGCGGTCGATTCAACGTTCGACTTTTTCTCCCCTGATACGTGGAGCCGATTGCGCGCGCTGGATGAAAGAAGGCGGCGATGGAATGTGCCGGACGCCGGGTTACTCCAGCAGGCGCGGGTATTCCGCAATCTCATCGATAACAAGCCGACGATCGTTCCGGAGCGCATGTGTTACGTCGCAGGTTGGGCTCCCGCGACGCCGATCGGCATCGTTTCAACAAACGATGGCGATGGCAATAACCGTCTGGTTGTTCAGGCTTCTCCGCAAGGCGATGGCCGGGTGTCATGGTCTACCGGACAGCTGCCGGGAGTTAAGACCTGGTATATGCGGGCAACTCACGGCGATATGGCCGATCATGAGCCGGACTTCACGGCAATCCTCGAGTTAGTCCAAAAGGGCACTACCGACTTGTTGTCGACAGTGGCGCCGTCGGACCGGGGCGTTCCGGAACAGTTCGAGTTACCCGAAGAAAAAACGCCGCTCTATCCCGATGCCGAGATTCTGACCCGATCCGCTCTGGGCGCCGCGCGGAAGAAGGTTTCAAAGCCGTCGCGGCGCCGCGCGCGGGTCGCCGTAACGCACGGTAATTTAGCTTTTGCCAGGTATCCCGTCATGGTCGGGCACTATGAAGGGGACACAATTCTCAGCGCCGAATTACAGTTGGATCGTTCCCTCGACGGACGATTGCGCGACCGCCTGCGGCTCGGTTTATATCCGGGCGCGCAAGACACCGAATTGGTGTTTCTTCCTGCCGCCTCAAAACATGCCGGCTCTATTGTCATCGGCCTGGGCATGGTTGGCACTCTCTCGCCGGGCAATCTGGCGCGCGCCGTGTCCCGCGGCGCCCGCGCCTACGCGGTCGCTCGCGCCGAGAGTCGATCGGCGAACGGCAAAGAAGTCATCAAGCAGCAAGCGGCAAATCTCAGTGTGCTGTTGATCGGCACCGGGGCCGGCGGCTTTTCCGTCGAAGACTCAGTGGCGGCCATTCTGCGTGGCATCGCGCATGCGAATCAGAGTCTGGATATTACAGGTTACGAAGAAAAGGTGCGCATCGATGCGGTTGAATTTATCGAATTGTACGAAGACCAAGCCATTCAGGCGGCGCGCGCACTCGGTCGAATCAGAAACGATGCCGAATTGTCCCAAACGTTCGAGATTGAGGCGACGCCGGTCGTTGTGAAAAGACGCGGCGGCAGGCGCCGGTCGAGTTTCGCGGAAGCAGGGGGCTGGTGGCAACGCTTGCAAATCACCGAGGACAGCCAAGCACGTCTTGCGTTCCATTTGCTTACCGACCGTGCCCGAACCCAGGCCTATCTCCAACCGACGCAAAGGGTACTCGTCGACCAGTTTATCGAAGCGGCTATGAATACTGCGGCCACGGATTGCGGCATCGCTGTAACCTTGTTCGAAATGCTCGTGCCCAACGAGCTCAAAGATCGCGCCCCGGACCAGCGGGATATGGTTCTGGTTCTGAACGATGCGGCGGCGCGCTATCCCTGGGAGCTCATGCAAGAACGCCGGCGAGGCTATGATTCGGCTGACACGTCCGGTGACAAACCGTTGTCGGTTCAGGCCGGCATGGTGCGGCAATTGCAGTCCACAGAGTTTCGCGAAAAGGTTTTATTCGCGCAGGGTAAATTCGCGCTGGTGATTGGCGACCCGCCCAGCAACTTCGCGCCTTTGCCCGGCGCGTTAGATGAGGCGCTGGCCGTCGGGGAGCGATTAAAAGAGAAGTTCGACGTCACCTCTGTTCTCCGCCCGGACCGGGATGATAACCGAGAAGTCGCCGGTGACATTCTTCGCCGTCTTTACGAGCGGGAATACCGCATTGTGCACCTGGCCGGCCATGGCGTGTACGAGCATCGAGTGGCTGTAGGCGGTGATGGAAAAGACATGAAAACCAAGTTCTCCGGTATGGTTATCGGCAGCGATAAATTTCTAACACCGGCGGAGATTCGTCAAATGCGCGTGGTGCCGGAACTGGTTTTTATCAACTGTTGCCACTTGGGACGCATAGAGGACAAAGTCCGTCCTGAAAACGATTTGCCGCGGCTTGCCGCCAATCTTGCCGGCGAACTCATTCGCATGGGCGTGCACGCGGTGGTCGCCGCCGGCTGGGCGGTTGACGACGACGCTGCCCGGACGTTCGCCGAAGTGTTTTACCGCGAGTTGCTGGCCGGGGTTCCCTTCGGCAGAGCCGTCCATCGCGCCAGAAAGGAAACCTACGAGGCCTATCCCGGAGCGAATACCTGGGGAGCTTACCAGTGTTACGGCGACCCGGCGTTTACCATTTCGGGAGATGGGCCGTCCGTCAACGGCAGGAGTGATGAGCTCCATTTCGTTGCAGCGGCAGAGGCCGTGGTTGAATTGGAAAACATTGCCGAAGATGCGACGACGGCTTCTGCAACCGACATCGTTCGTCTCACAGAGCACGTCAATGAAATCAAAAGAGCGCTGAACGACAATTTGGGTTCACGGGGAGACATCCAAGCCGCGCTGGGTCGCGCTCTTGGAGAGCTTGGATTCTTCGAGGAAGCGGTTGAATACTATAAGAAGGCGCTCAGGGCGGAAGTGGCCCAGGTCTCCGTGCGGGCGGCCGAGCAACTGTGCAATGTTCAGAGCCGCCTGGCGGTGGCGGCAAGCAAGAAGAACCGAAACCAGGCCAAACGCATCATGACCCAAGCAAAAGAAAGTTTGGTGGCGTTAAACAAACACTTCGGTCCTACGACGGAGCGATTGAGCTTATTAGGAGGAATAGCCAAGCGCAAAACGTCGATCGCGGCTAACGTGGCGGATAAACAAGCCGCGCTTATTGAAATGCGCGATGCCTACAAAAAAGCTCACGAGCTGAAGACCAAAAATGATCAACCCCTCGATCCCTATCCGTTACTCAATTTTTTAGCTGCCGATCTGTTCTTGGGGTTGCATGGGAGAAAAGCGTTGAGCTCAAAGGAAATGAGCGAGCGGGTACGGGACGCGGACACAGCAGCGACGGACAGAGACCGGCACGACGCCAATTTCTGGGACGCGGTAGCGTCGGTCGATTGTCAGTTGCTGAATTGCCTGGTGAAAAAAAACCTGTCCGATAACGTCGACAACGTGGTCTCGGCTTATTTAGGCGCCAAGAGGCGAGATGCCTCTCCCAGAGAATTTTCCTCGGTTTTGGACCATCTCGAGTTCTTGTCGGCCGCAGCCGGGTTGGTCAAAGATCGCTCAAATCGAAATCGCATCAGCAAGGCGTTGGAAGAGATCCGCCAGGGGCTGATAAGTAAAACTGAATGACTCAGCTCGATGAGCAGGGCAGGCTACCGTGCCTACCCTGCTTCGGGCGACGACAGAAGCCGCCGCTACATAAACTGACCACTCACGACCTCCCAAAGCCAACCCCTACTTGTTAGCGAGCCAAAACATACTAGGCTGAAAGTTTGACGATGATCGTCGGAAATCAGATAGATGCACGTTTTTAGTTTGGAGCAGATGTCAGTTCAATGGCGCGCTAACAATAAACAAACGAAGGAGGCATCATGGCGAAGAAGTATGGGCCAAAAGCATCCAAGAAAGTGAAGAAGGCGATGCACGAACGCAAGAAGGGCACGCTTAAAAGCGGGCGCTCCGGCAAGAAGGTGACCAGCCGCAAACAAGCGGTCGCCATCGGATTGTCGGAGGCGCGGAGGGAGGGCGCCAAGGTGCCGCGCAAGAAATCTTCATCGAAAAAAGCGAAAAAGAAATAGCGGGCGAAAAAGCGGCCAACAATAACGTGGATGCCCGTCACAAGTACGGGTACGACAAAAGAGACTGAGCGGACCCAGCGAAATCAAAAAGCGTCGACGGGATTTTCACGCAGCCTGACGTTCAGGCCAATCGGCGGCTGTGGCTGAAACGCTAATCCGCGAATTTCTTAAACAGAAGACTAGTACTTCCGCTCCGCCACAGGCGGCGGCGTCCACTGATAAATCCATGTCTCGGTCAACGGCTGTGCGCCGACGCGCAGGTACAGACGCAAATCGATGGGCTCGAGGCTCTCGTCGGTGGGCTTGATGTCGAACATGGCGCGGTAACCGTTGATCTCGGCCTGCGGCCGCGCCGAAGCGATTTCGATGCCGCCCCGCGAAGCGCTGATCACCGGCTCCACATTGACGTTTTTCGCCAGCGTGGCAAGCTCGCCGCCGGCGAAATCCACGGCGAAGCGCCAGGAGAAGTATTGGCGCTTCTGGCCGACGATACCGCCGATGCCCGTGCGCGTGGAGACCACCTGCGCGAGCGTGGGTGAATACGGTATTTTCGAGCCCCAGTGTAAGCGATAGCTGAACAACAACTCCTGGCCCGGCTGCGCCGTGTCTGCGGGGCTCCAATAGGCGACGATGTTATCGTAGGTTTCGTCCGGCGCCGGCAGTTCCACGAGCTGGACGGCCCCTCTGCCCCAACCGCTGTTAGCACCGACCTTCGGTTCCACCCACAGGCTTGGCCGGCGTTCATAGTAGACTCCGTCGTCCTGATAGTGATCGAAGTTTCGATCGCGCTGCAGCAGTCCGAAGCCGCGCGGATTGCCGTCGAAATACGAGTTCACCCGCACGCCGTCAGGATTCACCAGCGGGCGCCAGATCCATTCGCCTTTGCCCGTGAGCAGCGATAGCCCATCGGAGTCATGAATCTCAGGACGCCAGTCGTTGGCCATGCGGCGGTCGTTCTCGCCGTGTTGATACATGCTTGTCAAAGGCGCGATGCCCAGCCGTTCGATTGTTTTGCGCGGATACACTGCGGCGTCGACGTCCATCGTCAGGGTTGCGCCGGGCATGATGTCGAAACGATAGGCGCCGGTTGCACTTGGCGAATCCATCAAAGCATACACGCTCAGGCGCGACGAATGTTTTGCCGGTCGCTCGAACCAGAACGAAGCGAACCGCGGAAACTCTTCTCCTTTCTCGAGCCCCGTATCGATGGCCAAGCCGCGCGCGGATAGGCCGTATTGCCGGTGGTCGCTGCCCACCGCGCGAAAGTAGCTCGCGCCGAGAAAGGCGGCGATATCCGCTTTCCAGTCGGTATGAAATTGGACGCGAAAGCCGGCGAAGCCGAGATCTTTCGGCAGCGCGCCGCCATTCATTCCGGCCTTGCGAAAATTGAACATCGCCTGATGGTAGGCAATTTCCCGGGCCTCACCATCGACCACTTCGTGCATGCGCACGGACTCTGTAAACATCGGCCCGGGATGAAAAAACTGCACCTGGAAATCGAGATCTCTGTCGGCCCACAGTGCCTTGTCCGGACGAAAGCGGATTGCCTGATAGTCATCGTAGTCGAGTGCCGCCAGGCTTTTCGGCAGGATTGACTTCTGCGCACGATAAGCGTTGCACGCCAGCGAGCGAGCGTGACCTTTCAGCCAGGCATAGTCGAAGGGTTGTCGTATTTCGCTCGGGCGCGGCTGTGCGAGCACCCGCTCCAATAAGACGGGAATAGACAGCGGCGCTCCGGCTAAAATCGCGGCAGATTTCAAAAAATCGCGTCGTCGCATGGTTGCTTCGCTGGCGCCGCCCGCGGCAGCGCCGAATCAATTGAGCAAGAGTAACAATTCAATCGGAGGTTGCAAGATTGCTCGGGTTCAACGGGAAAAATGATTCAGTCGCGGTTGATCGGGCGATTCGGGGTATCTGCAGACTATCAGCAAAAAACCATACAAGTAGTTGTCGGCTCGGCTTCCGGAGGATTGTACGCGCGTCGTCCCCCGTTGTTTGTACTAAAAACAAAACACTTACCAAGCCGCTATTCGCAATAATGACCGCTTGATTATGCGTTCTCCGGGGCAGCGGTATCGCCTCGTTCGCTGGTATGGGCTTTGCTCGATCCTCGCTCCGTTATCGTAGAAGACTTTTCGCGGTGCGGCTCTGAACTTCCATTTGCACGAATGCCTATCCGGCTCGGGAGGATACTATGGCAACCCACATACCCGTCGACTTAATCAAAAGGCAGGAATGGCTGGAACCGATTGCCGATCGGCTGCAGCCATCGATCGCGGAGGCGCTCAGTGCCAACGGATATATCGGAACTAAGGCCGCTAATATTTTGCATGGAACCTGGTTAGGACATCCGCTCCATGCGGTATTGACCGATGTGCCGATTGGATCCTGGACCGCCGCGGCGGTGTTCGACGCAGTTGAGGAGGCGACCGGTAACAGGGCGATGGCCCGAGCCGCGGATGCCGCAATTAGCGTGGGTGTGGTTGGGGCGGTGGCGGCGGCGGTTACCGGGCTGGCCGATTGGTCGAAGATCGGCGGCGGTAATCCTCGTCGCATCGGTCTCGTGCATGGACTGCTGAATGTAACGGCCACCGCCTGCTATGTCACATCTCTGTGCCTTCGACGCCAGCGCTCGCGATCTGCCGGGCGGCAGTTTGCGCTGCTCGGGTTGATCGTTTCAAGCGCATCCGCTTATCTGGGCGGACATTTGGTTTACAAGGAAAAAATCGGTGTCGATCATACAGCGGGCTTTTCACCGCCCGAGGATTTTGTTCCAGTGTTAGCTGAAGCTGAGCTGCCCGACAGTCAATTGCGGCGTGTGCAGGCCAATGGCATGCCGGTCCTGCTCGTGCGCCGGGGCGAGCGCATTTACGCCATCGCTGAGACCTGTGCCCACCTCGGCGGGCCGCTTGCCGAGGGGAGCTTGGAAAATTCGAGTGTAAGGTGTCCGTGGCATGGCTCGCGCTATTCCTTGGAAGACGGGCGGGTACTTGAAGGTCCATCGGCGCATGCGCAGCCGGTGTTGGAGGTAAGAGTACGCGACGGTCACATTGGAGTGCGCCGATCAGACCGCTAGCAATGCGTGCCCCAGCGCGCGTTGGCACCTCGAAGAACATAGATTAACGGTGCATTCGACGCCGGCACTCAACCGCAGGATATCCTCAATCAGACTGTCAATCCGGTGGCAACGGAATTCCCGTCTGATTTAGCATCAGGTGTTTTGTGGTTGCTTTTCGACGCACTTGCTCTCGTGCCGTTGTAATTCTTCTCGGGAATCGAACTTCGCGCCGCAGATAATGCACTTGTATGGCTGTGATTCTTCGCGTTCCATAAAAATCTCCTATCTTAAATTTTATCTCCGTGAGTCCGCAACAAGTGTGCCACGGGATGATGCAGGGAGTTGCCGGTCATTAGCGCGCTGGCAGTCACCGTGCCGCGGCTATTTGCGAGATATCGCGAATACTGATGTCTTAGAAATGCAACAAGACTTCTGATCTCGAACTCGCGGTGGATGCAAAATCATCGAGCACCTTAGGATGGCTTGCTGGTCGATTTATTATGTCACTTTAACTTTACAGGAAAACGCTGATGTTTTTTGCCGCCAGATTGGCCTGGTCCAGGATGATCGTTCGGCGAGCGATTTTGAACTCGCCGTTTACTCTACGCAGCAGGTCATGCCGGGTGCCGACAAATATATCCTGGTCCGATTCCATGCGGGTGCGATAAACCAGAAAATTGGAGTGCACGTCGATTTCGGCGCCGTCAGCCCGCTTCACTCGAATATTGGAAATGAGATGCCGGGTTCGCGACGGCGGCATCTCCGCCCAGGCGTTTTTGGCGTAGACTCGCTCGACTCTGATTTTCAGGCTCTTCTTGGTGTCGTTGAAATAATAAGCCTCGCCCGGTTTCGACAGTTCGTCATGCACATGCTCGGGTCTCTCAAGGGGATTGTGGCGCAGCGGCATCCAGTAACGCACGTCATCCGTGAGCAGATCGAGCCACTCGCGCAAGCGGCGCTCATCGAGCAATTCGGCTTCGCGATAAAAAAAATCTTCGATCGCGTGGCGGAGTTCGTGATCCATGTTATTTTTATTCCGCGGCAGCTTTGCTGAGTTCACTCCAGTTATTTGCCTGCAACATTTTCGCCCAGTGCATGTAGAGGCTCATTTGGTTATTGTCGCTAAACCGGCTGGTCAAACGCCCGGGCAAATCGGCGTGCGCTATTTCTTCATTGCCGCTCATCCGGTAATTAGCCGGATAACGCCTCGCGATCATACTTTTGGCGGCGCCGGTCACCTGTATCCAGTTGTCCATATCGTCTTGTTCGAAGACGCCAGTGGGACTGAAACGGTACTGCGAAACGAAACGCATCACGTCTTTGATCTTCGCGGAGGCTGCCTTGTCGACGATGGCCCAGCTCCAGATCTCCATCTTGTCCGGACCCCGCGGCTGCCAGACGCGAATAGTGCGGGTGAGCCAATGAACCGAAAAATTCGGAAACACCGTTCCCGCCGAAGGCGAAATTTGCCGCGCCCTTACGCTGCCTAACCGCTGCTCGATCTCGCCGGCGTGTTGTTTCATGTAGTTGAGCAATTCTTCGTCGGGTTGCGCGAACCACGGCCCGGCATCGTCCGGCGGTGTGAGCCAGGAAACCAGGATGTGACCGTTGCCGCAGGATATTTGGCAGCCTCTATTCCATTGCCGGGTTTGGCTGGTCGTTGTGTCGACGCCCAGTTCCCGCGCGGAGCCGTGAGTGGACGCGATGTGATAGCCGTCGCCGCCAAAATTTTCCGCGGCGGTTTTCCAATTGGCTTCGACGACCCAGCGATGCGGGCCGCTTACCTCGGTGCCGCCTTCTCGACGGTCCAAAAGAATATCGAGGTACCACGCCATGTCGCCCAAATAATCCAGCAGCGGCGGCGCCGCCGGATCGAAGGTGGCGAAAATCAAACTTTTGTAACTGCTCAGTTGAGCGACCGGGATAAGGCCCCACTGCTCGCGGTCCAGACCGCGAAAGGCATCGGCCATGGGTACGATGGCGAGCTTCCCCTCGCTGCTGTAGGTCCAGCCGTGGTACGAACAGGTGAAGACCTTGGCGTTGCCGCGATCGGCGCGACACACGCGATTGCCGCGATGACGGCAGATATTCAGATAGGCATTGATGTGCCCGTTCAAATCGCGCCATAGGATCACCGGCTCTTCGCCCATGTAGGCGGTGACAAAGTCGCCGGGATTGGGAACCTCG
The DNA here is from genome assembly GCA_009379725.1 of Deltaproteobacteria bacterium. Lineage (GTDB taxonomy): Bacteria > Desulfobacterota > Binatia > UBA9968 > UBA9968 > WHTF01. The sequence goes on from WHTF01000007.1 coordinate 29,437, forward strand.
CTTTCATGGCCGAGATAGAGCCAGCAGCGGGCAAACACGCGCTCGCGCTCCAATTCGTAAATCTCCCGGTCGGCAAAGATGCGCCGGTCGATAAGACCGCCTTCGGGATCGATGAGAGACTTGATTTCCATCAGGATGCCTCCCGGCGCTCCGAGCGCCTCGCCTGGTGATAATAGGATGGGTAGCTACGGCTCCGTAGCGCTTTGGACCTACACATCCACATCCTAATACTTCGCTCTTAAAAGATCGACATCCCAGGTTGAACTTTTGAACCGTTGAACCTTGAACTTTAAATTTCTAAGACCTTGAGACCGGTACAAATCGGGTGTAAGACACCAAACTGATATAGAATAAAAGAAGCAGGTGAACTACGAGATGAACTATGAACGGAGGAATGTTGAGCATGACTGCTGAGCCCGAGAACACGGCGATACCGATAAAGGTGACCGTCAACGGAGTGAAGCATGAGGCCGTGGTCGAGCCACGGACCTTGCTGGTTTATTTTCTACGCGAGCAATTAGCTTTAACCGGGACGCACGTGGGTTGCGATACGAGCCAGTGCGGCGCCTGTACAATTCATTTAAACGGCCGAGCCGTGAAATCCTGCACGATCCTGGCGGTCCAGGCCAATGGTAAGGAAATTACCACCATCGAAGGGTTGGCTCGCGGCGATGCGTTTCATCCGGTGCAGGAAGGCTTTCGCGAGAAGCATGGTTTGCAGTGCGGGTACTGCACGCCCGGTATGATCATGACCGCGGCGCATTTACTCGAAACCAATCCTGACCCCAGTGAGGAAGAGATCAAGCACGCCCTGGAAGGCAATCTGTGCCGCTGCACCGGCTACGTGAACATCGTCGAATCGGTCAAATGGGCAGCGCAAAAGATGGGAGGCAAAAATGTTTCCCGCTAATTTTGGTTACGCCGCGCCGCGTTCAGTCGACGAAGCGTTGCAATTGTTAAGTAAACACGGCGAGGAGGCCAAGTTGCTTGCCGGTGGGCATAGTTTGATCCCGGCCATGAAGCTGCGCTTGTCCTCGCCCCGTACCCTCATCGATCTCGGCGCGGTGCCGGGGCTCAGGGGGGTGCGCCTCGATGGCAATACGTTAGCGATCGGCGCTTTGACGGTGCATGCCGATGTCGGCTCGTCCGATCTGGTGCGCAAGCACTTGCCGGGACTGGCCGAGGCCGCGTCAGTGATCGGCGATGTGCAGGTGCGCAATCGCGGCACCATTGGCGGCAGCGTCGCCCATGCCGATCCGGCGGCGGACTTTCCGGTGATTTTAACCGCGCTCAATGCCACGTTCGTATTGCAATCGACTGGCGGGAGTCGAACCGTGACAGCGGACAAGTTCTTCGTCGATTACTTTACTACCGCCATGGAACCAAACGAAATATTGACCGAGATTATCGTGCCGTTGCCACCGGCCGGTACCGGGACGGCATATGCCAAACTGGCTCATCCGGCCTCCGGATATGTGGTCGTGAGCGCCGGCGCTATGATAACGCGTCAACCCTCCGGTTCCTGCACAGCGGCGCGTATCACCATTGGCGGATTAGGCAGCGGTCCGGTTCGCGCCGTCGCGAGTGAGACGGAACTGCAAGGCAAAGCCCTCAATGCACAAAACATTGCGGCGGCTGCGGCTAAGGCGGCGGAAGAGACCGATCCCGACGGCGACATCTACGCCGGCGCCGATTACAAACGGCACATGGCAACGGTGCTCGCGCGGCGCGCGATTGAAGCCGCGGTTAAGCGAGCCGTAACCTAGACGACTAAAAGCCGTGATCGTACTCGTGATCCGTGCTCGAAAAAGCCGGGAAGGCAGAAACTGTCACGAAGACGAACACGTTATTTCTCACAAGAGGTTAAATTCATGACAACGGAACACATCAGCAATGGTTTAATCGGCGCATCGATTCGCCGGGTTGAAGATCCACTCTTGATTACCGGCAAGGGTTGCTATGTCGACGATATCAATCTGCCGGGCATGTTGCACCTGGTGGTGCTGCGCAGTCTTTATCCGCATGCCAAAATAATTTCCATCGACACCAGCGCGGCCAAGGCCATAAAGGGCGTCGTCACGGTGGTGACAGGGGCTGAGCTGCCCGAACATTTGAATATCAATGCCCAAGTCATGTTTCCCGGGCAAAAGATTCCGCCCCATCCGGTGCTGGCGCGCGGTGCGGTGCACGCTCCGGGCACGCCCGTGGCCGCCGTGGTCGCCGAAAGCAGGGCCATCGCTCAGGACGCATGCAACGCCATCGAAGTGGAATATCAAGCGTTGCCGTCGGTGCAAAACGCCGAGGACGCGCTAAAACCCGGCGCGCCGCTTGCCCGTGAGGAGTTAGACAATAATATTTGCTACACGGCGGTCAAAAAGGGTGGCGATGTCGACAAGGCCTTTGCTCAAGCAGAGCATATCGTGCGCATGCACATCGTTAGCCCACGCCAGGTAGCGCTGGCCATCGAACCCCGCGGCATCGCAGCCAATCCCGATCCTATGGGCAAAAGCCTCACGGTGTGGCTTTCCACTCAAGGGCCGCACCGGGTGCGCGCCGATCTTGCCGGCACGCTCGGCATGCCGGAAAATAAAATCCGCCTGATTGCGCCGGACGTCGGCGGCGGCTTCGGCAGCAAGGGGCCGCTCTATCGCGAGGACGTGTTGACTTGTTATTTCGCCCTCAAATTGCGCCGTCCGATAAAGTGGATCGCGACCCGGAGCGACGATTTCGTCACGACGATTCAGGGCCGCGACCAGGCCATGACTTCCGAGCTGGCGCTCAAAAAAGACGGCACCATGCTCGGACTGAAGGTCCGCGTGGTCGCCAATCTAGGCGGTTATCTGCAATCGAGCACCGCCGGGCCGCCGCAACGCATGATGGCGATGGCGCCGGGCTGCTATCAGATCAAAGACTGCCATGTCGAAGTCGTCGGCGTCTTCACCAATACCGTTCCCACCGGTCCGTATCGCGGCGCCGGCCGTCCGGAGTCGGTCTTGAACATCGAACGGCTGATCGACAAGGCGGCGAAAGACCTGGGCATCGATCGTTTGGAAATCCGCCGCAAGAATTTCATTCGTCCGGAGCAGTTTCCGTATAAAACGGGCGTGGGCATGGAGTACGATTCCGGCGACTATTTCAAGTCTCTCGATAAGGCGATGAAGCTATCGAATTACCAGGACCTGATGCGCCAGCGCGACGAGCGGCGCGCCCGCGGTGAAATCGTCGGTGTCGGCGTGTCGACCTTCGTCGAACCCAGCGGTGGCGCCGGGTTCGAAAGCGGCACGGTTCGCATCGAGCGCAGCGGCGATATTACCGTAATCACCGGTTCCAGCTCGCACGGCCAGGGACATGAGACGGTGTGGGCCCAGATTGCCGCGGAAATGATGAAGGCGCCCATGGATCATGTGACCGTGTTGCACGGCGATACCTATATTTCACAGCAGGGCACCGGCACCTTCGGCAGCCGCAGCGCGGTGGTGGGAGGCGGGGCTCTGGCCACCGCGGCGCAGCGGGTCATCGACAAATCTAAACGCATTGCAGCCCATCTGGTGGAGGCGGCGCCGGAAGATATGGTTCAGGCGGACGGCGGCTTTGCGGTCGCCGGTGTTCCCGAGAAAAAAGTGAGCTGGCGCCAGATCGCGGCCGCGGCTTACAGCGGGAAAATTCCGCAAGGCATGGAGATTGGTCTGCAGGAGACTTGTTTCTTCGATCCGCGACGCGAAGCCTGGGGATACGGCGCCCATGTTTGTCTCGTCAGCATCGACCGGGAAACCGGCGCGCCGACGATCGAGAAGCTTGTGCTCGTCGACGACTGCGGCGTGCTGATCAATCCGATGATCGTCGAAGGACAGATTCATGGCGGCGTCGCGCAGGGCCTCGGCGAAGCGCTGCGCGAACAGATGATCTATGCCGAAGACGGCCAAGTGCTTACCGGTACGTTAATGAATTATGCGGTGATGCGTGCCGGCGACATGCCGCCGCTTACGCTCGGCGAGACCGTAACGCCAAATCCGTTTCATCCGCTGGGTGTCAAAGGGGTCGGCGAGGCCGGCACTAACGGCGCGCCGCCGGCGGTGGCCAATGCCGTGATGGATGCGCTTGCGCCATTGGGCATCGATCACATCGACATGCCGTACACCGCGCCCAAACTCTGGGAAGCGATTCGTCAGGCCCAATCCGATCGAGCGTGAGTTGCTTGAGCCTGCAGGTTGAAATCGCTAAGTCGATCTCTCCGGTTGTGTTTTGACGCAATAAATTTCTGTGCCGGATAGAGCAGCGAGAAGGGGACTTAACATTGGGATCAATCCGGCAACAGCGCCACGAGCCTTTACGCTGATTGACGGATCATGCTAGTTATCGGGACAAATCATACGGCGAGGATTGAGAATCATGCAAATCATCGAACAGACGTTTAACACTAAAGAACACGGCATTGCCGGTTATCTGTCTTATCCCGAGCGCAAGACGCCGGGCCCGGCGTTGTTTTTAATCCATCCGAAGGGAGGAATGACCGATTATATTAAGATCGAGGCGCGCAAGTATGCCAGGCTGGGCTACAGCACGTTCGCGATCAACGTATTCGAACAGCTCGGCTATCCGTCGCCGACCCACATCGAGACCGGATCACAGATTCAAGCGAAGACCGCCGATCCCGAGTTTACCCGCGCGCTCACCGAAGGATGGCGTTTCTTACTGTCACAGCCGCACGTGAACAAGCAAAGAGTCGCGGTCTGCGGTTATTGCATGGGCGGGCGCATCGCCATACATTTCGTTGCGGCGACGCCGGAAGTGCGCGCTTTCGTCGGCTATTATCCGACGGTGCGCGACGAACCCACGTCGGCTCTCAGGCCGATTCATCCATCGGCAGCAGTGGGCAAGATTCGCTGCCCATCGATCGTGTTGTATGGCGCCGACGACGTGACCACGGTGTTGCCCGTGCAGGAACAGATGTGGCAGGCATTCAAGAAGAATGGCCAACCACTGGAGTGGCACTTCTTTCCATTCGGCGGGCACGGCTATGTCGATCCGGGCGCCGTGGGTTATCACGCCCACGCCACCGAGCTTTCGTGGCCTTTGGTGGTGGATTTCATGGAGCGCCATCTCAAGTGGGGTGACGCGGCGTAGAACGTAGAAATGGTGTAAAGTGTTTAGCAGCAGGTAAAATTTTAGCGCGATCAACATTCTTTGGAGGTGCCGCATGGATAAAATTACCAAACCGACAATGGTCGACACTGAAAAGCAAGCCCAATGGGGCCGCCCCACCGGGCGCAATTATCTCCGGCCGACGCAAACCGATCGTGCCCACATAGCGCTCAACTGCTACGAGGCCGGCGCGAATGATGAAATGCATTGCCATCCGGGTTCGGATCATACGTTTCTGGTGATCCAGGGCGAGTGCACCATGAAAGGGCTTAAAGACGGTGAAGAGTACAAGCTGGGCAAACACCAGGCCGTGCATGTGCCGGCGGGTTATTTTTATCAGCTCAACAATACCGGTTCTGAACGACTGATTCTTTATCAGGTCAGCACGGAGCCCAATCCGAAGCCCAAGATCGGCAAAGTTCTCTACGGTATCGACACCAGTTTAAAAGAACATTTACTCGAGCCGATCGGTTAACAGCGGAGGGACTATGACATTCGAGCAGGTACTGACGTGGTGTCGCAATAATTCAGCCGATGCGCGGGGGATCTATCGCGCCAAGGATTTGTCCATCCGGCAATCCGACCAGCGTTTGCCGGATAACTTGCCCGCGCTGGGCGAGATTTTTCACTGGGATGTTCAGCTAGGGGACTTGCAACTGGTGACGAGCGCCTCCGACATGGAACGTTTGGTAAGCGGCAAAATGACCCTGGAGGAATTCAAAGGCACCCATCGCCGCGGCTGATTTTGAAGAGCGTTAAACAAGCAAGAATGGCTTTATCAAATAAAAGGCCGCAGCGGGTTCTCGCTGCGGCCTTTTTTGTATGAAACGAAGTTTAAAACTATGTAAGCGCCAATGTTTGCTTTAAAGGCTTTGACAATTTCACCTGCCGCGCATTAGAGTTGTACCCATTCTAGATTAGGTTTGCCATGCAGCTGACGCTTGAAATTCATCCGATAGAGAACATTCAATTCGGCGACTCGACGCGCTTACAGGGAACGACGCTTTTTGTCGATGCCGATGATTTGCGCCGGCTGCTTCTTGAGGATACCTCTTTGATCGGTGTCGAATTTGATATCGCTCAGCCCGGAGAAAGCTGCCGGGCAGGTCCGGTTTTCGACATCATCGAACCGCGTGCCAAGGGACCGGATTCGAGTCCTGATTTTCCCGGAATTTTAGGGCCGCCGCACACCGCCGGCTTTGGTACTACCCACGTTCTCGAGGGGGCGGCGGTCACAATGCTCAGGGAAAAATCGCCCGGTGACTCACGCGGCGCAACCGGATACGTGTTGGAGATGAGCGGTGCGCCGGCGGCGGGATCAAGATACGGTTCGTTGCATCATCTGATCATCATCCCTCATACGAAACCGGAATTGCCCGATCATGCGCAGCAGAAGGCTTATCGATTGGCGGGCCTAAGAGCTGCCGTCTACCTTGGACGGGCAGCCTTCAATCATTCGCCGCCGTCGAGCGTGACCTTCGATGCCATCGATCCGCCTGCCAAGGATCGTGACGGCCTTCCGCGAGTGGCTTACGTCGGGCAGATTTTTTCACGACAGCGAAAGCCGGAGTTGGACGAGCAAATTCTGTATGGTATCGGCACGGATGGTATGCTGCCGGTGCCGCTCCATCCGGATGAATGGCTCGACGGCGCGGTACTGCCGTCGTATCATACGTCTCTCGGCGGTGCCGAAACCTATTTCTATCAGAATCATCCCGTTATCACGGAGCTTTACCGGCGTCATCAAGGGCGGGAGCTGAATTTCGCCGGCACGGTGGCGACGATTGCGTCCGCCAACAATTTCGATCGCGAGCGTAATTGCCGGTTTGCCTCAAACCTGGTCCGCTCCGTGCTTAAAGCGGATGCGGCGATACTGACAAAATTCGGCGGCGGCGTTCCCCATACCGATTTGTCCGAAACGGCGCGGCTGTTGGAAACAGTGGGCATCAAGACCGCCGTGCAGGTGACCGATCTTGCGCGCGACCACAAGGTGGAATCGGCGCTGCTGTTTAACTTTTCGGAAGTCGACGCGATAGTCTGTGTCGGCGGCAACAGTACAAGTTGGAGAGTGGCGCGGGCCGAGCGGGTCATCGCCGCCTCGCCGGAATTGAAAGAAGTGCTTACCGGGCCGCTGGAGATGGAATCGCTCAATGTCATCGGGGTTGCGAATCAGCAAGGAGCATCGCGGCTCCGTGCCATGGTTTACTAGCAATGAGCTTGGGCGCCGGTTCGAACAATTCAATAAACGGATTGAAGGATTCGACCCCGAGCTTGTATAATTAGACGGTCCGAAAAGTTCAAGTTATCCATAAACTTGACGAGGCTGGAACATGCGAATCGTTCATTACTTGAATCAATTTTTTGCCGGGGTCGGCGGTGAAGAAAGCGCGGGTATGCCGCTCGACTCGCTTAAGGGAGCGGTCGGGCCGGGCAGACTCTTCGAACAGTTACTTGGCGATGACGCAAAAGTGCTGCTGACCCTGGTTTGCGGCGACAATTACGCGGTTGAGAATCAAGAGGAGATGGTCGCTGCCGCCGTTCAAAGGATCCGCGAAGTGAAAGCCGATCTTGTGATCGCGGGTCCGTGCTTTCAGGCAGGCCGCTACGGCATGGCCGCCGGTGCCCTCTGCGCGGCGGTTCAATCGCAGTTAAGTATTCCCGTTGTGACCGCGATGAGTGAAGAAAATCCCGGAACGGATCTTTATCGCGAAATGATATACATCGTCGACTCGGGCACGAACGCGGCAAAAATGCGCGATGTCGCGGTGATGATGATGAATCTCGCACAGAAGCTTGTCGACAAGATACCGCTCGGTCTGCCCAAGGAGGATGGATATTTCCGCCGCGGCTTTATCCGCGATCGGTTTGTCGAGCAGACCGCGGGACAGCGGCTTGTCGACATGGTGATGGCAAAAGTCAAAGGAGAGCCGTTTGAGTCGGAGATGGTGCCGACGACATTTTCGCCGGTGCGCATGCCGCCGGGTGTGAAAGACCTCTCCCAGGCAAAGTTCTTGCTGATTACCGATGGTGGGCTAGTGCCCAAAGGCAATCCGGATAAGATTCAGGGTTCCGCGGCTACCCGGTGGGGCTCGTATAATATTGAAGCTTGCGACAATCTTAAAGGCGAAGACTACGAGATCTCGCACGGCGGCTACGATCCGCAGTTCGTCCGGCAGGACCCCGATCGGCTTGTGCCGCTCGACGTCATGCGCGAGCTCGAACGAGCGGGCGCTATCGGCGAGGTCTACGAAGAATTTCTCTCCACTTCCGGTCTGGCCAATCCGCTGTCGAACACGCGGCGCATGGGCCGCGAGATGGCCGAGAAGGCCAAGCAGTTGGGCATCGACGCGGTTATTCTAACGTCCACCTGAGGCACGAGCACTCGCAGCGGCGCTGCGATCACGACCGAATTGGAGAAGGCAGGAATCCCGGCAGTGCAGATCACATCTGCACTGCCGATTGCCAAGATGGTGGGCGCAAACCGGTTGGTGTTGGGCAACGGTATCGTTCATGTGGTCGGCGATGCCAATCTGTCGGTGGAACAAGAAAAGGAAGTGCGCCGGCAATTAGTGCAAAAGGCGCTCAAGGCACTGCAGGCGGACAACACGGCGGCCTAGCGCCGATGCCATTCGCGCTATTGACGTTCGGACGTTTGGTCTGGATTTTTGAGGTAAGCAAGGACAGTTGAGCAACATTTTTTCCGAAAGGGACATCCTCTGCACGGCGAACGCCGCGCTCCGGTTTTAGCAACCCATGAATCTCAAGCGTTGGCGAATTTTTCTGTTTCCTTCGTTCCTCTGTCTCCTGTTTTTAGATTTGTTGCTATATGTACTTAATGCCGCCAGTCTCCTTGCGCCGGTGTGGCGCCTCATCGAGGCGATCCCAGATTATTTTTCCAAAGAACTCGATCTGTTGTTTACCCGCTTTTCTTTTGTCCTGTGGATCGGCGCAGCGGTCATATTAATTTTTGGCATTGCCCGGCTGCTCATAGCGCAAGCGGGCAGGACGATGCAGACCTTCCCCGCAGAGGTTGAAACTCTTACAGAGCCTCTCGAAGTTGCCGAACCTGAGTCGCCGTCCGCGGTCGCCAAATTTAGCCGGACCGGGCGTGGCTTCTCATTAGTGAATAAAATGGTCTTGCTGTTTGCGGCGATTGTCGCCGGCTTTGGTATCGCGGCAATGAGCATTGTTTATAATCTCATGCTCGGTGGATTTGAGATGCAGTTCGTGGAGCGCTCCAGAGCCGAGGCGCTGAAAATCGCCGTTAATTTATCCGAAGCCATGTTGCAGAAGAACATGAATCGGTTGCAAGACGAGGTTTTAACCTATGCGCTGCAACCCACGATCGCTTATGTGGTGGTCGAAGACGAGCAAGGACGGGTATTAGCCAGTGGTATGAAGGAGTCGCCCGGTCCCTTGCAGGAAGGTGAGGAATTAAATTCGCGGCGCAATCCACTTGCCGGTAGCGGGCTTTACCGGCAAGGCGAGGTTTCGCAAGCTCGCATAGCCATCGGCGGCGGTAAACTGGGGACGTTGTCCATCGGCATCTGGCGAAACGACATGGAAGATGAAGCTCGACGCGTTTTCTGGAAAATCGCCTTGTGCTCGCTTCTCCTCCTTGCCGCCGGCATAATATTGTTTTTTCTCGCCGCCAGGCGCCTCATCTGTCCTTTCTTTCAGCTGGTCGTTTCCGCTGAACAGATTAGTAGGGGAGTGTTCGATACTTCCATCGGAATTCGGCGCAATGACGAAATCGGTGAGCTGGCACGTTCTCTCGATCGCATGCGCTCCAGTCTCAAAGCAGCGATGACCCGGCTTGACTGAGAAGCCTCTTTTTAGAGCATGTCTGTTCGACAAGGCATGCGACTTCTAGCATTTGCCGGGGAACACCTGGCCTCGTCTAATCGTCCAGCGCGCGGCAATGCGCTGCTCGGCGGTGCGTTCGCCGCCGACACAGTCGCGCAATCTGTGCGCGGTATTGACTACCTGCAATGCGGCGATGTCCGCCTCACGTCCAACTTCGATACTGCCGAGACGATCTTGCCAGCCGATGGCTCTGGCAGGACTGCTCGTGCAGGCTGCGACGATTTGTTCCAAGCTCAAGCCGAGATGCAGAAACTTTGTCAGGGTTGTCGGCATGTCGATGACCGGGTTGGCAGGGCCCATGCGGCCGTGAAGATCCGTGCTGATGATGTCCGGTAACAGGCCGTCGCCCATGGCGCGCTGCACAAGATCAAAGTCGAAGTGGCCGTTGGCGTGACCGACGTCAAAGATCACGCCGCGTTCGTGGGCTTTGCGGACCGCGGCGCGAAGTTTGCCGGATTCATCGATAATCGAAGGCTGTTGCGGAGTATAGCAATGGGTCACGACGTCGCCCGCTCGTAACGTATCGACGATTTCTTCCATGGAAATGGCGGTATCTCCCACATGCACCATCACAGGAGCGCGGCTGGCCTCGCCGGCTTTCACTGCCAGGCGCAGCGCGGCGCGGCCGTTGTCGCCGACGGATTTTCTGTGCATGCGCACTTTGATGCCGATGCCTACGTCTCGATTGTCAGCGACAGCCTGCGCCGCGCCATCCGGATCGGCGAAGCGGAGGTTCTGCAACTCCCCCGGATCGTTGAATACTCCATGCTGCGCTATGGCGATGAAAGCCAACATACGGGTACGCGCTTGTTCGTAAACTAATTTTCGAAAGCCAAGAAAATTGATCGGACCGGATGATCCGGCATCCATGGTGGTTGTCACCCCGGTGGCAAGGCAAATCGGGTCGGCGTCGAATCCATAGGGATTCACACCCCAGTAGCTGTGGACATGAAAGTCGATTAAACCGGGAGTGACGAAACAACCTTCGAGGTCCAGGATTTTCTTAGCGTTGCCCTCCGGCAGATTTGCTTGGATAGCCGTGACGCGCCCGCCCGCAATACCAACATCTAGTTTGTGCTTTGTATTGGTTGCCGGATTGAGAACCGTGCCGCCAATCAGCAGAAGGTCGAATGCATCAGCCATTTTATTCTCGCTTCGTTGATCCGACGCTGTTCCGGAATCCAGTGCACCGAGTCCGAATCATTTCAACCCTCCCCTCGACAGGGGATAAAGGTGGGGGATTTCGGTCCAATGACGGGGGCACCCCTATCCAACCTTCCCCCGTGGAGGGGGAAGGCTCTGAGTTTTCGCGCGCACTCCGACTTATCTTCACACGTTCACGAGCACGGTTTTTTTAATCCGCATCCAGGCCGTAAAATTTCGCCGGATTCGTGTAAAGGATCTTGTCGATTACTTTCGCATCGATATCGCCGTTCTCTTTAAGGCGTTTCAAAGCCAACAGCTCGCTGGCATTGTCGGCGTGGCCATAGTCGGAGCCGATCATGAGACTATTGTCGCCGGCGTATTTCAGCACATAGGGCAAATCATCGTCGGTCTGGCAGGCGACAAACAGCTGGCTGCTGCCGCGCAAGACGTCCGGTTTTGCCTCCTTGCCGGCAAGTTTCGGGAAGCGCAGATTCAAATCGTGAACCAGGTACGGCACCCATTGTGCGGCGACCTCGATGGCGCCGATACGGAGTTTCGGAAAGCGCTCGGGAATACCGTTTAGGATCATCGAGTGAAAACCGCCGATGACGATGAGTTTCGCGACCCGAAAAGGCTCCCCGCCCAGCGCCTCATTGACGCCGAAATGACCGATACCGGAATGGATGCCGATAGGCATGTTGAGCCTGCCGGCTTCTTCATAGAGGGGGAAGAAATAAGCGTCGTGCAAAGTGTGTTTGGTCTCGAGGCCGCGCATGAAGACGGCGCAAGCGCCGTGCCCTTGCGACCAACGAAGCTCGTCCAACGCCTTGTCCATGGTCATCAGCGGCAGCTGCACCGCCCAGCGAAGACGTTCCTTGGCCTTGGACCAGATATCGGCCATCCAGCGATTATAGGAATGGCACAGAGCGAGCTCGATTTTCGGATTGTCCGTGACCGGGCGTAAAAAGAGCGTCGGATAGAGCACTTGAACCGCGGTGCCGATCTCGTCCATGTGGTGTAAACGCGAATCGATATTGGCCAGCTCACGCGACTCCTGGGACGTATCCTTGCCGATATTGTCGCGCCCGCCGATCATCCGCCCGCCGATGAACCAATAATCGTGCTTCTTGCCCGTGGGCATATCGACACTGATCGATACCGGGCGATAACGGCGCTCATCGCCTTCCAAGTAGTCCCAGGTTTTCTCGCATTCGATAACATGGGCATCGGCGTCAATCGTCAACATGGTTAAGCCTCCGTGAGATAAACCTTCCTGGCGTAAAACTACAGCGCATAAAGCGCGCGTGGATTGTCGTCGAGAATTTTATCGATCACCCGCGCGCCGATCTTTCCTTCGGTCCTCAGTTTTCGCAGCGCTTCGATCTCGCTGGCGTTGTCCGAGTGCCCGTAATCGGTGCCGATGACCAGATTCTCTTCGCCTGCGTAGCCGAGGATGTAATCGAGGTCGTCATCGGTTTGGCAGGTAACGTAAACCCGGTGATCCCGCAGCACGTTGGAACCGAGCTGTTTGCCGCGGCGCTGGTAGCGACGCGCCAGGTCATGGACGGCGTAGGGAATCCACTGGGCGCTCACTTCGACAATGGCGATGCGCAATGCGGGGAATTTGTCAGGGATGCCATCGACTAAAAGCGAGTGAAAGGCGCCGACCACGGCGAGCTTGAATTTGCAAAAGCCCGGCTCATCGAGAAAGAAGTCGTGCGACTCGATGCTGCCGTTGGCCGAATGAACGCAAATTGGCAGGTCGAGTTTGCTGGCCGCGTCATACAGCGGAAAAAAGTAGGAGTCGCTCAAGCGCCGGTCGGCTTCGAGCCCTCGTAAATAGACGCCGCAAGCGCCGCGTTCTTTGCCGAATTTCAGTTCCTCGGCGACTCGATCCATGTTGAGAAGCGGCGGCACGACCACCCAACGAAACCGGTCCGGCGCTTTTTTGACGATATCGGCCATCCAGCGATTGTAGCTGCGGCACAGAGCGAGATCGACTTCGGCCCGCCGCGCCGTGGGAAAGATAAAAATCGTCGGATAGATTACCTGCATATCGATGTTCAATTCGTCCATGTGTTTGATCCGGACACTGAGATCGCTCATGTCCCGGGCCGCTTCCGGAAGTTTCTTTTCGACGTTGCTGCGCGGCATGAGCCTGCCGTCGATGAGCCAATAGTCGACCGATGGGTCGCCGTTGGCGGCGCCGACGATTTTCGGTTTAAACCGCCGCTCGGATTCGAGCATGTAATCCCAGGCCGATTCGCTTTCTATCACATGAGCGTCGGCATCGATGACCGCCATTGTTTACTCCTTATCAATCCACTTACTTCGTCTGAACTCATCCAACTTGTCTCGCTAAAAGCACGAAATACGCTCACGATCTCTCTTCATCCTTCCCGCGCTGTTTCGTTCACCAGCTTGCCATTCTCATAAGCGAAGCATCGACCGCTTTGTTCCATGGGAAGCTGCGCCGCCAACACGAACCCCTGTCCAAGAATCTCCGGTCCCGGCAGACGCTTGAATGCCTCTTCCGGCGCGCCTTCGGTGACGATCGGTACGCGCGGTGAAAAGGTCACGACGCAGACATTAGAATCTCTAACTTCTTCAGCCACATAGCGGGTAAACGTTCGGATCGCGTCTTTGCTCGACATGTAGGCGCAGGCGCCTGCGGGTGTGATCCCGCCGCCGCCGTAGAGATTGATGATATGGCCGGTTTTTCGCTCCTCCATGTGAGGAATGACATGTTTGGTGCCGTGAAACGTACCGCCCAAATTGGTCTGAATCACCCGTTGCCAAAAATCATTGGGCATGGCGCTGATGCGCGGCCAGCGCGGAATGCCCCAGGCAAAATGCGGTACGATGGCGGCGTTGTTAATGTGAACATCGATCTGGCCGAAATGATGGATCACCTGATCGACCATTTGTTTGACGCTGTCTTCGTTCCGGACGTCAACCGGCAAAGCGATGGTTTCGGTGAGCTGTCCGATTTCAGCCGCGGTCTTTTGCGCCTGCTCATGGTTGAAATCGGCAATAACCACTTTCGCTTTCTCCTGGGCAAAGGTTTTGGCTGCATGGCGCCCGATGCCTTGGGCCGCGCCGGTGACAATGACTACTTTTCCTTGAAGCATATGAACCTCCTGATGGTTTCTTTAACGTGAAAAAGGACTATTTGCGACCCAGGTTGGGCAGCCTATTTTCCGTCATGTCTTCAGACTTTCAGCGCGCGAAAAATCTTCTCAGCGGTGACCGGCAGCTCGAACAGCCGAACCCCAATAGCGTCGGCAACGGCGTTGGCAATGGCCGCCGGCGGGCCGTTGTTGGCGAATTCGCCGATAGGTTTGGCGTTCAGCGGTCCGACACCGCCGTCGGACTGCACTAATATCGTCCTGAGCTTTGGAATATCGGCTATGGTGGGAAGTTTGTAGTCGCCGAGATTATTGTTGGCGATCTTGCCGTGATCCATTACCAGTTCTTCCATGATCCCCTGGCCGACACCCATGACGGTGGCGCCATCGATTTGACCCTGATGGGTCAGAGGATTGATGATCGTGCCGACATCGTGCGCGGTGATCATACGATGGACGCGCGCTGCGCCGGTTTCCGGGTCCACTTCGACTTCGGCCACCTGCGCGCAAATGTAACTGACCTCATCGGGATACGGATAGTCTTCGTACACCGAAACCTGCAGAGAGCCGCTTGCCTGTGAGCTGACACGGCGCAAAGTCACTTGTTGGCTCGCGTCCTGGCGCAGCCAAAACTTACCCTCGCCAAATTCTATCTCCTCCGCAGCGCACTCTAATAGATGCGCGGCGCATTCGAGCAATTGGCCGCGCAATCGGTCGCAGGCCTGGGATACGGCATTGCCCGCCACGTAAGTGACCCGGCTGGCCCTGACGCCGCTGTCACGCGGCCCGGTGTCGGTGTCGCCAATCACGACCCGCACCTGATCGACGGAGACTTTCATTTTTTCGGCAACCAATTGCCGCAGGATCGTATGCGTTCCGGATCCTTGATCGATGGTTGGGCTCAACACCGTGAACGTGCCGTCGGCTTCCACGGATAATACCAAACCGGTGTCGCCGCCGCTGATATGCCGTGCTGAGAGCGAGATGCCGCGGCCACAATTGGCGCGGATTTTCGGCTTGCGCCAATCCGCAGCGTCCAGAGCTGCTTGCAGCACTTCGCGAAAGCGCACGTCGCGCAACCGATGGCCGACAGCGTCTTCTTCGCCTTCACCGAGCAGCGTTTTAAGACGGAACTCCGCCGCATCCATGCCGAGCTCTTTGGCGATCATATCGGTGTGTGATTCCAATGCAAAAGCCATAGCCACCGCGCCGGGACTGCGGTAGTAGCCGCCGGGCACCGTGTTTGTGTAAATCTGCAAAAATTCGAACCGGGAATTTTCGACGCGATAGGGGACGCCGACGTAGTGCCACGTCGCCAATGATGAATTGGCTTTAAGCCCGCCATAGGCGCCGCCGGTGTGGACGGCCCGCAACGTGCGCGCGACGATGCGGCCGTCGCGCTTTATGCCGCTGCGCAGGGTAATGACGGTCGGATGTGCCGGGTTGCTCGCCGTCAATTCCTCGGCATAATTCATCACAAACTTTACCGGCCGCCCGGATTTTTGCGCAAGGAAGTACGCGATGGGCAGGTCCATGGCGTCGCCCTTGCCGCCGAATTCACCGCCGACGTTGATCACGTTGACGCAGATACGCTCTTCAGGAATGGACAACGCTTTGGCCATTTGGCTGCGTACGCCAAAAGGATTTTTGGCCGACACCCAGACCTGGATGCGTTCACCAGCCTCAATGCTGACAATGGCGGCATGCGGCTCGATATAGCCCTGGTGCCTGGCCGGGATATTAAACGTATGCTCTAAAACCATGTCTGCTTGACTAAAACCCTCTTCGACATTGCCTTTGCGCCAGGCCAAGCGGGTTAAGCCATTGGGTAGATCCGTCGCCAGCAGTTCCTTGGGGGCGCCGCCGTAAGATGCGACGTCATCGTGCAGACGCGGCGCGTCGGGTTGCATCGCCTTCAATGGGTCGAAAACAGCGGGTAATTCCTGGTACTCCACGTCGATCAGGCTCAGAGCCTCTTCAGCGGCATCGACTGTTTCGGCCGCCACGGCAGCTACCCGGTCGCCAATGAATCGGACCGTGTCCCAACAAAGAGCCGGCATGTCGCGGATCTGTTTGCCGATGAGGCAATCTTTGGCGTCCGCACCGGTGATAATCGCTTTGACTCCGCTAACCTGATGCGCCTTGGCAATATCGATGCGCTTGATACGCGCGTGAGGGTGAGGGCTGCGGAGAATCCTCCCCCACAGCAGTCCGGGCAGATTTACATCCGCTGTGTAGAGCGTGCGACCGCTGACCTTATCGCCGCCTTCGGCCCGAAGAACAGAGGTTCCGACGACTTTGAACTCCGGTATATTGCTATCATTGGCATGTTTCATTGGTCTTCCGGCAAATCATAATTTTCAGCAGAGACTAGTTGACAGATTGCCATCGTGTCAACATCGAAGCCGCTGGAATCCGCCAATCGATTGCCGGAATGACGGATGCTATACTCATCTGATGACTTGGAAGGACAATTTAATCGATAATCCGGCGCAAATTCGCCGGTTGGTTCTGCAAAGCCGTCGTGTTGCCGTGCTCGGTATCAAGACCGAGGCGCAGGCGGATCAACCGTCGGTGTATGTGCCGCATTATCTGCTCCAAGCAGGCTACGAAATTATTCCGGTGCCGGTCTATTACCCCGAAGTCAGCGAAATATTCGGCGCGCGAGTCTATCGCCGCCTGGTCGACATTCCGGGAGAAGTCGATCTGGTGGATGTATTTCGTCGTCCTGGGGATATTAACGGCCACGTCGACGATATCGTTGCGAAGAAACCGAAAGCGGTCTGGTTTCAGTCCGGCATTCGCAACGACGAAGCCGCGGAAACTTTCGCCCGCGCCGGTATCCAGGTCGTGCAGGACCGCTGTCTCATGGTCGAGCACCGGATGGCGGCGAGTAGATAACCCGCCACCGCGCCGGCTGAGTGATCATTGCTCGGCTTTTAATTGCTTCATAAACCAGTCGGCAATGTAAGTGCGGCGCTCGAAACGCTTCTCGCCATGTCCAACTCCGTCGAGCATCGAACGATCCGGTGAATTGACCGCCTTCTCGTAAAGGTTGAGCGCGCCGCGCGGGTCCATAACGCGATCGTCGTAGCTGTAACCGACCAATAAGGGACATTCGATTCGATCCGCACGGCCTTCGAGAGTGAATTCTTTGATCTTCTCCCGCGCTTCTCTCAGATCTTTGGCCCCCATCAACCAGCGCAGACGGTCCTGAATCGGCGGGTAATAATCGAAAATGTCATCGACTAAATTGTAGGCGCCGCTCCACACGGCGACGGCTTTAATGCGTTTTTCCGCCGTGGCGCAGCGCGGCCCGGAATAGCCGCCCATGCTCGAGCCATGCAGGCCGATGCGATCCGCGTCAACGTCGGCGCGAGTGACGAGATAATCGACGACGGCTTTCGCGATGCGTTCGCAATCGGGCGGTGCATAGAGTTTTTTCTCGCGCAGTGTGCCGCCGTGTCCAGGCCCGTCGACGTCGATGAAATGCATGCCGCGCCGTACGTACTGGCCGGCGCCGCCGTCTTCGCCTCTCAAGAGAATGCCATCGGCGCCGCCGTAGTTATAGACTACCGGCAGGCGTGTTCCGGGCTTGCCCCGGCCGGGAAAGAAAAGCGCATCGAGCAATTGGCTTTCGTAAGGGATCTGAACGCGTTCGAACGGGGCGGGGACAAGGCTCCAGGCTTTGACGAAAGTCTCTTTGAGTTTGCCGTAGGCGGGGAGCATGCGCGAATCGCTATCCGCCATGTAAACCAGCGCACGGCGATAGAAGTCTGCGGCACGAAGGTAAAACTCATGCGCGGTGACCTTGCGCTCCTCCTGGACAAAGCCGGCGGCGAGCTCTTCGTTCTTTGCTGCGACCGCGCTCCATTCCGCGTACCAGCTTTCCAGATTATAGGATTTGACGCGCCGGGCAACGCCGCGAATGTCCGGGTCGGGGTGGTTCGCGAAAATCTCCATGCGTACTTCCAATTGTCCGCCACCTGGGAGTCCTCGAGCGGGGAATAGCGCTTTCTCCGCCGCATGTTTATCTAATAGATCACTGCTCTGACTTGCCATGGTTATTCCTCCTTGGGTATCGGAGCCTTAACTACCATTCGCATTTGTCTTGCCCCAGGAAAGACAAAAATTCAAGCCAAAGAAACAAGCCATGTCGCGATGGCTTGAAAGTGGAGTCTACGCCAGCAAGCATTTCTAATTTTCAGGGGATACTGAACGAGATGAACCCTCGACTCCCTTCGTGGAGTCTGTTTCGGGGAACGAACGGGGAAGAAGAATTGTGAACGTCGACCCTTTGCCGGGCACACTGACGACCGTCACGGTTCCACCGAGGAGCCCGACAAACGTTTTGACGATGTGTAAACCTAAGCCTACGCCGCCATAGGTTCGAGTCTGGGAACTGTCGAGCTGGCGGAACCTCTCAAATATCACAGGCAAATTTTCGGCGGCGATGCCGACGCCGGTATCATTGACGGTAAGTTCAACCGAGTCCGATGGCGTGATATATCGAACGCTGAGGGTCACCGATCCCTCTTCGGTGAATTTTAACGCGTTGTTGATCAAGTTTTGTAAGATGTGCTTCAACTTGTCGCGGTCGGTACGCACGCGAGGTAGATCGGCAGACCACTCCCATCGCAAAGTTACATCTTTCCCCAAAGGATATTCGTAAGATGGCTTTAGATCGTCCAAAAAAGTTGTCAGAGAGAACTCGTCCCAGTCTACACCCACTGCCCCCACCTCGATTTTAGTGGCATCCATGATGCTGTTGACCATCATTAACAGCTCGTTAGCGTGATGGGTTACTTTATCCAGGGCTTTGCTTTGGTCAGCACTAATTGCCCCCAGCACCCCGTCCTGGACGATCTGAGTATAGCCGGAGATGACATTGAGCGGAGTTCTCAGCTCGTGCGACATGATGCTCAAAAATTCGTTTTTGACCCGATTGGACTTTTCGAGTTCGAGCGCCTGTCGCCGTGTCTTTTCGTAGAGTTGGGAATTGTCGATGGCGGCCGCGGCTTGGCCGGCCAGACTTATGATGAAGCTGGCTTCTTCATCGCTAAATCGGCGTTCATCGTGGCAGTAAAACGACAGCACCCCGAGAGCTTTATTCTTAGCCAGCAGCGGTACGCCGAAATAGGAAATGTACCCGTTCCGTTTGAAATATTCAGAGTGGAGTCCCTGGCTAGCGATTTGGATGTTTGATACGAAAATCGCATCCCTACTTTCCAGAACCGGATGTGATGTGTCCCATTGACCGTCGGGGTCCGCTTTCCAAGCCTCCTCATCAGTGCCACGGGAGGCGACTCTGATGAGCTTTCCGTCGTCCGCGCCGAGAAGCATGATCGTCGCTACCGTGTTAGGCACCAACCGATTGAGGCTGTCCAGTAATACATCCAGTACGGCGCGGAGCTCCAGGGTCGACGTGGTCGCCAGGTTGATCTCATAAAGCGCGGCTTGCCGCTCGGTATGGCGCTGAATTTCTTGTCGGGATCTTTTTTCCTCGCTAATATCACGGATAATGCAAACCGAGGCGACCGGACGTTCATCTTGATCCTTCATTAAGAACGAAGAAATGGCGACGATGACCAGTCCCGGCTGTCGGGCTTCGAGAACACATTCGCAATCGCGCAGCGTACCCGTAAGAACGGCCCGATCCAAATCGCCTCCCGGAAACGTGAAAAGACTCGCCAGAACGCTTACCGGCATTCCTTCGAGCTCTTTTTCCAAGCGGTCAAACATACGGCACGCGGCAGCATTCGCGACCCGGACGATGCCTTCATTGTCCAACAGTAGTAAAGCCTCGTCGATCGCATTGATAATTTCCGTGGCGGCAAAAGCCGGCGTGATATCCACCAGTCGGTAGCGCCGGATTGCCAATGCAGCGAGGGCGACAAAGCCCAAGATGGGAATATGGCCGAATGGATAAAGCGGAATGCCGAAGGCGGCGAGATAATCGAAGGAAGCCAAATAAGCGATACAAAACGCCGTGAACAGTGCTTTGCTTCTCAATTGCGTGCTTTTTAGCAGGGCCGTATGGTATCCGAGCCAATAATGGTGCAGACTCAGCGCCATCAAGCAAAAGAAAAACGCAACAAAGACCATGCCGGCCCATTCATAAAGCGGGTAGTATCCCCACCAGCGCGGCCGGACGTCGTCAATAAACGTATCGCTCCATAGCGCCGTCGCACAAAACAAGGCACAAGCCAGCCAAACAAGCCGGACGCGGTTTTGATGTTTGCGCTCGATTTGTAGTGTGTAAAGCGTGAAGTGGTAAACCGCAGCGGGAATAAACGTGATTCCGATGTGTCCTGCTCGAGCCCATGCTTTCGCCGCCGCTTCCGTTTGAGCACAGTACATGAGCCCGTAACCCGACAACCAGAGGGTTGCAGTCGTGATCATCACAAAGAAAGAAATACTGACGCGGGAATAGCGCTCTGACACGATGACGACCAGACCGAGACCGAACATGGTGATTGCCGCCACGAGATTGGGCACCGCGTAGAAGCTAAAACTGTAACTTGCAGGGACAAAAAACTCGGCAGTCATCGGCGAATAATCGTATCAGTAGCTGCCGCGCTGCAGACGATTGCAGATGGAGATGAAAGACGAAAAGATTTTGCGCTGCAGGAGAATTTTTGGTGTGGCGCTCATTGATTCTGGTCGTATAAACTCTTATAGATCCCGTGATTACGCATGACAAGCTTAACATACTGGCGGGTTTCCAAATAGGGAATTTGTTCTACGAACTCTTCAATATCGTCGGTGAGAATCTCTTTTTCCCAGCGGTCTACCGCGGCCTCGCCGGCATTATAGGCGGCAATGGCTTTGAAGCGGTTGTTCGAATACCGGCGAAGCAAATCACTTAGATATTGGATTCCGAGAGTTAGATTGAGCTCGGCATTGAAGAGTTTTTCGTTCGCCGGCGCTGCCTGGCCGAGCTGTCTTGCCATGCGGCCGGCAGTTGACGGCAGTAGCTGCATGAGCCCGAGAGCCACTGCCGGTGAACGGGCGCGGGTGTCGAACAGACTTTCCTGCCGAATCAGCGCGAGGATGAGGTAGGGGTCGATGTCTCTTTCACGCGATTTTTGTTGGATGAGCTCCCAATACGCCAATGGAAAACGATGGAAAACGCGATCGCTGGCGGGTCCGGGAAGCTGATTGGCCACGGCGACACTGCGAGAGAAAGCGTGATTGTTGGCGTACTCCTCTACAAGCAACCAGCGAAGGCGAGGATGCTGCCGGGCGATTCGGTTGACCTCGTCCAACTCGCTCACTGCCAGCGCGGGCAACTTTAGCTCGGCTAATTCCCGCGCGCGGACGAGATGAAATGACGCCTCGGGGTAAGAGAGCAGGTCCTGGTCGGTTACCGCCGCCGGTTTTATTGCCTTGGTCTGCGGAGTCGAGATTCCGGCTCTAGCCAGCGCACGCGCTGCAAGGGCTTGATAGTAGGATTCTTGCCCTTGCCTGAAGATTTGCTGGTAAAGGCGAATAGCCGTGTCGTGGATGCCTAGCTGTTCAGACGTTCGAGCTTGCCAATAAAGAGCTGCGATCTTATATCTTTCTTGCTTTGTCTTTATTGCCAGTGATCCGAAGGTTGCATTGGCGTCGAGCAAGTTGCCGGAACGATAATGCAGCCAAGCCAGGCGCCACATGGCATCCTCGCCGACTTGGCTGTTGGGGAACTTCTTGGGCAGTGAACTGTACAGGGGAATTGCTTCGTTATTCTTCCCTTGGGACTCCAATATATCGGCTGCGGCAAACTGGGCGCTAGCCGAATACTGGCTGTCCGGGTAGTTTTCCTTAAGTTGCATGAAATACGCCAGAGCTTGACTGTTGTCATTGCGGTTCCAAAGAATATTGCCGATTCTATAGAGCGCATCGGCTGCCTCCGAGCTGCTGGAAAAATCCCGGATAATTTCTTCGAGGACAGGGATGGCTTCGCTTCTTTTGCGAATAGAAAGATAGAGATTGGCGAGCTTTGTCAGATGCTGGAGCCGAAGCACCGGCCCAAGATCTTGATTGAGGAGTTTCTTGTAAAGGATTTCGGCGGCGCCATGTTCTCTTTCCCTTACCAGCCGATCTGCCTCATCGGCTATTGCGGTGACCGTAATGAGACCAAATAGATCGGGATGTTGATCGCGCAAACGGACGACTTCCCTGCGTGCCGCAGCGCTCCAGCGGGAGCGGGGAGCAATCGTTCTCAACTCCTGAAAGAGGGAGTAGGCCTGAAAGACATCTCCTTGCGCCTCCTGGGTTTGCGCCTGGAGGTAGAGCGCTTCTTCCGAGATGTCGTGTTTTAAGTTCTTCTCGGCCCGCAAAGAACGCAGGGCATTGACGGCTTCCGGATAACTCTTTTCAGCGATCTCGATTTTGATCCGTTGCAACTCCGCGCGATGATACCAAATGCTTCGGGGATACTCTTCCCGGAGCCGCGAAATAAACTCGCGAGATGCCTGCCAATCCGATTCTTGAAAGGCGATTACGGCAAGGTAATAGAGCGCATAGTCCGCCAACGCATAACCGGAACTCAAAGTTCGTTGAAACGGATCTTTGGCTTGAGAGGGCGCCCCGCTCGAGAACAAAGAATATGCGGCGGCAAAGCTTTGACGAAAATCGGTTTCCTGCGCGAGAATACACGCTGGCGAGGCGGCCAACAGTATCGCGAGCAGGACTACGGTGATAAAGCCGTGATTGCGCATTTGCCAAAGTGTAACGAAGGCGCGTTGCGGATTCAACAAATATTCAGACTACGGGCGAAGAGGCGAATTTTCTTTCGCCGGTAACACGTGGGTATAGTATTGTTTTTTGCGCCGATGACAGTTATGGTTTTTGATCATTGTGAGGGCTTGATTGACCCGTGATTTCGAGAGAGTACGCGGAAATCAAGGAGGAGAGTCGTTTGAAAATTGAGGGAAGTTACACGTTTAACGCCCCGAGGGACAAGGTTTGGCAGGTTCTTCTTGATCCGAAGGTGATGGCGCAATGCATGCCCGGTTGTGAGGGACTGAAGGAAGTCGCTCCCGACCAGTACGAGGCAACCATGAAAGTGGGTATCGCCGCAGTCAAAGGAAGCTACAAGGGCAAAGTGACCATCAAGGACAAACAACGTCCGGAGCATTACGTGTTAAGCGGTTCAGGTTCGGGAGGCCCCGGTTTCATGCAGGGCGACGTCGCCATCGATCTCGAAGAGAGCAATGGACAAACGATTCTGAAGTATAGCGCTGACGCGCAAGTGGGCGGTTTGATCGCCAGCATCGGACAGCGGATGTTGGGAGGGGTTGCCAAGATGATGGTGGATCAGTTTTTCAAGAAGATGGAAACTTTCATGTGAACGTTGACTGCGAAAGCTTCGGTCCCCCGCCATTGACCGTTCTTATTGGATAAACCGAATATCTCATGACAACCGGCCTGCCTCTGGTGAGCATCGTCATACCGACTTATAACCGTTGGCCGATGGTGGGTGAGGCGGTGGATTCGGTTCTCGGGCAAAGTTATAAAGAGTTTGAACTCATCGTTGTCGACGATGGCTCGACCGACATGACGGTCGCCTCACTGAGGCGATGCGATAGGAGGTTGACAATCGTTTCCCAACGCCGCGCGGGCGTCGCAGCGGCACGCAACGCGGGCGTGGCAATGTCCCGAGGAAAATACATTGCTTTTCTCGATTCCGATGACCTCTGGTTGCCTTCGAAGTTGGCGCTTCAGGCTGAGTTTATGGAGCAAACGCCTGGCGTCGAAATATGCCAGACAGAGGAAATCTGGATACGCAACGGGGTTAGAGTTAACGCTAAACTCAAACATCGAAAAGCGGCCGGAGATATTTTTCGCCGGAGCTTGGAACTCTGTCTGGTAAGTCCATCGGCGGTCATTATGACCCGGGAGTTATTCTACCGGGCAGGGCGATTCGACGAAACATTTCCAGTGTGTGAAGATTATGACCTTTGGCTGCGTATTGCCGTCGAGCATCCGATATCATTGATCGATAAGCCCCTCGTTATCAAACGAGGCGGACATGCCGATCAGCTGTCGCGCTCGGTGTGGGGCATGGATCGATTTCGAGTGCCGGCCATTGTCAAACTTCTGCGTGCCGGCCTTGCCGGTGAGAAAAAGCAGTGGGCGCTTGAAGTGCTGCGGCAAAAAATCGCTATCCTTGCCGCCGGTGCAAGAAAAAGGGGAAAACAGGAAGATGCTGGCAAATTCGAACATATACTAGCCGAATGTTTTGAGGAACCCGGAGATGTCGGAACAAACGATTCAGGAATTTGCCGCGACCAAAGGATTTCATTCGCACACTCAGCAACGCTGGCTTAGCTGGAAACCGCAAGACGGTGCCGCGCTATTGAACCTTGCCCGGGCTTTGAAAGCCGGAGAGAATCATTTGCGCGACTTGATGGATTGGCTAGAGGAAATTTCAATGCGTGACGGTGTTGCGATCCAGGATGTTTTGGGGAGCGAAGCTATCACTCGTATCAAAACCGACCCACGGCTGGGCCGGGCTGACCGGCTTAAGCGAGTGAAGGATCAAATAAGACGGCTGCGGTTTCCCCGCTTGAGTCAGCTCGAAGATTCCATCCAATCAAAAATCCGTGCGCTGAAACTGCAGCCGAACGTCAAGTTATCCGTGCCTCCGGGACTGGAAGGAGGGGATTTGCGGGTTGAATTTAGCGTCGGAAGTCCCGCGGAATTGAAAAGTGTTCTCGCTAAGCTAAGCGAGGCATCCGAATGTGAGTTCATGACGGAGATCTTTGTCCTTTTGAAGGGTGATGCCAGCGCTGAGAAACCGAAGCCGGTGAGGTAAACGATAACCATGCAGAGATTTGAACCGCAGGAAATTGTCGTTGAACGCGGTTGCGAAGCCACGCCGATGTTCAGCAATCTGACAAGGGCGCTACCGCACACTCTTCTACGATTCGTCGACGCGCTGCCAGCCGAAGGTGCTGCGACCGAGCCGTCGACGGCCAAGTTCGACGCTGCGAAGAAAAGGCTTTATCTGGCCAAGCACAAGGGCGAGTTCTTAAAGAAATGTCCCGGCAGCGACGGACAGGTCTGCTGCAATTATTTCGTCATTAATTTTGCCAGCAATTGCCCGATGGACTGTAGTTACTGTTATTTGCAGGAATACCTGGCGCAGAACCCGGCGCTCAAAGCCTACGCCAATGTCGACGATCTGCTGACCGAAGCGGAACAACTGCTCGGCAAGCATCGCCGCTATTTTTTCCGCATCGGTACCGGAGAGATTACCGATAGCCTGGCGCTGGACCCGTATATCGGCTTCACCCGCGAAGTCGTGCCCTTTTTCGCCGAGCAGCCGAACGTGTTGCTGGAGCTCAAGACCAAAAGCAATTGCATCGAAGAATTATTACATCTTGATCCGAAAGGGCGAGTCGTCGTCTCCTGGTCGATGAATCCCCAATCGGTAATCGACGCCGAGGAGCATGGTACCGCTTCTCTGCAGGAGCGTCTGCAAGCGGCTCGTCTATGCCAGGATGCAGGGTATCGCCTGGGATTTCATTTTGATCCAATGGTTGAATACCCGAATTGGGAGCACGATTATGAGGAGATGGTCGAGCGGTTATTCGAGACTGTGGATTGGAAGCGCATTTCGTGGCTGAGCATGGGTGTCTTGCGCAACACGCCCGGCCTTAAGCGCGCTATCAGAGAGAGGCTGCCGCAAACTCGTCTGATCACGGGAGAGCAGGTGCTCGGTCCGGACGGCAAGCTGCGCTATTTCCAACCGCTGCGGATCGAAATGTATCGCAAGATGCTCCGCTGGATCCGCCGCAGCGCGCCGACGGTTAAAATCTATCTCTGCATGGAATCCAAACAGGTGTGGGAACAGGTCTTCGGTTATGCGCCCAGTTGTGAGAAAGAGCTAGGCGCGCAAATGGCTCCTCGCATTTAACGCTGCCAATGACGAACCGCGACAGTGCCATTGGATTGTTTGACTCGGGGATCGGCGGGCTCACGGTCCTGCACAAGATGATTGAGATGCTGCCCTCGGAGAATACTGTGTATCTCGGCGACACCGCCAGGGCCCCTTACGGAACGAAATCGGTGGAGACGGTGGTTCGCTATTCTTTTGAAAATACCGAATTTCTGATCGAGAAGGGCGTGAAGCTTGTCGTGGTCGCATGTAATACCTCAACGGCACTAGCTCTAGAAGCCATGCGTGAGAAACTGACGATTCCTCTCATCGGTGTGATCGAACCTGGCGTGCGCAGGGCGCTCCAGGTGACGATGAACAGCAGAGTCGGCGTCATCGGCACCGAGGCGACCATTCAAAGCGGCGCGTATACTCGAGCGCTCAAAGCGGGCGCCCCGAACACTGAAGTTTATAGCCGCGCCTGTCCATTATTCGTGCCGCTAGTCGAAGAAGGTTGGACCGACAATGGTGTCGCTGCGACCACGGTGGAAGCCTATCTCGGCAGCTTGAAACAGAGTGGCATCGACACGCTTATCCTCGGTTGCACTCATTATCCATTGCTGAAAAAAACGATTCGAAAATTCATGGGAAACGCGGTACAGCTGGTCGATTCCGCGGAAGAGATCGCCAAGGAAGTGGGTGTGGTGCTTAAGAAGGGGTCTCTCACACGCAAGGGCGTGAAAGGGAATCACAGTTTCTTTGTTACCGATGCGCCCGATCGTTTTATTAAAGTTGGCCGGCGATTCCTGGGTGAAAAAGTAGAATCGGCGGTGCGCATTGAGCGCTAATTCCTTGATTTCGCTTTCCCGCCGAATCTGTAAGCTATTGTTCCAATCGCGTATTTTTGAAATAATTACCCCGCGCAAGTATTGGCCATTCTGCATTCCTAGTTTGGGGGCAAAAGTCTTAGCATGTTAAATCTGATCAAAAAGATCGTTGGCACGAAAAACGACCGCGAAATCAAGCGGATCCGTCCCTATGTCGAACAGATTAATAATCTCGAGGCCCAATTCAAAAGCCTGAGTGATGACCAATTGTTGGCTAAAACCGACGAGTTCAGGACCCGCATTCGCGAGACAACTGCGCAGGTAACGGCAAATTTGGAAGAGGCTCGGGCACAAGCGATGAATTCCGATAGCGAACAGCGCGAGGAACTCAAGAGTCGGGTCGAAACATTGGATAAAGAGTTGCGCCAAGCGGAGGCGGAGATCCTCGATGAGCTTTTACCCGAAGCGTTTGCTGCCGCGCGTGAAGCTTCGCGTCGGACAATCGGATTGCGGCACTTTGATGTTCAATTGATCGGTGGCGCGGTGCTTCATGAAGGTAAGATATCCGAGATGAAAACCGGTGAGGGAAAGACGCTGGTGGCGACCTTGTCGTTGTATCTGAACGCGCTTACCGGCAGAGGCGTTCATCTCATTACCGTTAACGATTATTTGGCTCGCCGCGACGTGCAATGGATGGGGCCGATTTTTCATAAGCTCGGCCTTTCGGTGGCTTCGATCGTTCATGACACCAGCTATCGCTATGACCCGACGTTTTTGACGAAGGATTATCGATACCTCAATTTACGTCCGATTACCCGGCAGGAAGCTTATCTGGCGGATATCACTTACGGTACGAACAACGAGTTCGGCTTCGATTATCTGCGCGACAATATGAAGTTTTCGCTGGAAGAATATGTCCAGCGGGAGCTCAATTATGCGGTCGTGGACGAGGTCGATAATATTTTGATTGACGAAGCAAGAACGCCGTTGATTATCTCCGGTCCGGCAGAGGAATCGACTGACAAGTATTACATTATCGACCGAATTATCCCTAAACTACAACGCGGCGCAGTCATCCAGGGCGATCCAACCCAGGAAAAGCGAGCTGCTATCGAGGCTCAGGGCGACTATACCGTCGACGAAAAAAGCCGATCGGTGACCTTGACGGAGACCGGCGTCGCCAAGGTCGAACGGCTTTTGGGAGTGCATAATTTGTATGATCCGCGGCAGATCGATACGTTGCATCACGTGCAACAGGCGCTTAAGGCCCATGCGATCTTTAGGCGCGACGTTGATTACGTCATTAAAGACGGCGAGGTTATCATAGTCGACGAATTTACCGGTCGTTTAATGCCTGGACGTCGCTGGTCCGATGGTTTGCACCAAGCGGTAGAGGCTAAAGAGCGGGTACACATACGGGAAGAAAACCAAACGCTGGCGACGATTACGATTCAGAATTATTTTCGCATGTACAAGAAGCTGGCTGGTATGACCGGGACAGCAGACACCGAGGCGCCCGAATTCAAAAAGATTTATAAACTGGATGTCCTGGTCATTCCAACCCACCGGGGCATGATTCGAATTGATCACCCGGACGTCGTTTATCGTTCAGACCAGGAAAAATATGACGCGGTGGTTCAGGAGATCGAAGAACGCTACAAAAAAGGGCAACCGATTTTAGTGGGTACTACGTCAGTGGCTAAATCCGAGCGGTTGTCGCACATGCTCAAGAAAAAGGGAGTCAAGCACAACGTTCTCAATGCCGTGAATCATGAGGCTGAGGCAACGATCATCGCGCAGGCTGGAAGATATGCGGCGGTGACCATCGCGACAAATATGGCCGGTCGTGGTACCGACATATTGCTTGGCGGTAACCCGGAATTTTTGGCCCGCTCCGATATGGAGAATGAATGGATCAATCGGGCGGCAAAACTCCCCATACAGGGAGCGGGGCGCTATGAAGACGCGTTAAGGGATTTACGCGAAAAATGCGAAGAAGAAGTCCGTAAAGCCGAAGCACGGTATGTCAAGGATGGGGAGCTATTCCAGCAACAGCGTAGCGACGCATTGAAACGTTCAACCGAGCTCCAGAGACAAATCCGGGAAATTTCGCCGTTCCGCGAAGTGCGCCTCCGTTTTGAAGAACTTTCCGCTACCGAGCTTATTGATGTTTTGCACGACGCCAGGCCGATCCCGAATAGTTATTTAGCTTCCAAGGAGGAGTTGGAAGCGGTTCTGTTACAGTCGTCTAACGGAAAGGTTTCGGAGGCCTACGAGGCTTTTGATGAGGCGCGTCAAGAGTTCAGCGATCATGTTCAGCGGTGGCAAGAACACGCTGGTGAACGGCCGGAATTGGCGGAGTCGCTGGACGAGATACGTCGAAATTATGAGCAGCGTGTTAATGACTTTGAGTTTGAAGTCGCACTTGCGGTGCTATCCGTAGGCCAGGATAGCGATCTCGTGGTCGAATATGCCCAGACCCATAAGGCCTTTGAATCCGCGGAATTGCGTTGTGAGGAGGTTCGACGGCCGTACGAAGAGGCGATTCAGCTAGCGCAAAATGATTATGAGTCGAAGCGCCAGGAGTACCTGCAGATGGTCGAGGAAATTCGCGAGCAGTTGGATAAGGCTCCCGACGAGTATCGGCAGCGTTTCGATGAGGTGCTCGACGGTTACAAGCATATTTGTGCGGATGAACGTGAGCAAGTGATTGCTGCAGGAGGCCTCCACATATTAGGTACGGAGCGTCATGAAAGCCGCCGCATCGATAATCAGCTACGGGGACGCGCAGGACGGCAGGGCGACCCGGGATCGTCACATTTTTTTCTGTCCTTGGAAGATGATTTGATGCGCATCTTCGGTGCAGACCGGATTCAGGGAATCATGAGCCGATTAGGTATGGAAGACGGCGTGCCCATCGAGCACGGACTGGTGACCCGGGCCATTGAAAACGCCCAGAAAAAAGTCGAGGCACACAATTTTGATCTTCGTAAGCACCTTTTGGAATACGATGACGTTCTTAATAAGCAGCGCGAGGTCATCTATAACCAGAGGCGCGAAGTGCTCAAAGGGGAGACTCTGAGAGAGGACGTGCTGGAGATGGCACAAGGTGTAGCCGAAGAAACCGCAGCGCGTTACATCGACAAGGATGCGCACCCTTCTGACTGGGATTGGGCCGGACTGCGTGAAGGGTTCCACCACCATTTCAATTTACCACTCCAAGTCGAAGCGAAAGAACAGGACCTATTAAATGTTGATGGCCTGATTGAATTGGCGACAGAGCGGGTTGTGCGCGCGTATGAAGATAAGGAGGCACGGTTCACGACGCCAATGCTCAGACAGCTGGAGAAAATCATCATGCTCCAGACAATCGACACCCTTTGGAAAGACCACCTCCTCAATATGGATCATCTCAAAGAAGGAATCGGTCTGCGCGGCTACGGTCAGAAGAATCCGCTTCAGGAATACCAGAAAGATGGGTTCGAGATGTTTGGGGAGATGATACATCGTATCCAAGAAGACGTCGTACAGAAGCTGTTTACCGTCGAAATTGCACGTGAAAGTGCTGCCACTATGGCGGAAATGGAAGCGCCTCAACGACCTCAAAGGGTGATACTGAGCCATGGAGGTGAAAGTGCCGAACCGGAACGGCCATCGGCTAAGCGACACAATGACAAGGTAGGCAGAAACGATCCATGTCCGTGCGGTAGTGGTCGGAAGTACAAGCGGTGTTGCGGCAAATAGTGCGCCTTGGTCGCAAGTCCACCGAACCTAATATGCTGTTCGATTTTTCTTGCGACGAGATATTTTAGTGAGCCGTGAGGTTCAGAGAGGCGCGTTCATGCCCATCTTC
Organism: Deltaproteobacteria bacterium; assembly: GCA_009379725.1. GTDB lineage: Bacteria > Desulfobacterota > Binatia > UBA9968 > UBA9968 > WHTF01. The sequence continues at coordinate 60,265 of WHTF01000007.1, forward strand.
GTGTTGCGAAATTGCCCGCGCGTTATTTCCTGCCCCCAGTTTGAGTATATGATTTGTGAACATATGTAAGTCCTTGGTGGCATTTCTGGTGTCGATGATCAGCTGTGCGGTTGCTGCTATATTTTTAAAGTCATAATCGCTGTGGTCGGTTAGGATGATTACACAATCTTGCATCGCAATGCTGTCGGAGTTCAACTCGGTGGAATTTATTATGGTTTTTCCCAAACGCAGCGTGGGGACATAAGGGTCATTATAGATCAAGTCGGCTCCTTTTTCGCTGAGCATACGCATCACGTCGAGCGCCGGAGACTCTCTGCAATCACTGACGTTCTTTTTATAAGCAACCCCTAGAACCAAGATTTTCGAGTTGCGGATGCTCTTGGCAGATCGATTCAATCCGTCTGCTACCAAACTAGTAACCACGGCGGGCATCATGCCATTGATCTCTGACGCCAATTCAATAAATCGCGCTTGAAAGTTTAGAGCTTTGAGCTTCCAGGCGAGGTAATGAGGATCGATCGGAATGCAGTGACCCCCTAGACCTGGACCGGGATAAAAGGGGATAAATCCAAAGGGTTTAGTTGCGGCTGCATCAATGACCTCATAGACATCGACTCCCAACAAATCGCACATCTGAGCCATTTCGTTGACCATTCCGATATTGACGCTACGAAAGGTATTTTCCAAAAGCTTCACCATCTCTGCGCATTTGGTGCTGGTGACGGGAAAAACCTTATCGATAAACTGCGAATAAAAAAGGTGGGCGATCTCTGTGCATTCGGGTGTAACGCCGCCAACAATTTTGGGGGTGTTGCGCGTTGTGAACGCTTTGTTACCCGGATCGATTCTTTCTGGCGAGAAGGCCAAATAAAAGTCCGATCCTACCCTTAATCCGGAGCTGCCTAGTTCAGGAAGAATCAACTCCTCAGTAGTGCCGGGATAGGTGGTACTCTCAAGGACGATCAATTGATCCTTGTGCAAATATTTACGAATCTCTTCGGTCGCAGCCAAGATAAAGGAGATATCGGGATCGCGACTTTTGCTGAGCGGCGTGGGAACGCAGATGCTTACAGTGTCGGCTTTGGCCAAATTGCCGAAGTCCGAGGTCGGATAAAATTGGCCTGAGGTAACGGCGCTGGAGATGAGTTGATCGTCGACATCCAGGATATAGGACTTTCCTTGTTTCAGAGCGGCAATTTTGTTGCGGTCGAGGTCGATGCCGATGACGTTGAAACCGGCCGCCAGCATTTCTACTGCCAGGGGCAGCCCGACATACCCTAAGCCAATGACTGCGGCAGTGGCTTTGCGACTCTCGATAATTGTCTTTATTGCGTCCAACCTACAATACCTCCCCTGTCTTCATTTGTTGTCTTTCAGAAGAACGAGAAATTTTGAACTCTTGAATTTGGATGTTGTATCTGTCCATCAGTTCATAAAGGTTGACTCGGCTAATGCCCAGATCCTTTGCAGCACGACTGACAATCCCATTATTTTTAGAAAGAGCTTTCTTAATGAAATCGGCTTCAATCGCTTTTTTGGCAAACTTTAGATTTACATCCGTCGGGATGCTGTTGAGGGCAAAACCGAGATCGCTGGGTTTTAGAACCGAGTGTGAACTAAGTACTACTGCGCGGCTGATGAGGTTTTCTAACTCACGAATGTTGCCCGCCCAGGGATGCATGAGCAGCGCCCCTTCAGCTTCTGGCGATAACATAATGGGCGGGCTGCGTCGACCGCGACAGAGCTTTTTTACGAAATAATGCGCCAAAGGTATGATGTCTTCCTTTCTTTCGCGGAGCGGTGGGAGAGGGACAAGTTTCAGCCGGTAGTAAAGATCCTTGTCAAAGACATTGTTCTCCAGAAGGTCGTGATTGGTTGCCGCGATGATCCGGACGTCAAGATCAATGGTCTGAGTTCCCCCGACTCGCTCTATCTTTCGATTCTTAAGAAAACGAAGCATCTTTACCTGTAGTGCGGGAGTAAGTTTGCTGATTTCATCAAGAAATAGTGTTCCTGTGTGGGCAAGTTCAAGTTTTCCACGTTTTTGTGCGTATGCTCCGAAGAAAGCGCCTCTCTCATGGCCGAATAGTTCGCTCTCCAATGAGTGTTCCGGACTAGCTCCGCAATTGACGGCCGCGAACGGGTTATCTTTCCTTTGACTCAGGTTATGTATGGCATGGGCAACCAATTTTTTACCGGTGCCGTTTTCGCCGGCAATGAGGACGGATACGTCTGAAGCGGCGATCCGCTCGATGAACCGAAAAATCTCCTGCATACTTTTAGACTTGCCGATCATGCCGTGAAATCCCTCAGCGGACCCGGGATAACTTTGCTGAATGCGTTGGTGGAGTTGGTGGATATGGAAAGCACGCTTGATCATCACCTTCAATTCGTCCAGCCGAATCGGTTTAGAGTAGTAATCGAAAGCCCCCAAGCGTACTGCTTGTAAAGAGCTGGCTTCATCACTGCTGCCGGTTATGACGATGATTCGTGTTGACGGCGCTTGAGTTAGAAAATACTCAAGGAGCCGTAAGCCGGAGAGATCTTGAGAATTGCCCGGAGTTAGCGAAAGATCGATCGTGACCACAGCGGGTCCCATAATCTCAAATATCCTTTTGGCTTCATACTCGTCTTGCGCGATTAAAATTTCGTAATCAGGTTCCAGTGCCCAACGCAATTGCTTAAGAATATTCTCTTCGTCGTCTACTAGAAGAATTCTTGGTTTCACTCCGTTTTCCTTTCTGATCAAAACACCTACAGTGTCGGGAATTCCATCTCGACTCTTGTGCCAAAGTTCACCTGGCTTTCGACTCGAATATTTCCGCCGTGTACTTCGACGATGGAACGGGTGTGGCATAAGCCGATGCCCATTCCGCTTTTTTTGGTGGTTTGAAAGGGCCGAAAAAGATTTTTCAGTTGTTCCGGAGAAATGCCACAGCCGGTGTCGGTTATCATGGTCGTAATTTTTGTGTTACTAGGGCGACTGACCTTTATTTCCACGGATCCTTCTCCCTTAGGTAAGCTTTGGATTGCGTTCAAGAGTATGTTGGTAAACGCCTTTTGAAGAAGCTCCGCGTCCCCCGAAATCAGCAGTGGCGGGTCGTGAGGCGGAAACTCAGTCACCAGTTTGATTCCCTTGCGTTGCTCAAGTCCTAAATCGTCAAATGAATGCCTGATGACCTGGAGCATGTTCACGGATTGTTGCTTAAGCGAAAAATATCCTCTTCGCACAGATAGGCTCGCGATTAGATTTATCATTTTTTCTGTTGTCTGGCCGAAAGTAGAAAAGGCGTCGGTGGTGAATTCTTGATTGTCCTTTAAATTCTTAGCGTTTTCTAAAGTCATGGCCTGCAGTGTGGCTAGGTTCTTGAGATCATGGATGATGAAAGAGGAAAAGCGATCAAAAGACGTCCATTCCCGCGCCAGGAGGAGCTCGTCGGAAAGTCTTTGATTTATAACCAGGCGTGCCAGGTGGTTGCTCATGCTCATAAGAAGCTGATCATCCTCACTGGTCGGCGCGCCAGCCGTGACATCCGAACCGATCCCGAGGAGACCTAAAACAAAGCCTTCGTTTTCGATCAGGACGTAACGCTTCACTTTTATCCTCTCAAGCTCCTCAATGTTTTCGACTGGGACTTCACGCTCTGGGCTATCGAAAAGGGAGTAAACTCTGGCGCAACTTGGATGGGGCCAATCTTTCCTCAGTCGGAGTCGCGGGGATTCCATGGATCCTGACTCGTCTGGTTTGTGAGCGTACGCAAGAGTCAAAAAGTGAGAGTTTTGCGCTCGCAGCCAGATCGTCACTTGTTGCACGAACATCGCTTCGGCAATGAATTCACCGATCTGCGGCAGAAGCTCAATAGTCTTCGTCGAGCCAGTGAAACTCCGCGAAAACTGCATCCATAAGTCGCGATAATTATATTTGTTTCTCGAAAAGTTTCTCGTGACAAAAGGTTGGAGTTTAGCGCGAGCTTTCGGTGAAAGAGAAAAAAGCAGAACGAGCGCACATAAGACTGCGGCGGAAATCGACGCGACCTGCATGTTAGATCGAAGAATGCGCAAATCCGTTATGTTTGCCGAGAAAAACAAATAGAATGCTGCCAATACGAAGATCGAAAAACCAAAAACGAGTTTGCGGGATGCGAGAATGTTCATTTGCCAGAAGCGATAATTCACAGGTTGATGTGATAAATCAAATTAATTGCCAAGCACGGTAAGATCATCGGTTAGTAACATGAACAAAATCTCCCGGAGGACAATGAAGGACATTGTTTCTATTTGACGCAAAGTCAATGCCGCCGTGAATATTTAACAGGTATTTTGTTTAACTCTTTTTTTAGAAATTAGGCATCGATTCTCAGGGCAGTTGTGTCCGTTCCATGATGAGTTCATGTTTAACAGGCAAAAGTAGGCACTTATAGACTCCTACGTTTTGTTTTGCTCAACAACCCCATTCAGACGCTCTGACGGTGTATAATATCCTTACATAATAGTTTTGTAATTAAGCAGAAAATTTATTCATTAATACATATATTTAGGGATAGAAATTGTGCAGTAAGGCGAATAAAAAATGTGTAAGGGTTCATGACATTTTTCTTGCTAATAAAGGGCTGGTATGGCAAAAAGAGAACTTATTTCGGTTAGTGTTGCCATGAAACGAACAGTAAAATCGGAGTCATCTATTCCGCATTCGGCGCAATTGGAAAAGCCACTGGAGCTTTTTAAGCCGCCGCCTTTGGCCGGTTTGTCGGGAGATTCCATCATCGATTTACCGCCCTATGTGGTTTATGTCAGCAATACCGCTTTTGAACCCTCCTACGTGTCGGCAAATGTGCAAGTTCTCTTGGGCGTTTCTGCCGAACGGTTTGTCGGCAACAGAAACATCTGGAAAGAAGTCATCCCTGAGGGTGACCATGATAAGGTTTTCGAAAAGTTTAGGGTATTGAATCGCGCAGTCGAAATTTCTTTCACGCATCGGATCTTTGATAGACGCGGGATACCTATTTGGGTCTCGCATCGAGTTAGGGTAGCAATCAACAACGGCTTCCGCAGTTTTTGCGGTTCCATAACACCGATTGCGAGCAGCGAGTTCTCAGGTTTATTGGATCCCACGACGATTTCCAGTTTTGTTCACAAGCTAGGGAATCACTTTCAATTGCTACATTTAGCGCTAAATTCATTGCGCAAGGGCGTGTCCGGTGCGCAAGAAACGAACGTCATCCAGGATGCTCTGGATAAGGCGGTGGCCTTGACTCGCGCGTTTTCTGAGTTCAGCCAAGCACCTGCTTGGGTATCTGCATTTGAATTTATAGGGATCATCGACACTGCGGTCGCGAGTCAAAGTTCGATCTTGGTTGATCATAGAGTAGAGATCACGCGAGAGTTTGATCCACGCGCCAAAGAGTTAGATATCCAGGGCGATCCATACCTATTAGAGTTAGCCATCGGGGCGATTTTGCAGAATGCCGTCGAAGCTATGGACAGAGGTGGAACGATTACGGTTCGAGCATCGGTCGAATCCCGTGGCGGTGTTCCAGTCGCGGTACTGCTGGTAGTGACCGATGATGGGGCTGGCATAGAGGAGTGCAATCTTTCCAAGGTGATGATTCCTTTTTTCAGCACTAAGGCAAACCATGATGGTTTGGGGCTAAGCATGGCGGCCAGATTCGTCGAACTGCATGGGGGCATTTTAAGAATCACAAGTGAGGTAGAAAACGGCACTGAGGTGCAGATCCTTTTGCCGCTCAAGGGAGATACCGATGACAGCTGTCGCTAAATTTCTTGCCGGCCAGTTAGTTGCTTATACCATTGATTGAGGCGCGTTATGTATAGTGTACTCATAGTAGAAGATCATGATCGTCTGAGAGAGCAGTTGGGGCAATTCTATGAACAAGAAGGATACAGAGTCGTAACGGCGGCGTGCGGTGAGGAAGGTCTGCAAATGCTGGCTCGGGAAAAATTTGCGATCATTGTCTCTGACGTCCAGATGCCCGGAATTAACGGATTCCAATTGGCCCGTCATGTCCGCGAAAAATATGCAGATACAGACGTGATATTAATTACCGCATTCGGCAATATCAAACAGGCTGTGGAAGCGATGAAGCTGGGTGCCAGCGACTATATCACCAAACCGTTCCAGCCTGAGGCGATTCGTCTTGTAAGTGAAAAATTAATTGAGAAACGCCGTCTTCTTGAAGAGGTTCGTGAGTTACGACAGCGAGTTCAAGATGGACATAGCCTCGAGAACATCATCAGCAAAAGCCCAAAGATGCTCAAAGTATTCGATCTCATAAAGTCGCTCGCCGAGACTGATTCGGGTGTGATGATTACCGGAGAAACGGGAACGGGCAAAGAGCTGGTTGCGCGCGCAATTCATACTTTGAGCCGTCGAAAGCAGAAACAATTTGTTGCCATAAATTGCGGTGCTTTTCCGGAGACCCTGTTGGAGAGCGAATTGTTTGGCTACGAAAAGGGCGCGTTCACGGGTGCGATCCAGAGTCGTGCGGGGAAAATTGAACTTGCCGATGGAGGAACGCTATTCTTGGACGAGATCGAAGCGATGGCGGCACCTATGCAAGTCAAGCTTCTGCGGGTCCTCCAAGAACGTGAAGTCGAGCGGCTGGGAGGCAATCGCAAAGCCAAAATCGACATGCGGGTGATCGCGGCAACCAATGTAGACTTGGCGCTGTGTCTGGCCCGGGGAACTCTGCGTGAGGATTTTTACTATCGAATTAACGTGATCCCGATTCAACTTCCGCCGCTACGCGAGCGCTTGGAAGACCTGCCCTTGCTGATCGATAATATTTTGAGCCGTCACCCGGTAGCAAAAGAAAAAAAAATTAGACAACTGATACCGAAGGTGCTTGATCAAATGCTGGCCTACTCCTGGCCCGGAAACATACGCGAGCTTGAAAATATTTTAGAGCGTGCCGTCGTTAAATGCCGTGGCGATGTCGTCGAAACCGTGGATTTGCCCGCGCCGCCGCAGCGTGTCCTTGATACCTACTATGCCAGTAATGGTAGTGGAGAAGTCTCTCTCAAGCAGTGGCTTTTAAAAAGCGAAAAGGACTATTTGCGAAGTCTGTTAGTCAAATACAAAGGCAGTATCTCTTCGACGGCGAAAGAAGCCAAAGTAGACAATAAAACGCTATATAGAAAAATGCGGCGACATGCCCTTCATAAGGAATCTTTTAAAGATCTCGGTTGATTGGCTTGTAACTCACTATACCCTCCCTCCGATTGCACTTTTCCCTGGAAACTGGGGAACACGTCAATAAGTTCGCACGGTCATAAGAGTTTCTCTGTGGGGCTTCATGGAGATTAATGGGTCACTTGCGGTAGGATCGGCAAGCCCAAAGCCCTACCTAATCTCTGTGTACATTAGCAAAAATAAACTATTCGCTTTGATTGCCGAGCGTCGCTCTCGTGTGTGTCTTGTCTTACTTAGTAAAGACAAAATACAAAATGTCACCGTTAGCAATTCTGCTGGCGGAATTGACATGGCTGACAAAATTCATAACTACAGTCAAGATAATCAAGAGAATACTTTTATCTATCTAGGGATCCCTCTAACAAGCAAAAGCTGACAAATCTGTCATTAAAGTAAACCCACGGTACGTGTTTTGCTCTCGTTGCTGCGGGCGGGAATGAACAGACTACTCCCCCGCTAGGCCAGGTAACGAAAGTGCCCGCATCCATCCAAAATCTTCATGTTCGGGCGAGAATGCCTTTCATTGCATCGTGAAGTGCCTGCGAATCAAGCCACGTGGCTATGAGAATTGAGCAGGTCGATAGCCGAAAGTGGACCACTGGGCAGCAGAGCAGCATCTGGAAGTAGAGACGTCATTTCTGAAGTTGTTTATGAGCTTTCTGGAACCACTGTGGATCCAAAGCATCAGCCGTGTGAAAGTTTATCTGAAAACGTTACGAACAGACGATTTGCGATGTCGATACATGTTGGATGCTGGCATCGGCCTTGCTCTGGACATCGTGGAATGATTGTGTCCCAGGTCCAAAATCAAGAATGGTTTGTTATCTACAGCAAACCGCAGAAGGAAGAATTCGCTCGATGCCATTTAAAGCAAAAAGGGATAGAGGTATTTTTTCCTCGTTTGTTGCTGCCGCGGTCCTCAAAAAAACGTAACTTGGTAATTCCGCTTTTTCCCAACTACTTGTTTGTTCGGATCAATCTTTGGAGCCAGTATTATGCCGTGCTTTGGTCCCCCGGGGTCAAGAATTTTGTGAGCTTTAACAATACGCCGACACCGCTAGACAGCGGTGTTGCGGAGTATCTTTTACAGGGAGCTAACGGTGAAGGCATAATAGCTGCTCAGTCAAACTTAAAGATTGGGCAAGAGGTTCGAATATGCGGAGGATCCTTCGACGGGTTGGTCGGCATGCTCCAGGATGCGCCGGACGCTAAAGGGCGCGTCAAAGTGCTTATGAACTTGTTAAATCG
>WHTF01000080.1:0-15018 GCA_009379725.1 Deltaproteobacteria bacterium
TGGTGGAGCGCGCGCTGGAATTAGTAAGGAGCTAAAGATGCGGGTGGTTATCGGCGCCGACCACGCCGGATTTGAGTTAAAGCAGCTAATCGGCGAGCACTTGCGCCGCGCAGGCCATACCGTCATCGATGTCGGCACGAACAGTAAGGATGCCGTGGATTATCCGGATTATGCCGAGGTGCTGGGCAAGGTCATTCTCGCGGGCGAAGCGGAACGGGGCGTGCTCATATGCGGCAGCGGCGTCGGCGCTTCGGTCGCTGCCAACAGGATCCCCGGTATCCGCGCCGGGCTGTGTCACGATACCTACTCGGCGCATCAAGGGGTCGAGCACGACGATATGAATGTTCTGGTGCTCGGCGCGCGCGTGATCGGCAGCGAGCTGGCAGGCGAGTTGGTCGAGCGTTTTCTGGCGGCGCAATTCAATCACGAAGAACGCCATCGCCGCCGGCTCGACAAGATCAAAGCGCTGGAGCAGCGCTATCGTAAATCGTAAGGGAGAAACGATGAACCCTCTAAGAGAGCTTTTAAATGAAGACCAATCGGTATGGCTCGATTATATCAGCCGGCAGTTGATTCGCGGCGGCGAGCTGAAGCGGCTGGTGGATGAGGACGGGCTGCACGGCGTTACCAGCAACCCGACCATTTTCGACAAGGCGATAGGCGGCAGCACGGACTATGACGATACGCTGCGCGAGATGCTGGCAAACGATCCGAAGATACCGGTCGGACAACTGTATGAACGGGTGGCCATCGAGGATATCCAGACCGCGGCGGACGTCCTGCGCCCGGTGTATGAAGAAACCGGCGGCGCGGACGGGTACGTCAGCCTCGAAGTGTCGCCGCATCTGGCGCACGATACCCAAGGCACGATCGCCGAGGCCAAGCGCCTCAGGGGTGCGGTCGATCGACCGAACCTGATGATCAAAGTTCCCGCTACGCCTGAAGGAATTCCGGCCGTCGAAGAGCTCATTGCCGGCGGCGTCAATGTAAACATCACTCTGATGTTTTCGATGAGTCACTATGAAGCGGTGGCAAACGCCTACAGAAAAGGCTTGGAACGTTGTCCGGAGCCGGCGAAAGTCGCTTCGGTGGCGTCGTTCTTCGTCAGTCGCGTTGACACCATGGTGGACAAGGCTTTGCAGGATATCGGCACAGAGGAGGCGAAGTCGCTGCTCGGCAAAATCGCCATTGCCAATTCTAAAATCGTCTACCAACGTTTCCGCGAGATTTTTCATGGCGAGGGCTTTGTTGCTCTGCGCCAGCGCGGCGCTCGGGTCCAGCGACCGCTTTGGGCCAGTACCGGCACTAAGAATCCCGCGTATTCGGACATCCTTTATGTGGAGAACCTCATCGGTCGTGAAACGGTCAATACACTGCCGGTGGAGACGCTTAACGCGTTTAGAGATCACGGGCAGGTGCCGGGACAAACCGTGCGCGAAGGTATAGACGAAGCGGCGGCTGCACTGGCGGGCCTTCAGACAGTGGGCATCGATCTCAACGCCATAGCTGAAAAACTCCAGCAAGACGGGGTTGCCGCGTTTGCCAAGTCGTTCGACTCGCTGATGGCCACGCTGGAAAAAAAGCGTGATTCCATGATTGGCGTTGAACTGAACCGGCAGGACCTGCATCTGGGCAAACTCCAGAGTCGTATTAATCGTCGACTGAAGGATTGGCAGGCACAACAATTCGGCAGCAGGTTGTGGAAAAAAGACCCGACGCTTTGGTTTACAGATTCTGTTCCTGAGCTCACGGATCGTTTAGGGTGGCTTGAACTGCCGCAGACGATGCGCAAGCACGTCGATGCTCTGCGCGGCTTTGCCGGTAAGGCCAAGGCCGACGGCATGCGCCATGTCGTCGTTTTGGGAATGGGCGGATCGAGTCTCGCGCCCGAAGTCTTTCAGCAGACCTTCGGTAACGAGCCGGATTACCCTGTACTGATGGTCCTGGACAGCACGCATCCGGCTACGGTTAAATCCGTCGAAGCGAAAATCGATTTGGCGCGCACAATTTTCTTAGTCTCGAGTAAGTCCGGCACCACAACCGAGACCAATTCTTTTTTCTACTATTTCTGGAATAAACTAAAGGCGCTGAAGCCGGAACCGGGTGAGCACTTCGTGGCGATCACCGACCCTGGAACGACGCTCGAGAGATTGGCCGGCGAGCGCAGATTTCGCGCCATCTTTACCGCCCCTGAAGACGTCGGCGGACGCTACTCGGCTCTTACTGTTTTCGGCTTGGTGCCGGCGGCGCTGATCGGCGCCGACGTGGCGGAAGTTTTAAACCGCGCGCGGTGCATGAGCGAAGCATGCGGCGTCGGTGTTGCGGCGCCTGACAATCCCGGCCTGGTTCTCGGCGCTGCATTGGCGGAGCTAACTTTAGCCAAACGAGATAAAGTGACGTTTCTTTGTTCGCCCTCGCTGAGCGCTTTTCCGGCATGGGCTGAACAACTGATCGCGGAGAGCACCGGCAAAGATCGGAAAGGCATTGTGCCGGTTGCCACTGAAAAACTCGGGTTGCCGGATAAGTACCGCGCCGATCGTGCCTTCGTTTACCTGAGAGCGGAGGGTGACGATAATCATCAACTCGATCGGCAAGTGGCGGCTTTGGAAGCCGACGGTCATCCCGTGGTTCGAATCGAAGTCAAGGAAAAAACTGATCTGGGCCAGGAGTTTTTCCGCTGGGAAGTTGCAGTGGCCGCCGCTGGAGCGGCGCTTGGCATTCATCCGTTTAATCAACCCGACGTTCAGCTGGCAAAGGATTTGGCCAAAAAGGCCATGAGCACGATTGCCGGTGGAAAACAAAAAGCAGCAAAGCTGAAGGACGAAGTTTCCGCGGCCGATGACCGAGCATTGCAGCAAGCGGTTTCTTCCTGGACAAGCAAGGCCAAGACACGCGATTACGTATCGATCCAGGCTTATCTCGAACCCACATCGGAACACGATAGGATGTTGCAGAGTATCTGTGAAGTCTTGCGCGACCGCCGGGGCGCAGCCATCACTCTTGGCTACGGCCCGCGTTTCCTTCATTCCACCGGGCAGCTCCATAAGGGCGGCCCGAACACTGTGCTGGTTCTGCAGATTATCGATCAGCCTCCGGATGATGTGCCAGTGCCGGAAACCGACTACACATTCGGCACGCTGATCGAGGCCCAGGCATTGGGCGATTTCACAGCTCTGAAACAGCGGCGCCGTCGCGCTCTACGGGTGAACCTTGGCAGCGATACGAAAACCGGCTTGGAGCGTTTAGCTGAAGCATTGCAATCGTAGCAGTTGCAACAATCTGATGCAGGTTGCTCAAAAAGCTCAGAGGCGAGGCGCGTGAAAGATCGACGAACGGAGGCGTACGTGAGCAGTACGTCGGAGTGAGGCGATCGAACGCAACGAAGCATATGAGCCTTTTTCAGCAGCCTGCCAGTCGACTTCCTTGAAGGAGAGTGGCGATGGACATAGGCATCATCGGACTTGGACGGATGGGCGCCAATATGACCGAGCGGCTGCTGCAAGGCAGCCACCGGGTCGTCAGTTACGACCGAAGCCCTGAGGCGATTCAGCGGGTCGTTGACATAGGTGCCACGGGAGCGCATTCACTGGCTGACTTCGTTAGACAGCTCAAACCGCCGCGCGTCATCTGGCTGATGGTGCCGTCGGGCGATCCGGTCGATACCACGATCGAGCAGCTGCTGCCTGTTCTTTCGCCGGACGACATTATCATCGACGGGGGAAATTCCAATTACAAGGATTCCATTCGCCGCGCCGAAAAACTGAAGCCACAAGGCATTCGTTTCGTCGATGTCGGCACCAGCGGGGGTATCTGGGGACTGCAGGTCGGCTACTGCATGATGATCGGCGGTGAAAAAGAGAGCGTCGACAAGCTTGATGCGATATTTGAAACTTTGGCGCCGAAAGACGGTTATGCCCATGTGGGACCCAGCGGCGCCGGACATTATGCCAAGATGATCCACAACGGCATCGAGTACGGCATGCTCCAAGCTTACGGCGAAGGCTTTGAGATGCTCAAAGCTTCGCGCTTCGATTTCGATCTCGCGAAGATCGCCCATCTATGGAATCAAGGGAGCGTCGTGCGCTCCTGGTTGTTGGAGCTGGCCGAAAGCGCGTTCGCGAAAGATCCACAGCTATCCTCCATCAGCGGTTACGTGGAGGATTCCGGAGAAGGACGTTGGACAGTGCTCGAAGCAGTTGAAAGGGAGCTGCCGGCTTACGTGCTTACGCTTTCTCTTTTCGCCCGCTATGCTTCGCGTCAGGAGGATTCGTTTTCCGCTAAAGTCATTGCCGCCCTCAGAAATGAGTTTGGCGGGCATGCCGTAAGGAAGGAGTAACTTTTCATGGCAAGCGATCCGCAGGACTATGTGCCGAGCGGTTCTAGTCAAACGAAAAAACCCCATTCGTGCGTGCTGGTTATTTTTGGCGCTTCCGGCGATCTGACTAAACGAAAGCTGATACCCGCCTTGTATAATCTTGCCTTGGAAAAGCGGCTGCCGGAGCGCTTCTCGGTCGTCGGTTTCGCCCGCAGCGATATGAGCGATGGAGAGTTCCGCAACAAAATGCGCGAGGCGGTGAGCGAGTTTTCGCGCACTGGTCTGAAGGATGAACAGGTTTGGCAACAGTTTGCCTCGACGCTCTACTACATTCGCGGCGATTATAACGAGCCGCGCGCATACCAGCGTCTCAAGGGTATGCTTGACGGCTTCGATCGCGGCAGTCGCGTCTTGGCGGTGCGGGTTTTTTACTTAGCCATGCCGCCTGATTTGTACGCTCCCGTGATCGAGCGGATCGCCGCAGTCGGATTGGCTCCGAAAGAAAGCGAAGGCACGGGACGAACCCGGGTGGTTATTGAAAAGCCGTTCGGTATCGATCTGGAGAGCGCACGCGAACTGAACCGGCGCGTGCATGAGGCGCTGGATGAAAAACAAGTCTATCGAATCGATCATTATCTCGGTAAAGAAACAGTGCAGAACATCATGGTGCTTCGTTTTGCCAACGCCGTGTTCGAGCCTATCTGGAATCGGCGTTACGTCGATCATGTGCAAATCACCGCCGCGGAAACCGTAGGCGTGGAAACCCGCGGCGGTTACTACGACAAAGCCGGTGTCGTGCGTGATATGTTTCAAAACCACCTATTACAGCTCGCCTGCCTTACGGCCATGGAGCCGCCCGTGGGCTTTACCGCCGATGCGGTACGAGATGAAAAAACCAAGCTGCTTCGAGCCGTGCGTCCGATATCTGCCGATCAAGTGGCGGCCCACGCGGTGCGCGGTCAGTACGGTTCGGGCCAAATCAACGGTAAACCCGTGCCGGGCTATCGCGAAGAGCCCGACGTCGCCAAAGATTCGTCGACGCCGACCTATACGGCCATGAAACTTTTAATCGACAACTGGCGATGGGAAGGAGTGCCTTTTTATTTGCGATCCGGTAAACGGCTGTTCAGGCGCGTGACCGAAATTGCCATCCAATTTAAACGGCCTCCCTTGTTGCTATTTAAGTCCTGCGCCGTTGACGACGTGACTCCAAATGTATTGGTGATCAGGATTCAGCCTGACGAAGGCGTGGCGCTTACGTTCGAAGTCAAGCCGCCGGGCCCGGATATCTGCGTGAGCCCGCTCAAACTCGATTTCAAGTACGAAGAGGCGTTCGGCAACACTTCGCCCGAGGCGTATGAGACCTTGCTCGAGGATTGCATCGAAGGCGATTCGACCCTCTATACGAGGCACGACTGGGTGGAGCTGGCGTGGTTGCTCATGGATCCCGTCATAAAAACCTGGGACAAAATTCGCCCGGAAGACTTTCCCCACTACGATCCTGGTAGCTGGGGACCGAAGGAGGCCGATGAATTCATGCAGCGCGACGGGCGGCGCTGGCGGCGCCCGTTAAATAATACCAATCAGCCTGGCTGAATTTTCGAAGCACGGAATGGCTTTAGCTATGACTCATGGAGAACTGATTCTAGCCGGCGATATTGGCGGCACCAAAACTAACCTTGCGCTCTTCTGGATCGAAAACAACAATTTCAAATCCGAAATCCAAAAAACATTTCCCAGCAAGGAGTATTCCGGCCTCGAGCCGCTCCTGGAAGAATTTCTTGCCACCGGCGAATACTCAATTGGGCGCGCTTCTTTCGGTATTGCCGGCCCCCTCGTCGACGATAAAATCAATCCGCCTAATTTAAACTGGACCGTGGATCCGGTCTCGCTGGCGGAGACGCTGAAGTTGCCTTCGGTTTCTTTGCTCAACGATCTCCAAGCCGCTGCTTACGGCATTTTCACTCTGGAGCCGCATGAATTTTTCGCTCTGAATGAAGGGGTGGTCCGGCGGCCAGGGAGCAAAGCTCTCATCGCCGCAGGTACGGGTTTGGGAGAAACGATACTTTTCGACGATGGCAAGAATTATCATCCATTGGCTTCAGAGGGTGGGCATGCTGACTTCGCAGCCAGAGACGAACTTGAGATTGAATTGTTACGCTCTTTGATCGGCCGATACGGCCATGTAAGCTGTGAGCGAGTCGTTTCCGGCCCCGGCCTGCTAAACATTTATGATTTTCTCAAAGAGCGCGCCGAGCTTGAAGTGCCGGATTGGTTCGAGGAAAAGATGGCCGGGGCAAAAGACCGCAGCGCTCTCATCTCCGAGGCGGCCCTGTCGGGAGAGCCCGAGATCGCCGTTAAGGCCTTGGACATGTTCGTTTCGTCGTATGGCGCAGAGGCTGGCAATCTCGCGCTCAAGGGCAAAGCCATTGGCGGCGTTTACGTAGGCGGCGGCATCGCACCCAAGATGCTGAACAAGCTGAAGGACGGAACGTTTATGCGAGCCTTCAACGACAAGGGTCGTTACAGCGAGCTTGTTTCCTCAATCCCGGTTTGTGTCGTGCTAAACGACAAAGCCGCGCTGCGCGGTGCGGCTTACCACGCCTTTTTGGGTCGCGGTGACTGAGGTACTACATGGCCGAGCGCGAGACCATTGTTTGTCAGGATGTCGTTGAGCTCAGCCGTCAAAGCGCTCAATGTTTCAGCCACCTTGCCCGTCAGTCTGTGGAAGTCTCGGGATGCTTTACCGTGGCGCTTTCCGGCGGCTCGACGCCGAAACATCTTTACTCCCTTCTCGCTTCACCCGGTTACAAAGAACGAGTCCCATGGAAATCCGTCCATTTGTTTTGGGGCGATGAACGCTGCGTCCCGCCGGATCATGCCGGGAGCAATTTCCGCATGGTTCAGGAGTCGCTGCTCTCCAAGATCGATATTCCACCGGAGAATATTCATCGCATGGCCGGAGAGCGGGAGCCGCAGGCAGCGGCCGCCGCATACGAAAAAAATTTGCAGGA
Source organism: Deltaproteobacteria bacterium (assembly GCA_009379725.1). Taxonomy (GTDB): domain Bacteria; phylum Desulfobacterota; class Binatia; order UBA9968; family UBA9968; genus WHTF01. The sequence goes on from WHTF01000080.1 coordinate 7,330, forward strand.
ATTCTTCGGCCTGGAGAACGGCGCGCTGCCGCGTTTCGATCTGATCCTGCTTGGCATCGGCGAAGACGGCCACACCGCATCGCTTTTTCGCGGCAGCGATGCGCTCAGTGAAACGAAGCGTCTGGTCGCCGCTCCCTACGTCGAGAAACTCAACTCCTACCGCTTGACCCTGACGCTGCCGGTTTTGAATAATGGCGCCGAAGTCTGGTTCCTGGTGACTGGCAACGGCAAAGCCGAAGCTGTGAAGGAAGTTTTCAGCGGCTCCTCCGATCTTCCCGCTGCAAAGGTTCAGCCTATCGATGGAAAACTTACCTGGTTCATCACGGAAGACGCGGCAGCGGGGCTATCAGCGGGTGGCAAATAATTGAATTGATCGGCCTAATTCCACATCCCAAAATTGATTGATGAGTTTTATCGGGTCAGTCTTCCCAAAGTTGAAGGACTCTCACAATGGATAAACTCATGAGATCGGCCAAATTAACTCTGAGGGAACTGCCACGGAGGATTCCGATCTTGACCTTTTACTCGTCATCCGGGACGGGGACTGGAAGGTGAAGGATGCTATCACACAGCCTGGTTACCTCCTCGCGCTGGACAGGAATGCTGTTCCGTCGATGATCGTGCTGACAAGGAAAGAATGGAAGTCGCTGCGCATCGAGAGGCGCCTTTTTGGCAAACTGTTCAGAGAGATGGCGTGGCTCTACAATGAGAACAGAGAATGTACTGGACGAATTTGCGAGGGCAAATAAGTCCCTTGCTGCCGCACGTCTCCTCCTTTCCAGTAGCCTCTTCGAAGATGCAGTCTCGCGGAGCTACCAGTGATGCACGCCAGCTGTGCCAATTCCTCCGCGCTGATCGAATTCACCACCCATCGTCTTTTCTTTAAGATTTCCAGCGACGCCGGATCTTGACGGGCGACGTCTAGCTGTAAGATCCTCAGACCCGCACGGTGATTATTTGGGCAACAGAATGCCTTTCAGCTTTTCGACAATGGGCGGCGGGGTCTTGAACAAATCGTTAACCAGTTTCTCGACCTCTTCGCCGGTTAAAGGATCAACCTCGAGCCGCACCTTTTCCGCGGCAGCGACGAACTCTGAATCTCTCATCGTGGCGCTGAAAGCTTTGCGCACCGTCTCGAGCAGCTCTTTTGGCGTGCCCGGCGCCATCGCGTAGTTTCGCAACAGCCGCCCGCCGTTCGCGGCGATTTCAAGCAACTGGCGCGCTTCGTCGGTTTTGGCGAATTCGAAAGCGGTCGGCACGCTGGGAAGGTCCTTGTGCTTTTGCGGCATGACTTGCACGAGGACTTGAGCCGATTTCGACTCGAGGGCGTCCTTCCAGGTGACTCTGACCGAATCCCATCCCCAGCAACCGCCGTGAACCTCTCCCTGCTCGGCTGCGCGGCGCACATCGGAGCTGCCTTTGTAGCCCTCCACCAGGGTCATGGGAAAGCCTAACGCGCCGTGAAGGAGTCTTGGATCGTCGCTGAGAGAAGTGCCCGGCGCTAGGCCGCCGATGATGAGGGGTTTTCCCGGAGGGCTCGCCATGACCTCGCGCCAGCTGTTGAAGCCGCTCGCCTTGGTAATCGTGCACACCAGATGGTCCTGACCGGGCGCTCCGACCCAACCGAATTCGCGCGAATCGAACTCGATGTCTTTACGTCCCATAAACTGCTGTCGGATGAGACCAGACGCCCATTTGCCGATTGTAAGCCCGTCGGGCTTGGCGATTTTGTAGATATAGTTGGCGGCGATCAGGCTGCCGCCTCCGGGCATGTTCTGCACCAAAACATGAGGATTGCCGGGAATATACTTGCCGATCTGTTGGGCGATTAGCCGGGTGTAAAGATCGTGACCGCCGCCGGGACTAAAGCCGACGATAAAACGGATCGTCTTGCCCTTGTAGTAGGGCTCCTCCGCGGCAATCGCGGCAGTACCCATGCCTGCACACGCCGAAGCGGCAACGGCCGCGCCTATGAAAAACCGAAAAATCTTCCGCGCCGATCTCAATATCATCAGAGCACCCCCCTTTTTGAAAATCTGCGTTCACTGTAGAAATTCTCTCGCGGTCACATCAACGATTCCACCTCCCGCGGGATCAGCGCTCCGCCTGCGGGAATACTCCTTCGGGCCAGGGCACGCTGAGAATCACATGAAATACACCGACGATCAGCCCGAGTATGCCGATCGCGTAAGTAGAAGAGATCCACAGCCTTTCCCGCGGCTGAGATAAATAAAAGCAAAAAGTGGACGGCAGATCATGACCGCGAACGCCGCGTACAGGCCCATGTCGAAAATAAAGGGCAGGAGAAGAGCGAACCCAACCAGACCGGGCATCGGGCATAGCGCCGAGCGCAAGTCCCATGAGAACCCCGCCGAAGAGAAACATCATGCGCTCCAGCGTGGCTATGTTTTGGAAGGCGATTAGAGCCGCTTCCACATTAATTAGCTCCAGTTCGAATCGTAACTTGCACCTTAATACGGCTTTTTCAGCCTGCGATGACATCGCGAACGAGTCGCGATGTTTCCACGCTCAAAGTCTTAAGTCGAAGGTCCCTGGTTAATGCGCGAATCGCATTAGATGCCGGAAAAATATCCAAGTCAAGACATGGAATGCATTTTTAAGACACCTAAATTTCGCCCTCGGCATACTCGAATGTTTAGCACAAATTCGTTTTATCGAGCGTCACCTCCCAAACCACGCCTTGACCTTGGTGATGGTCCTCTCTTTCACGCCCAGGCAAGCGAGGCGATAAGCCGCGCACGAGATTGATTCGAACCGGACTTTTCCAGCTATGGTTCTCTCGATAGAATGACAATATGAAACTGAGCGCACCTGACTATGTCATATTGGTGGTCGAGGACCTGGACCGGGCTCTGTTGTTCTACACGGGAATTTTAGGACTGAATCTCGGTCATCGCTCGGGAGAGTACGCGCAGCTTGACACGGGAGCTACGCGCCTAGCGCTTTACACCCGCAGCGCCATGGCAAACATCCTGCACATGCCTCTAGAGGCGCCAAGAGACAGCATGCCGGGATTCGAGATCGGCTTCAAAGTGGCTGATGTGGACGCCGCGTTTACCGAGTTGGTCGGTGACGGCGCGGCGCCGGTCGTAGAACCGACGGATCGTTTCTGGGGACAACGGACGGCTTACATCCGCGATCCTGATGGCCATCTTATCGAGTTGGCTCAAGATACCCGCGCCCCGAAGTCGACGGAGAGAAACCAACCCGAATAATTGAAACAAAGCGCCTATTGCAGAACGTTCGCGATGACAAAACACCCAATGTACTCGAGAACTTCTTGATCAGAAAGATAAAGTTTAGTCACGAACGGTTTGACTTCATGGGACTGCTGGATAAAGTCATCGCATATCGCTCGGTCGGTCACTGCTCGAATGTTCGAAAAATTACAACTATGATTCATTCGGCCAGTGCGAAGACGCCGGTTGTCATGTAGCCGCGATGGAGGATTCGGTGAAGAGAATGAAAATTTTCTGGATTTTGGCGGTTCTGCTGAGCGTCTGGGATTCCGCGCCGGCCCTCGCTCAGGTCCGATCGGGGTCGGAGAAAGTCCGCGTGGTTTACAGTGCCATCGGCAGTTCCCAGAGCCCATTGTGGATTGCGCACGAAGCGGGGATCTTTAAAAAGCATGGCTTGGATGTGGATTTGCTTTATGTGGGCGGGGGGTCCCGAGCGGCGCAGGTGATTCTTTCCGGTGAAGTCCCGGTCGCGATGTTTAACGGCGGATCGGTCATCAGCGCAGATATTTCGGGCGCAGACCTCGTCAACATAGCAAGTGGTATGAACGTACTGCCGTTTTTTCTAGTCGTTGGTCCGAGTATCAAGCAGATCGAAGACTTAAAGGGGAAAAGGATTGCAGTGACCCGTATCGGTTCGTCAACTGATTTTGCGCTCCGTTTCGCGGCGGAGAAGTGGCCGGTTAAACCCGAGCGAGATCTTACAGTCCTGCAGCTTGGCGGCCAACCCGAAATGATGGCTGCGCTCAAGAGCGGCGCCATACAGGCCGCGATGCTCAACGCGGAGTTTACAATCTTGGCCCGCCGGAACGGGTATCGCGATCTTGCCGATGTTGCTTCCATGGGATTGGCTTTTCCTGGCTCGGGGCTCAACACCAGCAAGTCTTTTATCAAGAGTCGACGCGATACGGTCTTGCGTATCTTGCGTGCTTACACCGAGAGCATCCATTACGGCATCACTAATAAAAGCTTCGGCGTCGCTGTTCTAGGGAAGTATCTCAAAAACCAGGATCGGCCTTTCCTCGAGGCGGTTCACGAATTGTACCTCGGCGGCTATATTCCAAAAATTCCTTATCCGTCTGTGGAGGCCATGAAAACCGCTCTTGACGATATCGCCCAGCGCGATCCGCGCGCCCGCACCATGCGCGCCGAACAGTTTGTCGACGCGAGCCTGATGCAGGAGCTCGAAAAGGAAGGTTTTATCAAACAGCTCTGGAAGTAGGTTGTCTACTCACTCAGGCGTGCAAGGCAGCTGTCCGAATCACAAGAGGGATTTGTTGATGCCCATGCAACCGGAGTAGTTTACGATTCGTTGTTCGCCGAGCGCCGATCGATTACTTGAGCTTACTTATCTCTTGCAGGATCTGCTTGTTCGACGGGCGCGCTGTGTAGTTAGTCTCAATAAACCTCCAGCGCACCACTCCCTGCTTATCGATCAAATAAGTGGCCGGATGAGACCAGCCCTTGCCGTTGGGATTGAGAATTCCATAACGATCGATGACTTTGTGGTTAGTGTCTTGAAGCATAGGAAAGCTTTGCCCGAGCTTTTCCGCGGCGTCGAGCTTCTGGCTCAATTGTCTAGAGTCCTCATGACTGTCAATGCTGACCGCAAGAATTTGAGCCTTCTCGCGGTCTTGTCGGTTCAACAAGTTTTGCAGCTCACCGAGCTGCACGACGCAAAACGGTCACCAGTGGCCGCGGTAAAAGACCAAAACGACGTTCTTTTTGCCGCGATAATCCGATAGCGTGATGTTCTTGCCATCCGAGTCTTCCAGCGTAAAGTCGGGCGCCGGCTGTCCCACCTTGACCCGGTTGAGATCCGTAGGCGCTAGGTTCGCTCCATCCTTGGACTCGGTTGTGCCAAAGCCGGCACAGGTGGACTAGCGAAAGTGCCAAGGCCAAAGTTGATAGCAGTCGGTTCATTGTGGTTCTCCATTCTTTGACAAACCTTGAAACCGTCGACGGGTTCCCGCGACTGGGGATTATGGCACATGCTTATCGCGCCGAGAAACGTGAGAGCGAAAAGCGCGTTGGCAAAGAGCGCGAAACAGACCGGGCATAAAGCGTTTGAAGGCGCATATCAACGCCAGAGAGCGCGGGGTTATCACTTCGAAGCGGTTTTTTTCGATGGCGCGGATCACCGTCTTTGACACAGACTCGGGGCTGATCGTCATGGATTTGGGGGATTTCGGCGTCGTGTCGGCGAAAGAACGATTGAAATCGGTTTTCACCGGACCGGGGCAAACCAGCGAAACATGAATTCCTCGAGGTTTCAGCTCATGGTAGAGACTTTCGCTAAAACCATTCAGAGCGAACTTCGATGCGCAGTAACCGGCCATATTAAGTGTGCCGATATGACCGGCGACCGATGAGATATTCACGATATGGCCGCGGCCTCGGGCAATCATCGACGGTAGAACCGCATGAGTGCAGTAGACCGCGCCGAGATAATTGGTGCGCATGATCTGTTCGAGCGTGTCCAGCGGCGTTTCGACAAACGGCTTGCGCATACCGACGCCGGCATTGTTGATAAGAATATCGATGGCGCCGAAATCGCCCAGCACTTTACCGACCATTGCGCGGGCTTGGTCGCGCGATCCGACGTCGCAACGAATGGCTGTCGATCGCGGGCTGGTACGGCGAATCTCGGTCAAGGCGGCTTCGAGCCGGTCCGGCGATCGTGCGCAGGCAATAATCACGGCGCCCCGCGCCGCCAAATCGATGGCAAGGCGTTTACCGATTCCGCTGGATGCGCCGGTAATCAGAATAAATTGATTTTTGAAATTCATGTCACATTTCTATGTTGACCGATTGGTTGTGTTATGTTGAAAGGAAACTATGTCGGCTGGAAAGAGTCAACATGATTTTCAATAACGGTTACACGTCCAACGGCGGCGCGCCGCGACGGCGCGTGGTGGTCACGGGTATGGGCGCCGTTAGCCCCAACGGCATCGGTATCGACGCCTACTGGAGTTCCCTTCGTTGCGGGAAGAGCGGCGTGGGCCTTATCTCGCAGTTTCCTGTCGAAGGGCTTTCCTGTCGGATCGCGGGTGAAGTTACAGGGTTTCGCACCGAGGACTATTTGCCGGCCCAGGACATGAAACGGGTCGGCCGAGCAGTTCCGTTGCTGCTCGCGGCCACGCGCGAGGCATTGACCGCCGCGGGGGTGGTTTGGGACGGATTAAACCTGGATGAAAAACGCTCCTGGGGTGTGATTATCGGCAGCGGCGGCGGGACGCCGGATTTTACCGAAGAGCAGTACCGCCTGTTCTTTTCCAGTCAGATGCGCAAGGTCAGCGCATACAATGTATCCGGCTCGACTCCGGGAAATTTGTCGAGCGAACTATCGCTGCATTTCGATCTGCGCGGGCCGAGCCATGTCATTTCCACCGGCTGCACGAGCTCCACCGATGCCCTCGGCTATGCCTTCAACATGATCCGCTTCGGATTGGCCAATCATGTCATTAGCGGCGGCGCGGACGCCACCATTACACCGGGAATCATGCAGGGTTTCTGCGTTATGCGCGTGGTGTCGTTGTCGCGCAATAGCGAACCGCTGCGCGCGTCGCGTCCATTCGATCGAAGCCGGGACGGCTTCGTGCTCGGTGAGGGCGCATGGACCTTGGTCCTTGAAGAACGCCAATTGGCGTTGGCCCGCGGCGCCAAGATTTACGCCGAGCTTCTCGGTTATGGCTCGACCTGCGATGCCTATCACCGGGTGCGCCTGGACCCGCGCGGTGAAGAACCGGCGCGCGCCATGAGCTTGGCCATAGAAGACGCTGCCATTGCCAAAGATGAGGTCGGCTACATCGCGCTGCACGGCACGTCGACCGTTCTTAACGACAAGACGGAAACGGTTGCCGCCAAGGTTTGTTTTGGCCGGCGCGCTTACGATGTCCCCATGAGCTCGGTGAAATCCATGATCGGCCATCCCCAGGGAGCTTCCGGCGCCGCCGGAGTGGTGGCTGCCATATTGGCGATGAACCACGGTTTTCTGCCGCCGACCATCAATTGTGACGAACCGGACCCGGACTGCGATCTAAACTATATTGCCAACCGGGGGATTGCCCGGCCGGTCGATGTTTCGCTGTGCAACTGTATCGGCTTCGGCTCGAAGAACTCGGCCCTGGTGGTCGCTCGGGGAGAGGCATGAAGCGCAGCACGGCGAAAGAGATGATGGACTTGCCGGACAACCCGCGCGAACTGTTCGAAGACGACCTGCGCAATTTAAGAACGATCAACCGCTATCTCGGCAACTATAGAAGTGTCTTGCGCGGCGTGGCGCGGCTCGTCGACGAGCACAAGTTGAAACATTTTTCCCTCCTCGATATCGGCGCCGGAAGCGCCGATATCCCGGCGACCATCGCCCGATGGGCGCGTCACAATACTTTATCGGCTGAATTTATCGCCCTTGAGCCGGAACCGGTGACCG
>WHTF01000080.1:15116-17883 GCA_009379725.1 Deltaproteobacteria bacterium
AGAGGCCGAAGCGCGCTTACCGTCACGAAAAGAGCAAGCGGACTTCGGTGTCGGACTGCGCCGTTGGTCATTCGATCATGCTTTATTGCGCAAGGCCGAGCGCGCGGGCGTGGTTGTATTTCAGGGGGGTAAGGTTAAAGAATTAAGATGTCGCTCGCAGGGTTGGTCGGTTGCAATGAATCATTCTGGGACGATTTCAGAACTCCGTGCGGATATTTTAATCGGCGCTGATGGCAGAAATTCCTGGCTGGCGCACCGGCTGGGCCTGACCGGCGCCGCTGAGATGCAGGGCCGTTCGGTGGGCTTTCAACTTCGACTCCAGGTCAGGGATGTAACCCATGGCAGGGTCGAGATCCATCTTTTCCCCGGCGGTTACGCGGGTGTAGTCGGGCTCGGTGACGGCACCGTCAATCTTTGCCTGGCCGTGGAAAAAGAAAAGTTGCCGCACCAACGGCAAATAGAGTTCTTATGGAACTCGTGTCTACCGCACAATCCATACTTGAAAGAGCTGCTCCGGCGCAGTTTGCGAGTCGGCGAGGCGCGCTCGACTTATCCCGTCTATTTCAAACCGCGGCGCTGTTTTGCCGACGGGGTCCTGCTAGTCGGGGATGCCGCCCGGGTGAGCGAACCTGTGAGCGGTGAAGGTATGTACTTCGCCATGAAAAGCGGTCTGCTGGCGGCCGAGACCGTTGGCGAAGCCTTTTGCAGCGGTGATTTTTCAGCCGCGCATTTGAGTCGCTACGAACGAGCATGTCACCGGTCTTTCCAATTCCGTCGCGGCATAAACTCGCTTATCCGGCTTCTGGTTTACCGCCCGCGGCTGCTCGCACCGCTGGTCCGTTTTTCCGCCAAGCAGGGACGGTTGCTCGATTCTCTCGTCGACGCGATTTGCACGGCGGAACCGGCCCGCTGAACGCATCGGCGGCTTGCCGCCGGCGCTCACCTTGGCTATTGTCACAAAGCCCATATGACAGCTCGCTGTCTTTCGAGTATGTTTGGAAAATGACCCCTGAATTCACTGCCGAAGAACAAGCACGCCTCGCGCCTTTTTTTACCAATATCGAGCGCTCGACCTTCGGTCTCAAATTACCCCAGGAAGTCGCCGGCGCGCTGTTCTCGCGTTACAGCCGCTCGACCAAGAGTTTGCGGCGGACTTTTCTCGATGAATTCCTTGGCGATCCGGCGCTCGGTTTAGGCGATCTTTTCGGCGGGCAAGCCGCCGCCAGCGACGACAGCGCGGCGCTAAAGAAAGCGCGGGCGTTCTACGAGCGCGTGCTGGTCGGTTACGGCGACGATTCGGTGGCGCAACTGGGCGGCGCCCATCTCGCTTGCGAGAATATTTCCAACGTCGCCGCCAAGCTGCTCGAAGACGCCCGCATCGGCATCGCGCCGCTGGAGAAGTCGACGCGCTACGTGCGTTTCGATCAAAAAGATCAGGCCGGCAATTACCTTTTTTACCGCGAGCCGAAGATCATGACCTCACGCTACCGCGGCGCATATGTTGAAGTCATGAATCTGCTGTTCGAGACATACTCGCGGCAGATGGAGCCGATGCTCGATCATGTGGCCAAGTCGCTGCCGATCGAACAACTCGAAGTGCGCGATCCGGTGAGCGGTAAAGGTCTAAGTTACATCGAGGCGGCGAAAGACGCGCGCTTGCGTCGCTGGGCGGAAACCGCTTATCGCGCCACGGTGCGAGCCCATGCTTGTGACGTGCTGCGCAGTTACCTGCCGGCGGCGACCTTGACGAATGTGGGAATGTTCGGAGCTGGCCAGGCTTTTGAGTATCTCATCAGCAAATTTTATTCGCATCCGCTGAGCGAAGCTCAAGAATTGGCCGCGGCAATGAACGGAGAGCTCGGACAACTCATTCCCTCTTTCATCAAAAGGGCGCAGCGTAACCAGTATCTAGCTAGCACGGCGGTGGCCGCCAAGGCGCTGGCGGATCAGTTAGGCAATACGGCGGCCGGTTCTCCCAGCGAGCCGGTAGCGCTGATCGATTACGACGACCAGGCCGAGGAGAAAATCATCGCGGCGATTCTATATTCCCACTCGCGCCGGCCGCTGGCGCAACTGCGCGAAATCGCCGCCAAGTTGAGCGGCGAGGAGCGGCGAAAGATCCTCGCTGAATTTTTTAGCAAGCGCCGCCACCGCAGAGACAAACTGGGCCGCGCGTTCGAGAACCTCTATTACACTTTCGACATCCTGGGTAATCTCGGACTTTACCGTGATTTGCACCGGCACCGCATTCTCTCCCAAGAGCGCCAGGATTTCACGACGGTTCACGGATACGACACGCCACCGGAGATCGAGGAAGCCGGTTTTAAATCCGAATTCGATAATTGCATGACGCGCACGGCGGATCTGTACCAACAGATTTACCGCGATCTGCCGTGCGAAGCCCAGTATGTCGTACCGTTCGCTTACAAGATTCGTTGGTACATGAAAATGAACCTGCGCGAAGCTCTGCACATGTGCGAGCTCCGGACCATGCCGCAAGGACATCCGGATTATCGCTTCATCTGCCAGGAAATATGGCGCAAGATCCAAGAAGCTCATCCGGCCCTCGCCGCCGCAGGCAAGTTTATCGACTGGAAGAAGTACCGTCTGGGCCGGCTGCAGTCGGAGATGCGCACGGAATACAAAAAATCCGCTTTCGATAAATGAGATAAGAATGCAAGGCCATCCGGACTGACGGTCAAACATTCGGAACCGTTTGACAGGTAAGGCGCATCAATAGTAATCACGATCGAGTCGATACACACGG
>WHTF01000081.1 GCA_009379725.1 Deltaproteobacteria bacterium
GTGCGCCAGGCCATCAAGGAGCTGGACGGGCAAGAAAAGGGCCGGCAATAATTTTTGAACCTGGGATCTCTGCCCAGCATACGAGCAGCGTTTCGCCAGAAAAATAATCTCTGATTGCAAATGTAATACAGACGAGATACGGTGTAATACATTTCGGATAGGAGAAGGACTCACATGGCCAAGTCGTTAACTTCGCTTCGCCTCGATGACCGGTTAGTGAGAGCAGCGCAAAAGGTTTTGGGGGCAAAGAGCAGGACCCAGACCATTGAAATGTCTTTGGAAGCGGTCGTTGAAACTGAGAAGCATCGCAAGCTGATTAAGCGCTTCAGCGGGAAGGCGAGGCCCGGCGACTTTGACCGTAGCTAGTCTCGCGATCCTGGACACGTCTGTATACATCGACAATCTCCGCTCCGGCCGCTTTAAACAGGAAATCCTCGCTCTTAAATTTATCGTTCGTTGCAGCGCGGTGGTTTTGGCGGAGTTATCTCGCGGTGCGCGGTCCGTGGAGATGAGGCGTTTTGTCGACGGCCTAGCGAAGAATCTTCGCGTCATCGCTCCGACTGAACGAGAGTGGATCGAGTCAGGGAAAATCATCTGCCATTTAATCGCTGAGCGGGGATATGACGTCAACAAGACCAGAGAAATTCATTTCGATGTATTGATTGCGTTAACCGCAAGAAGGATCGGCGCTTACCTGATCACCTGCAACTCTAAAGATTTTCTGGCGATTCAAAGATATGTCGGTTTCGAGCTTATTTGCTGGTAGGTAGCTCGTCGGCACTCCTGCCAACTATCGACACAAGATTACGAACTGAGCACACCTAAAATCACCTACCAAAGCGCCTTCGAGAGCGACGTCTTTAGCGGGAGAAAGGCTGGCATGAGTAGCCGGTTTTCCACGGCTATATCAGGTATTAGAAATCCGGTCCAGTCCCGCTAGGCAAACAAAGCGACCATATTTATTTATCACTGCCACAGATACCTCCACTCCACTTATATATCGTCGCTTTGAATGTCCGCTCAGACAGCACCACGTGTGATTCACTTCAGCAAATCACACATATCTGGTCACACGGGCCAGCCTTTTTCAGATACATCAATCTGGTTGCGCTCAGGATCGAACAACTTAAATTCCCCATACCTCCCACTCTCCGGAGGTACCTCGGTTACCTTTGACTGCGCAAGTTCTTCAATAGTCTTGACGCTTTCTACCTGAACCCCAAAATGTTGAATTCCCCACGGGCGAGCTATCGTATGTATTAGAGCAACATCAACGAACCCGTCCGAAAGGTAGATCGTCCCATTAGGACCGCGCGCCTTTTCCTCGAAACCAAATACTTGTTTATAGTAGCCGGCAACTGCTTCACGATCCCTAACATTGATAGCAATATGACGTATTCTTGACTTTTCCATAGTTTTCCTCCACTGATTCGTTCGCCTTCGTCATGCATCAAGACTTTCTTATTGATAAGCCCAGCGTTTTCGCCGCAGCTACCACAAAAGCATTCCCTCGTTACGTTTTGCGTCTAGTGTGTCCGCGTTAGTGTCTGAATGGGGCCGTATGAATTGCTGCAAACTTAGTGGATATTTGCTTTGTTTGTGCGCATGCGCACCATGACTAATCGGACGGTCACACTGCACTGACGTTTCCACTTGGTCTCGGAACGGGCGTCTTGCCCGGAACGAACTCCATATCCTTTCTAGCACCATATCCCTTGACGCTAAATTTGGTCTTGCCGATCCCTTCCACCTCAATCTCGAGAACGTCACCATCATTAATGGCCGCCAAGCCCTCGTGGTGAGTGCCGGTCGCTATAACATCCCCCGGACACAGTTGAACAAATTTGCTGACCCATGCAATCAGTTCGGGAATTTTGTGAGCCATATGCCGAGTATTGAAATCCTGCCGCTTCTCCCCATTGATCCACGACCGGACATTGAGATTGTGAGGGTCCGGTATTTCGTCTTTGGTCGCAAGCCACGGCCCGCACGGGCCATGAGTGTCCTGCCCCTTTGGGATAAACTGCGTGCGTCGCGTCAATCCTCTCGCGGATATGTCAAAGAAAGGGACATAACCAAACACATGGTCTAACGCTCGGTCAACGTTGATATTCTTACCCCGCTTGCCGATTACGAAAGCCAGTTCTGCTTCGGCCTGGTAAACCATGACAGCCGGAATGTCGGGAAGCTCTACAATCTGCTCCGGACCGACCAGTTCAGGCGCTTTGTAGAAAAAATCTAAGTGCATCTGGTCGAGCTTCCGGTCGGGCCTATCCAGATAATTTGAAAAGGCCGCCAAGCACTTGCTCGGACGAGGTATCGGAGCCAATAGCTTTAGCTCATTCAAAGCTACAGGTTTTCCGCGTTTTGCAAGCAGTTCGAACTCTTTTCGGTAGTCGATGAACCGCTCCAGGATTTCTTCAATGACTCTCTGCGGCCCCTTCTCTACTCGGTACTCAACCGCTTCACTAACATCAACAACGCTACCCTCATTGAGTACACCGATCCGATCATCATTGAATCGTAGAATTCTCATGATTACACTCCTTTGCTCGAACAGCCGCAGCTTCTATGGCGACAGCTCACCAATAAGCCGGCCAACTACTTTCCTGCCTTCAGCCGTTACAGTTCTATCCAAATATCATCGTTAATTATTTTCACTGGGTAAGTCTTTAACGCAATCGTAGCCGGCCCCTTTGTGACTTCACCAGTCTTGATGTTAAACATCGCTCCATGGCACATGCATTCAACTTCGTCGCCTCTGATCTTGCCAAAATCTTCCAACGAACACTCGTCGTGCGTACACATCTCGTTTGTCGCGAACACATTTTCTTTAATTTTGTACAAGGCAATCTTAACACCATCGACAGACACAGCAGCAATTTGCTCGTCTAGCAGGTCAGAATATGTTCCGATTTTGCTCGCAGGCACAGTTATGATCCCCCTTCACCGAAATATGAAAAAAAGGCCGCAACAGCTGCTCGCTAGGCTACTTGGCTAGTCCAAAATTGACAGCAGGCATTTCGTTACTCATGACCCATTTGCGGGCAATGTTGTGCAACGTGACGCATCGATCTGGACAAAAACCTTATCTCCTTCTTTCACCTTGCTGTACGGATCTACTCTTGCACGGAGCAAGAACCCCCCCATCGATACCTGGCAGTCGAGAGAGTCGCCTAGGAAAGTCTTTTCTACTAATTGTCCAGACCACACGTTACTCGTATCAGGAGGGGCATTGAGAAGAATCGTTATGTTCTCGGGACGGACCAAAATATGGATTTCATCGCCGTTTGTTTGGTAATTATTTAGGACACAACGCATTTGACCAAATGGCATCTCCAACAAAGCTTCATTTGCAGCCAAACGACTTTTCTTTTTTCCGGGAATCACATTCATTAGCCCAACGAAATTGGCCGCAAATTGGCTTCTCGGCCGCAGATAAATATCTTGTGGGGAACCAATCTCGACGATTTTACCCTGATTCATGATTGCAATCTGATCTGAGATGGTCAGCGCTTCTAGTTGATCATGGGTAACATAAAGAGCTGTAATTCCGAGCCGTTTTTGCAATCGGCGGATTTCACCTCGCATTTCCTCTCTAAGCTTTGCATCCAAATTACTCAGTGGCTCGTCAAACAGCAGAATCCTCGGACCGCCCGCAATCGCCCGGGCTAGCGCGACCCTCTGTTGCTGTCCGCCGGACAACTTAGGTGCCGGCCGATCGCTTAAAGCTGAAAGGCCTACCGTATCCAGAGCCTCCAAGGCGCACCGTTTCACCTCGTCCCGGGAGTAATTGCGACTCCGCAATGGGTATGCGACGTTTTGGTAAACCGTCATGTGCGGCCAAACGGCATATGATTGAAATACCATTCCGATGTCCCGTTTGTAGGGCGGCAAAAGCACATTTTTCGACGCCGAAAATACAAGCGTATTGTGAATATAGATCTCGCCCTTCAACGGCCTCTCAAGTCCTGCAATGCAACGCAATGTGGTCGTTTTGCCGCAGCCACTAGGTCCTAGCAAAGTAAACAGCTGACCTTGCGCAACATCGAACTCGATTTCGTCAACCGCTCTCACCCCACCTCCTCCATCTTCGAAAACCTTTACTAGACCAATAACCTTGATCATCGCCGCTACCCCTCCTGAACCCCAAAACGACCCGCGGCCATACGTGACACGCCAGCAAGAATTGTCAATAGCCCAATCAGTATTGTCCCTAGAGCGCACACTTCTGGAAATCTTCCGGAAGAATAGAGATCATAAATCACCATCGGCAACACCTCTGTCCCCACATGGCTAAGCAGAATTGGCAATGACAGCACCTTGAAGGTAAGTGTCAAGACGTAAAACCATCCCACTAATACGCCCGGCAGAATGAGAGGAATGACGATCCGGAAAAAGGTTCGTCGCCACGATCGATCTGACAGCTCTGCTGCCTCCTCCAATTCCGGATGAATTTGTAGGATTGCAGAGTGGCATGCCCGAAGCGCAATCGGAATGAATTTGCTCACATATGCGATACCGAGAATCCATAGGGTACCATAAACTGGTATCGGCAACGTCAAGTATACCCAAATCAGCGCGAGGCCCATGACTACACCAGGAATTGCTATTGGAGTAAATGCAACAACATCTAGTAACCTTCTACCCCAAAACTTGGTCCGAACCACGAACCACGCTATCGTTGCCGCAAGGAGAACCGCAATAGTCGCGCTTGAGATTCCCACCACCAGATTGTTCACTAGAGCACGATGGAAACTACCTACCTGAATAATGGCTCTGTAATTGTCAACTGTCATTAACGATAATAAATAACGAGACGGCGGTGCATAGAACGGCAGCAGCGACACCCAGAAGACAATTGCGATGGGAAGAACCACTAGTATTAAAAGCACAATAAGGGATAACCCGAGAGTTAGGTACCGCCACCGGCCAAGAGAGTGTTTCCGTGGTCGAAATCCCCGGCCAGTTATGGTCGTGAATTTCCCGGTGACCGATGTCGCACGCAAATAAAATACGATTCCTAAAACGGCCACGAGAAGGTAAACAACTGCGTACGTACTAGCCAGATTATATTCGGGTGGATAGGTCACGCTGAGAGCGAGGTAGATTTGACTCGAAAAGACTTTGATTTCTGCCGGTATACCAATCACTGCCGGAGCCTCAAAAGTCTCCAGTCCTCTAACAAACAACAGAAGCGACACAGCCATTATGCTGGGCAGCATCAGTTTAAAATTGACATGCCAAAACGTTCTTATTGGCGTCATACCCGAGGCGTATGCCGCCTCTTCAAGCGATGGATCCATAGAGCGAAACGCGGCTGCCATTAATAAAAATGGAAGGGTTATATTGTCTGCTCCAAATGCCCAAATCATGCCCTCCATGCTGTAGATATTGAATGGCGGTTCAGAGAATCCAAGTAGATTAACAGCGAGCCAATTAATCAAACCAACTTTGGGGCTCAGCAGCATCACCCATGAAATCGCAGTCAATACCCCTGGAACAATGAACGGAGCCAAGACCAAAAAATAAATTACCCTTCTCAAGGGCGTATCTGTTCTCTCCGTAACCCACGCGAGCCAAGTACCTATAGTAAGCGATAGCAAGGAGGCACCTACGGCAAACACCACAGTATTCGCTAGCAGCCACAGGATTTCGACGCCACCGAACGCCCGAGCATAATTGCTTAACGTAAAAGACGCGGTTGTACCGGGTGCCGCGTCGCGCAACGTACCGAATACAACCATAAAAAGAGGTAGCAGCGTAAGGTAGCCTACCAGAGCTATCAGGCTAACAAACAGCAGCTTTCGAGGACTCACGGTTAGGCTCATTCGAGAACCTAGCTATCAGCCGCCGCGAGAAGGGGATTGGTTTCGATGACAATCATCTTACTGGATCAACAGGCAGCACAAAGAATCAATGGCGGCATCGGCTTATTCAACGAGCGGAGCGGAACAGATCGTTCCACGCATGAGTGACGCCGGCCCGATGCTTATCTCGAGAACACTTCCTTCGTGACTTTTTTGTAGTGCTCGTCCTTTTCAAGCATCAGCTTGCCGTCCAGCGGCACTACCTTCAACCCCTTATACTGCGAGTACGGAGATTGAACGTCGGGATTACCTGGAACTTTACCCCAATGGTCGGCGACGATTTGCTGACCCTCCTTGGACAGATAGAAATCCACAAACAAGCGAGCGGCGTTTGGATGGCGAGCATTCGCTGACACGCTAACGCCGCGTACGTTTGCTATAAGAGGATCAAAAGTTTTAATCCAATCCACTGGTGCCCCTTTTTCCTTGAGCCGGTCGATGTGATGGACAAATGCCGCGGCGAGAGGATACTCTCCAGCCGCGAGTAGCTGAGGAATCTGGCTCCAACCCTTTCGTAGCAGTAGATTTTGTTTCTTCAATCCATCGACCATTTGCCTGGCTTTTTCCGGACCCCACCTCTGTTCCCAGCCAGCATAGAGTCGGTGCGCCATCATATGAACAGCGATCTTGCCGCGCCATTTAGGATTCAGGAGATCAAACCAGTCTTTCGGTACGTCTTGCTCTCTCACGAGGCTCTTATTGTACCCCAGCACTACAAAAGTGTAGTTGTCAGTCGCCCAATAACCCTCCGGGTCTTTTAATCCGCGAGGGAACTTCTCGGCTGACGCGGGGATGAACCGTGTCACAAGACGTTCTTTCTTGAATCTTTCGGTATCCCAGCTATCACAAGCTATAACGTCCGCCAGATGTCTGCCCGATCGTTCCTCAGCGAGAAATCTCTCGGCTATTTCCGGGCAATTTGCATTGATTCCCTCCGGGTCAATAAAGGGATATTTTCGTTTGAAAGCAGAAAAAAGGTGCTCACGATCTCGCGCAGTTGAGCTCGTGTAAAGTACAACCTTACCCTCCTTTTTTGCGGCCATGACGACAGCCTCGTCCACGGCCTCAGCAATGAAAGGAAATCCAAGAGAAAGTACAAGCCAGAAAACAAACGTCATAGTGAATTTTGGAGCCATTATTCGGTCCCTCCTTCCGAGTCCGACATTACAAACGTTCTTAGTGGAAAGGCGATGCAATCTCCCACCAGTTTCTGTTGAGGTCGCATAGTAGGAAACAGGAGGTGCCGGCCTGCTCCTGAACCTCTCTTAATTCAGTGAGGCCAAACTTGTCTTTATGCTTCTTGAGCCATTCATGGGCTTCGAAAACAGCCAGTGCCGACTCAACGTTCAGCGTGAATCGCTGCGCTGAGCTAAGATATTGCCGGGCTCCCGGCTTTGACTCAAGGTTTACGATGTACCATGGCGAAGAGCGATGCTTTACATAGATGGAGGTGGGCCACAATTGGACGACTTCTAATCCCAGCGCTTCCTCGTAGAATCGCCGTGTTTGTTCCAAATTGTCGCACTGCAGAGTTCCATGAGTGAGAGCCTGCGGGATATAGCCCCTTCCTGGAAAATCCAGCTCGGTCAGGGCTTTTTTCCAGTGAGGGGCAGTTGTGTGAGCCATACCGGCGCTTGCAGCTTTCTCGTACGATTCGATTTCCCACCAGTTTCCGCCTGGCTCCACAAAATGCACAGAATGCGCATGGTGATTGTCCCGAATCCTATCCACCTTTAGGCGAAAATCCTTTTTCATTTTTTGGAGGTATTCGTAGGCATTCTCAATCTCTTGATCTGTCGCGACGCGGACCCCATAGTGATTCATGCGGGGCTTGTCCGGCGCGCTGGAACCAGCTTCCTGCACCACTAGTAACCAGGCCGTATTGGGATGTTTGACGATGGCCCGTCTTGCACTCTCCGCCACAACTTCCAGGGCCAATAAGTTCGTCATGACCGGAATCGTCTCGGTTAAAGAACGGCACTCGTAATGTCCTCTGATGAGACCGCTTAACTGAATCACGTCGGACCTCCAAACAAAGGGCGAATTTCAAACTATTAAAGCCGCATTGTTCGCAAAAGCCTTTTTACTGAAGCGAAGCGATCTCCCACCAGTTCCGATTGAGATCACAAAAGAGGAACGAGGCCTGTTGGGAATCTTCCCGTACATCTTCAAGCTGGTCGATCCCAAACTGCCGTGCGCTCGCCTTTAGCTCTTCATGAGCTTGCTTCACATCTTCCCCGGATTCAACGGAAAGCGTGAAGCGCTGCCACTTACCGATGTAGACCCGGTTCTCTTTCGGGACTCTAAGATTAACGATGTACCACGGGCTCAAAGGATGCTTCAGATATATTGAGCTAGGCCAGAGTTGGACGACCTCAAGCCCGAGTCCTTGCTGATAGAAAACTTGGGTTGCCTCCAAATCGTCCACTTCGATCGTTCCATGAGTGAGAGCCTGGGGGATATAACCCCTTCCCGGGAAACGGTCTTGGGTCAGAAGCTCCTTCCAATGGGGATCCGTAGTCTTTCCCATGCTTAACTTAACTGCGTTTTCGTACGACTCGATCTCCCAAAAATTCCCGCCGGGCTCGTAGAAATGAACAGAATAGGCGTTGTGATATTCCTTGGGTTTAATGATTTTGATGCGATATTCTTTCTTTTTTGATTCAAGATACTCAAAGGCGCGATCTACCTCAGCGTTAGTAGCAACCCGCACTCCATAATGATTTCTGAGCGGCTTGTCCGGAGCATTCGCCCCTCCTTGATGAGCGATCAGCCGCCAGGCGGTGTTTGGATGCTTCAGGACCTTTTCGCTGTCGGAATTTGTCAAAACTTCAAGCGCAAGAATGTCAGTTAAAATTGGGATGGTTTCGTCAAATGAGCGACACTCGTAATGGCCAGCTATCAGTCCGGCGGTTCGAATCATGATTCTCGCTCCTTTCGAACTTTATCATGCGTCTTCAGATCAAGCACCGATGCCGCGATCCATTATCCTGGTCAAAGCTATCTCGGCATTCGGCCGCGCCCGGCCTGGGAGCGATACTAACTAACTAAGGCTACATGTCAATATATATTTGACAAATGTTTTTGATAACATTATTAGTTTTTCTTATGGAGATCTCTACCGACCTTCTAAGAACGTTTGTTGCAGTGTGTGAGTTACGCAGCTTTAGTGGGGCTGCAAAGAAGCAGCACAGGTCGCAGGCCGCTGCAAGCATCCAAATTGCGAGTCTTGAAGATCGCGTGGGATTGAAATTTTTTGATCGATCCGAGAGACCGCTTAAGATAACCGAGTCAGGGCACATTTTCCTCGACTTCGCGTGCGAGTTCTTAAATAAAATTGAAGAGGTGGAACATCTCTTAAAAGAGCTATCAAGCGGGTCCATAGGGCAGGTTAAAATAGGAGCATCGACGTCGATCGGGGCTTATTTATTGCCGAAGTTGATTTTCGAAATTCTCCGCAACTCCCCCAAATTAAAGATCACGATGTCTGTAGAAATGCGACGCCAAATCTACGATGCTGTGCGCCGGGCTGACCTGGATTTCGGTATTACACTGGCTGATAAAGCCCCGGAGGGGCTTGTAGGAAGAGCCCTAAAAAGAGAACCCCTTTGTTTTGTTGTTTCACCCGAACATCCGCTTTCTAAAAAGAAGAAAGTTACCCTCGAAATGGTCCAATCCACCCCGTTTGTTGTAGGAACTCACGGGAATGAATGGACCGATATGGTTGACAGATTGCTCCAAAAAAACGGTCTGCAGGAATATCCCATTTCCCTCAGAGTCAGCAATTATCAAGCAACGAAGGAGGCCGTACGCGCTGGTCTCGGAATCGCCGTCATGCCGCAATTTACGATCTTACCCGATATAAGAAACAAAAACGTTTACTCACTAGACGTCAAGAACATCCATTTGTGTGCAACAATTATGTTAATTGAACGTTCGCGTCCTCTGTACAGCCCCACCGTCCTAGCCGTAAAAAGCTTCTTCGAAAAACGGATTGGAGAACACCATTTTTAGCCCTCATTACCTTTTATTAGCCTAGCAATGTCTGCACACATTAAGCTCTTTGCGTCCGCGGCAATTATTTCGGCCCAACGGCGTTTGACGGCAAGATCAACCCGTCTCCCATCGGGATCCTGCACCCGGTGGTCAGAATCTTTGTCCGCCTTTGAGTCGATCTCCGCCGGAACTCCGACTTCTTCTAACCTGCGCTTAATATCTTCCAAGTCGTCGACCTCAAAGCCGTAGTGGTTGATGCCTTCCCGCTGGTCCTCCCGCTTGATCTCGATGAGAGCGATATTTACATCCCCGTCGGACATGTAGATGGCTCCGCCGAATCCCCTTTTCGGCTCCAAACCGAATACCTCTGATAGAAATCGACCATTTTCGGGCGATTCTTCCTCCGGAGGAGAGGCTTATCCCGGCTCTTCGCGATCCAGTCCCGTCATTTGCAACAACGGTCGGTCGGTGACGGAAAACAAAATCGCAGGTTCAGTCGCCGAATTGTTTTTGTGCTGATGCCAGCGCCACGGCGGCAGCGTGAAGCTATCGTGCTCGGTCCAGGTAAATTCTTTGGCTTCGTGCTTATCTACAATCAGCGCCCCGTCGCCCTGGACCACGTGATAATGAGTCGTTCCGGTGTGCCGGTGGAAACGGGTGGTCTGGCCTGGGAGTAGCATCTGGATGTGACAGGTCATGGTTAAGAAAGTGTGACCGCCGGTGATCGGATTCTTATACTCGAGCAGCACCCCGTCGTAAGGATCTTGGCTCCCGCGATCCGCCGACTCTTGCATCGCCTCAAGCGTCTCGCGCCACTTGTAGTGGTACGGTACTCCTGGGGCTCCATGGTAGTCTACCGACTGCTCCCGGACCGGACCATACAGACGACGAGATGCGCCGCCGGACTTCGTGAGCGGTTGCTGTTTGCCTTCCGCCCATTCCTGCCGAAAACGCGACGCATCGAGAAAGCTCACAACGCCGGCGTCCAGTGCATCGATCCAGATGATCGGCTCATCTGAATCGTTTACATGATCGTGCCACACCCAATTAGGCTGAATGAGCAAGTCGCCCGGTTCCATCACCATCGGCTCGCCGTTGGATGTCGTGGACGCGCCTCCTCCGTTGACAACAAACCGCAATGCCGTGTTGGCATGACGATGCGCCGCCGCTTTTTCTCCCGGAAGTACGATTTGAAATCCCATGCTGATCGTCTTGCTCCCGGTTATGAGACCCACATTCCGACGAAATGCGTCGGGACCTATTCGTATCACGTCTGTTGTTTCCATGAGAACCGGGCGCAATTCTTTCCATTTCCAAAGTTTTGGCTCGACCTCGTGATTCTCTCGAGGCAGTTGCCAATACCCGCGCAGGCCCATTTCGGAATACTTGCTATGAAGACGGTCTCTCTCTTTCTGATTATCGCTGTCGGGATTGATCATGTTTTGCTCCTTTTTCACGAACAGATCAGATGATCACCTCAGGCTTATACCTGAGGTCTCGTTTCCGATTTGACTCAATGAAACAGCCACAAGCCGAAACAGTTAAGGAAGGCCTTCCATCTGGCTTTTATCAATTCATGACTCTACCTGCAACAGAACTTCGATCGGAATTTCGACTGCGAATGCGAGAAATCTGGTCAGGAACAAGACTCTCACTAGCGGTCGCAGTGACAACGCAAGTGTCACATTCACTTGACTTCGGCAATAGTCGAAATCCAGTTTGACAGGTATGGGGTTGTTTTGATACGCAGACAAACCTGTGATCGCTATTTCGTTAGCCGTATCACGGACGCTCATTTGATAACCGAAAACAATAAAATAAGCGCTGCTGGGATTGGAATCGCACGTTGTTAAATTAGCACGGAAGCATTCAGCGCCCGGCAAGAGGTTGCGTTATGGCCAGGAACTATCGTTACATTTCCGCAGACAGTCATTTTGAGTCGCCGCCGGAACAGTGGACGCACCGTGTCCCTAAACAATATCGCGATCGCGCGCCTCGGCGTATCAAGCTCGCCAACGGACACGACGCTTTGCTCGTTGAAGGTCAGCGGTTGACTTATGGTGGAACCAGCCTCTACGGTGGCCGCCCGCCTGAGACTTTCGATCCGACCATTATGGATTATGAGAAAACCCCGGGTTGTGGCTCGGCCGAACAACGCTTGCGCGAGCAAGATCAAGACGGTGTCGATGCCGAGGTCTTGTTTTCTCTCGGGGTGCGTAATTCAGCGATCAGGGACAAGGCCGCGTTCGTCGCGATTATCCATAGCTTCAACGAGTATATGGCCGAAGAGTACTGCGCAGTTGATCCTGACCGGTTGATCGGGATGGGTATTTTGCCGAACAGTGGAGTTGAGGAAGACATCGCAGAATTGCAGCAATGTAAGAAGTTGGGGATTAAGGCGGTCTGGCTGAGCACCTACCCGAGCGGCAAAAGTTATCCAACACCCGAAGACGATCGTTTTTGGGCTGCCCTTCTGGATCTGGACATGCCGGTGGCGGTTCACACATCGTTTCCGGCACACGTGGGTTCTCGTGACACGCCGCTATTTAAGTACCCGCTGGAGCCGGAAGGGGAAAAACGCCCGCCGACCGATTTTGTCCAGCGGCTAGCGCGACAGGGCCCGTTCCATACGGGATCCGTTGAAGCTAGTCAAATGGTGGTGGCCGGTATCTTTGAACGTTTCCCGAAACTGCAGATCTACTGGGCGGAAAATAATGTCGGATGGCTACCGTATTTCTACGAACAGATGGACCACGAGTACACGGTTAATCGTGTGTGGGCGGAGCGGTATCTTGGCTTACCGCGCCTAAAACGGCTGCCCAGTGAGTATTTGCGGGATCACGCCCACTGGGGCTTCTTCGAGGATCATGTCGGCGTGCGCCTTCGTCACGAAGTCGGCGTCGATCGAATGATGTGGTCCACGGACTTTCCTCACGTGGTGACCCGCTGGCCCAACTCGTTGCGAACTTTGGAGTCCCAGATGGCCGGTGTTTCCAAAGAGGAGCAACAAGCGATGGCCGCCGGTAACGCTGTCAAGTTTTTCCGGCTCGACCACAAACCTTTATGAAGAAAACACTATGGGTTAAAGGAGTATGCGCATGAATAAATTTCGAATGTGGCTGAACTGTGGAATACGGTTAACCACAATCATTGCCGCCGTAGCCCTCACCGCCGTCAACGGGCGCCCTGCCCAGACCAGCGGTGAGTTAGATCCAAATTATTTCAACGGCAAAACCTTTCGGATCGTCATCAATTATGAACCAGGGAGCTCTGCCGACCTGTTCGGGAGAATGATTGCCAAGCATCTGGCTAAATTCCTACCCGGAAATCCCAGGATGCTCGTCGTCAATAGGTCCGGCGCAAGCGGAACGGTGGGAGCCAATTATCTTTATACCGCCCGCGGCGACGGCCTAACCATCGGCATGTTTAGCGCCCTATACCCCTCTAACCAGATCACCTTTCCCGATGTTCAATTCAACATGCTCAAGTTCCGTCCCCTGGCATCTATACAAGGCCGCAACCAGCTCTGGTTCATCCGCGGCGCGGCTCCATACGATCGAATACAAAAGGCGGTGGGCCAAGGTTCGGCCGGTGGCCCGAGGTTCACGTATGCCGAAGAGGCACTCTGTGGCGCCAATTCGGTTCGTGAAAAGCTCGTGCAAGAATGGCTTGACCTGCCGATGGACATCAAGTACGGCCTTCCCGGCGGCCGCAGAGCCGCCATGCAACAACTGGAGCGAGGCGATATCGATTCCGTGCAGCAAAGCATGTGGTATACCTTGCCCAAGGATCGCCCCGGTTGGCTGAAGAATGGATTTCTGAAAGTATTTGCCAATGCATCACCTCCCGGCGCGGGGGATTTCCAAGACAACCGCGAGACTGCCTTCCCCAAAGATGTCAAACCAGTCTATGAATTACTGAAGACCGAAGAGCAGAAGCGGCAGTATGTCCTTCTCTCGCTGGATTCCCTCGGTCCATTTCACCGGACCATTTATGCTCCGCCTGGCACTCCGGGGAATGTCTTGAAAGTGCTGCGTAAAAGCATTTGGGACATGCTCCATGACCAGACGTTCACAGCAGAGATAGAACGGTTAAGGGGGGCCGACCCGCTCGATATCCGGTCCGGCGAAAAGATGGAAGAGATCATCAAGACTGCGCTGGGCAAGGTGCAAGAGCTCAAAGCGATTATGCAAAAGCATGCCCCGAACTGCCCCTTCAATGACAAGTTCAAATAGGCGTCGGTCGAGCGATCTCCTGCGAGAGGGCTATCTCCTCTTGCGATGCAGAACCGAGGGCAGATGGAAGCCTATTTCAGCGCCTTTAGCTTCCTATTAAACCCGCTCTATTGGGCGGTGCTCCTGGCGGCGGTATTTCTGGTCGGAGCTTTGGGCATTCTGCCGGGTATCGGCGGCCCGTCCATCCTCGCTATCATCCTCCCGTTCTTGATCTTTAACATTTCAGACCCTGTTATCGGACTTACCTTTCTTGCCGCCATGGCAGGTCTCGGTAATTCGTTGGACTCAGTGCCGGCCGTCCTTCTTGGCATACCCTCTACTGGTAATCAGGTAACTTTCCTTGAAGGCCACCAACTGGCAATGCAGGGCAAGGGCGCCTACACATTGGGTGCCATTTACGCTGTTTCCGCCATTGGTGGTTTGATGGGGGCGCTTGCACTGTTGATCGCTATGCCTTTCCTTCGCCCATTCATGCTTGCCTTTTCCTTTCCTGAGATCGCTGCAATGGCGCTGTTCGGAGTATTGATGGTTGCCGCTCTCAGCAGAGGCACAATGCTCAAAGGCATTATAGCCGGTCTCTTTGGCATCCTGATGGGAACTGTCGGTACCTCCACCGTCGCCCCCGCGCCGCGCTTCGATTTGGGAATGCTCTACCTGTTCGACGGGCTTCCCTTGCTTCCCGCGCTCATCGGCATCTTCGCGCTACCGGAAATGATTGATCTGATGATGCGTAATCAGCCGATCGCCCAACCCGGTTCGGTTTCCAACCAGCAAGTATTTGCCGGGGCACGTTACGGATTACGTAAGTGGCCGATGACGATACGCCAGAGCATCTTCGGTGTTTTTTTGGGCGCCGTGCCTGGGATCGGCAGTGCGGTCGTAGATTGGTTGGCGTACGCCTTGGGTGTCGCACTCGCCAAAGACAAGTCGGGTTTTGGTAAAGGACGAGTTGATGGCGTCCTTTTTGCCGAATCCGCACAGAATGCTAAAGAGGGAGGACAAATAATTCCGACTTTGGCATTCGGCGTTCCGGGAGGAACATCCTGGGCCATTGTCCTAGTTGCGATGACCGCCTATGGCGTCATCCCTGGTTTGGGGATGCTTGATCCAGACCAGCACCTCAATGTCACCATGTCTATGGTAGCAACGCTGGCACTTGGAAATCTCTTCATGACACTGCTCGCCATGGGAGCTACCGGTCAGATGGCGAAGTTGACCCTGATTCCATACTCCCAGCTTGCGGCAGTGCTAGTGCCTTTGATGTTTATTTCGGCCTACCAGAGCAACCAGAGTTGGGGCGACATTTTCTTAGTCTTTGGCTCCGGTGCGTTGGGATTAGCGATGAAGTGGTTTGGCTGGCCGCGACCCCCGCTTGTCCTCGGCTTTATTCTCGGTCCCATTATCGAGGCGAACTTATGGCCGGCAGTGCAAATCTGGGGCGTTCTCGGAATCCTTTACCGGCCGGTAACGCTGACATTGTTAGTCTTTGGCCTTGGCAGCGCCCTATACCTTACCCGGATGATGGGCAGAATGTCTGAGGTTGACGCGGTGTCTAAGGCTGCGACCGGTGAAGTGGCCACTCCAACCGCCAGTAATATTCAACGGCGGCTCGGTTTGCCGCTGAGGTTTACCTGGCAAAATGAAGTCCTATTCTCTTTAATCTTGCTATTCGTCTCGATATGGGCGCTTTACGAAACCCAGAGCTTTAACGCGACGCAAAGCCGATTCCTGCCCACCTGGCTTTTAGTTTTTTTGATCCCACTGCAGGTTTTACAAATTGTCAGGTTATCTTTGGGGTGCGGCAAAGAGGGCCAGGTTATGGATCTGGGCATGCGCACCGGCACGGACTTGGAATCCACCCGCAGGCTTGGCGTCGTGATGTCCTGGATTGTCGCTTACATCATTACGGTAGCTCTCATCGGAATGCCGTGGGCCTCTATCGGATTTGCCCTGGTGTTCGGGCTCTTCTATTTTGAGGGACGAGGATGGCAACGTTTGTGGGCGCTTATCCCCGCGCTGCTGATGGCGCTGGTAATCTTCGGGTTATTTGAAACCGTGATGTATGTCGAATGGCCGACGCAGTTCATAACCATTGGAGATTCTGCCAATTGACTGCAACTCGAGGTCGAACAGATGCAGATGCTCTGTTTCTGTGACGCCAGAGAGGTCTAAACTGAAACTAGATGAAGCAATAGTTGACCCGTTGGCCAGCAGAGTGATAAGGGGATTTTAGTAATCATCGGACTCAGAAGGAGGTGCATTATGGTAACAGCCAAAGACGTTGCAGGGGTGATGGCGATGATGCCGGCATTCTCGACAAAAGATGCCGGAGATTTGCATTCGACCTCAACCATTGACGTTGACAATCTCAAAGCCGGAGTCGAACGGATGATCCATGACGGCGCCGATATCATTACCGCGGCCGGCAGCTTCGGGGAATGCTACAATTTGTTTTGGGACGAATACAAAACGCTGGCGGCGGCAACTGTGGAAGCAGTGAAAAAACGCGTTCCCTGTTTTATCGGAGCGACTAGCCCCAACCCACGCGAAGTCATACAGCGACTTCAGTTCGTTCAGGAAATCGGCGGTGACGGGACACTCCTTGGGGTTCCCTACTATGACGCGCAATCGCCGGAATATATCGCCGACTTTTATTGCCAGATCGCCGAAATGTTTCCCAAACTTGGTATTTTGATTTATCACAACCCGGTCAATCACAAAGTCAAAATTCCGCTCTCAGTGTTTCCTCGGCTCGTCAAGATGCCTAACATCGTCGGCATGAAGGACAGCCACCGCGATACGCGGGAATTCGTCCGTCTACAGGAAATCGTCAAAGGGAAGATCAGCGTGCTGACCAATCAGACGCAGTTATTCCCATATTATAAACTAGGCGCCGCGGGCTGCTGGTCCATCGACTCCTGGATGGGACCCTGGCCGGTGCTACACTTGCGAAATCTGGTTAGAGACGGAAAAGACGTGGAAGCCGTGCAGGTAGTCGCCGATCTCCTGGGCGCGACGGGTGGCGAGCGTCCGGGAGCGGGGGAAACGGGCGCGTCGAAGCTACCCATCGAATTCGCCGGCTATGTGAACCCGGGTCCTTCGCGGACGCCGATTTCGCAGTTCTCGCAAACCACCATCGAGCGGGCGAAGAAAAAGGCGGAGAACTGGCAGGCATTGTGCGCGAAGTATCGTCCATTGGTGGAAGCCAAGGCGGCCAAAGCTCGCGCCGCATCATAACAGCGAGAGCAGTCTACTCAATTGCTAACAGCCGTTGCCTAAGCAGACACCTCTCCGGCACGCTCGCGGTCTGAGACTGAAGTGATTTAGGGATGTGCGAGATGACAACAAGTTGATCAGGGTTTCCGAATTAGAAAAGTTTAGTTCGGAAGCCTCCCGCACGCGCCGACCAGAAAAAAGGCATCACCTACATCCGGCGAGAGAGCTCGGACATAAAGGGACTTCTCTTCCCTCTCGACCGATATCCGAACGACTGAGGAAGACAGATCGAAGATTTTCAGGGAATTCAATCCTGGTGAGTCGCTCGGTCGAGATGGAAACCGATAGTGGTTTTTCTTCCCATTTGATGACACGAGCG
>WHTF01000082.1 GCA_009379725.1 Deltaproteobacteria bacterium
ATCGTTTCCTCCTAATCTGCGGGCATACTATTGTGGTGGCTAATCGGAGTCAAATGAGCAACTGTTTAAGAATATCCTGGGTCTCAGACGGGTGTTGGTGCGACATAGCGGAGCCAAAACCGCAATCCGTCTGCGGATTGCGACGCAAGAAGCGAATCCCTGGCTTGATGTTTAGAGGGACATCCTTTACCGTAATCGTATGCTGCGTTTTTTTTCGTCTCTGAGTCTTCTACTGCTCTCGCTCGCTGTTTTTTCGCCGATCTCCTTCGCCAGTCAAGTTCAGGAATTTATTCTCGATAATGGTCTCAAGGTTCTTCTTCTGGAGGATCACAAGAGCCCCGCGGTGACTTTTCAGGTTTGGTATCGGGCCGGCTCGCGCAACGAACAGGATGGCAAGAGCGGGTTGGCGCACTTTCTCGAGCACATGATGTTTAAGGGCACGCCGACGACCGGGCCCGAAGAATATTCTCGGATCATCGCCAAGAACGGAGGCCGCGCCAATGCGTTCACAAGCGCCGACGTGACGGTTTACTTCGCCACCATGAGCCGGGAAAAAATACACATCCAACTGGAGCTGGAAGCCGACCGCATGGCAAATGCTCTCTTAGGTGAGAAATATTTCGAAGCGGAGAAAAAAGTCATCCAAGAAGAGCGCCGCCTCAGGGTCGATGACAATCCTATTTCCGCGTTGGGAGAGGTTACCGGCGCCATCGCTTACAGGGTGCATCCTTATCGCCGGCCGGTCATTGGTTGGATGAACGATATCCAGCATCTCACGCGCCAGGATTTGGTCGATTTTTATAAACTCTATTATGTGCCCAACAACGCGTACATTGTGGTCACGGGTGATTTCTCCACTGCTGAAATCATGCCTAAGATCAGAGCAGCGTACGGCAAAATTCCGCGTGGCGCCCAACCGCCCAAAGTCCACGCCGACGAGCCGCCGCAGCGAGGCGAGCAAAGAGTCATTCTCAAAAAAGACGCGGAGCTACCGTTTGTCTTGATGTACTACCATGCGCCCACTTTAACAAGCGCCGATAGTTTTGCCCTCGATTTATTGACGGTTATTCTTGCCGGCGGGCGCAGCTCGTGGCTGTATCAGGATTTAGTCTATCAAAAGCAATTGGTGCGCGGCGTCGATGCGGATTACAGCAGACTTTCCGTCGACCCGACGGTGTTGTCAGTCACGGCGCAACTATTGCCGGGCAAAGAACCTGACGTAGTAGAGCGGGAGATCGACGGCTTGATCGATAAGGTCAAAACGGAATGGGTCGGTGAAAGGGAACTGCAAAAGGCCAAAAACCAGGTTGAAGCGGCATTCGTTTTCGGCCGCGATTCGATTTTCGGCCAGGCGATGAAAATCGGCCTTTATGAGGCCGCGCGCGATTGGCGACTGATCGATCGTTACATTGAAGGCATTAAAAAAGTGACCCGGGAGGATATCCGCAGAGTCGCCAAACAGTACCTGGATCGTGACCGCAGAACCGTCGGCACTCTGATTCCGATCGAAGAAAAGGCGCAATGAAGAAAAGTTTTTTCCTTCTACTGGTCATCTCGTTACTGCTTTTTGGGTCAGGGTTTGGACAAACGGCCGTAACACCGCGTCGATCCGTGTTGAACAACGGCATGGTCTTATTGACCTCAGAGCAGAGATCTCTGCCGATGGTATCCATTGAGATGCTGATTCACGCGGGTTCTCGCTACGACAAGCCGAAGCAGGAAGGGCTGGCCAATTTGACGGCGAAGTTGTTAACCGAAGGCACCGGGCAGCGAACCTCTCAGCAAATCAGCGAGACATTGGATTTTCTTGGAGCGAGCCTGTCGGCCGACAGCGGTGAGGATCTCGCCAGCGTGAGCTTGACGATTCTCAAGAAGGATCTGCCCGTCGGATTGGAACTCCTGGCGGAAGTGTTGACGAGTTCGGTGTTTCCGCAAGAGGAGATCGAACGGCAAAAGCAGGCGGTTATCGCGTCGATCCGAGCGAGACAAGAGCAGCCGGGGGAGATCGCCGAAATGCGTTTTTCGGCGGCGCTCTTTCCTGAGAGCCCATACAGCCGTCCCGTGGAAGGCAATGAGGCATCGGTAACGGCCATACCGCAGTCCGGTCTGAAGGAGTTTCATCAACGCTATTATCGGCCGAACCGCTCGATCATGGCAGTGGTCGGCGATATCTCGCATGAAGAAATAACGCAGGCGCTGGGTCGGGCTTTTCGATCCTGGAGCAAGGGCGAGCCACCGGCTAAACCGCTGGCTCTGTCGACTCCGGCGGCCGTTGAAACGATTCGGGTCAACAAGGATCATCTCACGCAAGCTAACATCGTTGTCGGCCATCGAGGCGTGGGCCGCGGGAATCCCGACTACTATGCGCTTCAAGTAATGAACTATATTCTTGGCGGCGGCGGATTTTCATCGCGGGCGATGGACTCCATCCGCAACGAGCGCGGACTGGCCTATTCGGTGTACAGTTATTTCAGCGCCGAAAAGGGCCGCGGCACGTTTCAATTCGTGATGCAGACTAAAAATGAAACGGCATTGGAAGCGATCCGCATCGCCAAGGAGGAGATTCGCCGCATCCGCGCAGAGCCGGTGAGCGAAACCGAGCTTAACGAGGCCAAAGATTATCTCACCGGCAGCTTTCCGCTGCGTTTCGACACCACCCGCAGAGTGGCAAATTTTCTTGCTCAGGTGGAGTACTTCGAACTGGGTCTGGATTATCCTGAGCGCTATCCGGACCTCATCCGTAAAGTTAGGCGTGACGACGTCCAACGTGTTGCTCAAAAGTATCTTGAGCCGGGGAAGCTGATTACCGTCATTGTCGGCAACCAAAGTAAAATTTCTGAAAAATAATGACCGTAACTTCGATTTAATCGGATGGTATCTTGCGCACTGATGTCCCATGCTCGTTTCACTCGACGCGCAAGTCTTCAAAAACCACCAGCGCTTCCCGGCGGAATCGCGCAACACTTTGCTTGACAGCTAGTCAGTCGCTGCGGCATAGTTTGTGCTCTATAGCCGATACCCGAGTTTCACCCATTATTGCGTAACGTTACCGAGGAGAAACAGCCCGCCCGATGAAGAAAGTTTTGATTGTCGAAGACCACGCGGATATGCGTGAACTGCTTAGCTGGCAAATCGAATTGATGGGATATGTGCCGATCTCGGCCAAACACGGCAAAGAGGCTTTGGAGAAGGCTATCGCAGAGAAGCCGGATTTGATTCTGATGGATATCATGATGCCGGGAATGGACGGCTGGGAGGCGGCGCGAACTCTTCGCGCTAATCCCGAGACCAAGGACATTCCGATCTTGGCCGCCACGGCGCTGTTCCGCGATTCGGATCTCAACACCTGCATGGAAGCGGGTTGCAACAGCTACATTGTCAAACCGTTCACCTTTCTAGAACTCCAGGGCAAGATTCGAGAGTTGATTCCTCAAGCCAACGGCGCGCTGCCCTCGTAAGCGGATTCCGGCTTCCCTTCTTCCACTTCCGTTTGTTGACTAATAGAATGCCTTGAGAGGCCGGACCATGTCACAAAAGGACAGAGCAATCGCTATTGTGAAGCGGCTACGTGAACAAGGATACGAGAGCTATCTGGCCGGCGGGTGTGTACGGGATTTTTTGCTCAACAAGACTCCGCAAGACTACGACATCGCAACCAACGCCCGGCCCGAGGAGATTCAACGGATTTTTCCATACACGATACCGGTGGGAGCGCAGTTCGGCGTCCTTTTGGTCGTCATCGACGGTCACCCCTTCGAAGTGGCGACCTTCCGTTTTGACGGCCCTTACCTCGACGGCCGCAGACCGAGCCATGTGCGCTACGGAACTTTGCGGGAAGATATCGCGCGGCGGGACTTTACAATTAACGGAATGATCTATGATCCGATCGACAATCGGATTATAGATCTGGTCGATGGCAAAAAGGATCTTGAACGGCGCTGTATCCGCGCCATCGGCAATCCGAGCCAGCGGTTCGAGGAGGATCGGCTGAGGATGGTGCGGGCGATTCGCTTTGCCGCCAGCCTGAACTTCAAGATCGAGAGTGCGACATTCGAAGCCATCAAGCAATCGGCTGCCAGGGTCACCCAGATTTCTTGGGAACGGATCGGTGAAGAGATCACCCGTGTCCTGATCGAAGGCGGCGCGCGTCAAGGATTCGAGCTGTTGGACCAAAGCGGTCTGCTCAAAATCCTGTTGCCGGAGATTGACGCGATGAAAGGGACCGAGCAGAGTCCCGATCATCATCCCGAGGGCGATGTTTTTAACCATACGCTTTTGACCTTGCGCCACCTCGACGCGCCCACGGAAACTCTTGCCTATGGTTGCCTTCTGCATGATGTCGGCAAGCCTGTTTGTATTCGGAAGGATGCGCATCGCATTACCTTTTACGGCCATACCGATCGCGGCGCGGAGATGGCCGAAGAAATCCTCAAGCGGCTCAAGCGGGGACGGGCGGTGTGGGAGCGTGTCGCCTACTTGGTTAAAAATCATCTGCGCCACACGCAAGCGCCCAAGATGCGGCTTAGCACGCTAAAGCGCTTTCTTCGAGAAGACGGCATCGATGAACTTTTAGAGCTGGCGCGCATCGACGCTTTGTCGTCAAGCGGTGATTTGCAGTACTACGAGTTCTGTAAAGTGCGTATGTCTGAGATGCAAGAGGTGGAGATCCGTCCGGAGCCGCTGTTGCGCGGCCGGGATCTGATCGAGATGGGATATGTTCCCGGGCCTATTTTTACCGATATCTTGCGGCGGGTCGAAGATGCACAGCTCGGCGGTGAATTGACCAGCCGCCAAGAAGCGATCGAGTGGGTTAATCGAAATTACCAGCATCGAGGTAACGGATGAACAAATCAAACGCATACAAAGTGATCGGCAGGCCGGAGCCCAGATCCGACGGGCTGGAAAAGGTTACCGGTAAGGCTATTTACACCGTCGACGTCGCGTTGCCTGGAATGGCTCACGCCAAAATAATGCGCAGCCCATACCCTCACGCTCGCATCGTGCGGGTCGATTGCCGTCAAGCTGAGCGCTTGCCCGGGGTTTATGCCGTCATCACCAAGGAAGATCAGCGAGGGCTCGGTATGTTCGGCGCGGCTTATAAAGATCAAACCATCGTCGCCGTCGATAAGGCTCGCTATGTCGGCGATCCCGTCGCGGCGGTGGCGGCGGTGGATGAAGCGACTGCGGAAGAAGCTTTGGCCTTGATTGACATCGACTATGAGGAGTTGCCGGCGGTGTCATCGCTGGAAGAAGCACTGGCGCCAGGGGCGGTCTTGGTGCACGACTTCGCTTCGAGCGGTGGCGAGTTGATGGGGCAGCGTTATGAAACGCCGAAAGAATTTGCCGGCACCAATCTGTGCTATCGCTTCAGCTACGCCAAGGGCGACGTCGGCGAGGCATTTAAGAAAGCCGACCAGGTTTTTGAAGACACTTTTACTTTTCCCCGCGTGCAGCATTTTTCGATGGAACCCCACGCCACGGTGGCGCAGGTTGAGGAGGACCGGATCACTATGTGGGCCGGCACCCAAGAGCCGTTCACGTTGCGCGAACACTTGGCCGATATTTTCAAGGTGCCGCTTAACAAGATCCGTATCATTGTGCCGTATGTTGGCGGCGGTTACGGCGGCAAACTGGCGGTAAAAACCGAGCCGCTGGCGGCTGCTTTATCGTGGAAAGCCAAACGTCCGGTGCGGCTGGTTCACACGGTCGAGGAAAGCTTTAAAACCGTGACGCGCCATCCCGCGCGTGTTCGCATCAAGACCGGCGTGACCAGGGATGGCAAATTGTTGGCGCGCGAATGTTTGATCCACATGGAGACCGGTGCGTATGCCGATGCGGGTCCGCGGGTGACGCAAAAGGCGGGTTATCGATCTTTGGGTCCGTATCGGATTCCGCACACCAAGACCGATGCCTATACAGTTTACACCAATACCGTGCCGGCGGGCGCCTATCGCGGCTTTGGCACGCTACAAGTGACCTGGGCCTACGAGTCGCAGATGGATATCATCGCCGGCAAGTTGGGGCTCGATCCATTGGAGTTCCGGCTGAAGAACTTGTTAAAGAAGGGCGAGCTTTATACGCCCGGCGACACACCGGTGGACTGCGATCTTGAGGAAGGTTTGTTGCGTGCCGCCAAAGCAATAGGCTGGGGCGAGAGGAGCGAAAGAAATGCCAGGGGCAAGGGGCTCGCGTGCTGCATGAAGGACGGCGGCGGCACCTACAAGGTCTCTTCCGCGGCGGTGAAGATGAACTCAGACGGCAGCGTTGTATTGCTCACCGGTACCGTGGAAGTCGGCCAGGGCGCGCGCACCGCATTGAGCCAGATTGTCGCTGAAGAATTGGGCGTTCCCTTCGACCGTGTCATGGTGGCGCAATTGGACACCGATGTGACTCCGTATGACGTCAATACCAACGCCAGCAGTTCGACGGTGGTGATGGGATTGTCGGTGCAAAGAGCTGCGCGGGACCTGAAACGGCAATTGTTGCGGCATGCGAGCAAGTTGTTGAAAGCCAAACCGGATCAATTGAGGCTTGAAGGCGGAAGGGTTCACGGCGGCAATCACTCGAGCCTTTCGTTGCCGGAGCTGATGCACAAAGTATTTCTGTCGAGAGCCGGCGAAATCGTCGGACGCGGCGCCTATCAGGACATCAAGAGCAAGAAGGCGGCTCTGGGCTCACCGACAACCTTCTGGGAGATCAGTTGGGGTGCGGCGGAAGTCGAGGTCGATGCGGATACGGGTGAGATCAAGCTGGTCAAGTATGTCTCGTTGGCGGACGTCGGTAAGGCGATTCACCCGGTAATGTGCGAGGGCCAGGACGAGGGCGGGGTGATGAACGCTATCGGCCATACGCTGCTCGAAGAGATGATTTACAAAGACGGCCAGCTGCTCAATCCTAACCTCGTTGATTATCGTGTCCCCAGCTTTACCCACTTGCCAAAGGATTTTGAGACTATTCTCGTCGAAAATCAGAATGGCCCCGGTCCTTTCGGCGCGAAAGGAACCGGCGAGGGCGGACTCCTGCCCGTCGCCTCCGCTATCGGCAATTCGGTTTACAACGCTGTTGGCGTTAGACTTTACGATCTACCGCTGACCCCGGAAAAGGTCTGGCGTGCGCTGCAAGCGAAAAAAACGGCTTGAGCGATTCGATTATTATCTCCATCGGTCACGACAGCCACTCAAAGAGTTGCCCTGGGGGAAACGGGATGTGCAGTGAATACTCGAATAGCAAGTAAAAGCATACCCAGCCCACCGCGGTCAGAATTAATGAAATGGGCCATTTTTCCGAGGCGCCGAATTTGAGATAGGCGAATAACATCAACGGCACCGCATAGGAAAAGCCCAGGAGCCAGATGGCCACCAAATAGGCGATGATCCAAAACGAGATTTGCACCGTGCGTCGAGCGACGACACTTTGCGGCAACTGCGGCTCGGCCGCAGCTTCGAAGTCGCCCATCGTCGCAACGTGGGAGATTTTATCTTTTTTCAGCAACGAAAGAATGAGTTGCAACGCGCACAACAACAACATCGGATAGCCGATGACCCAGGGAAAAAGGCCGGCGCGGTAGCCAAAATTCCTACTCTCCCATAAAGCCCATGCGAGACATCCCATTAAGAGCGTGACAAAAACCACCGTTCCCCAGTGAATTCTGTTATTTTCTTCACTACGCGCGATGCGATGGTGAACGATCGGACTGGTGTCCTGGCTCTTTTTCCACTTGTCTTTGATCACCGGGTAGAAAATGCCAAGTAGCGTGATTGCCCCCAGGATCATCACCCCGGGCCGCCATAGCCAGGCCGCGCCATAATTATCGGTGGAAAGGAACAGGCGATTCTCCATTAGAGGACCCAGGACCAGTCCAAGGATCAGGGGAGGACGCTGCCAATCCAGTTGCACCATGATCCAACCCAGGGCACCGGCGAACAGCACGATGACGACATCTTGAAAGGCGTTTTGCTCGGCGAAAGCGCCGAGGTAAATCAGCAATAATATAAAAGGCATCAACAGGGAGCTGCGGATGCGGGTTATCTTGGCCAATTGATTGAGAAAAAGAAAGCAAATCGCCACGGTGATGATGTTCGACAAGACGATGATCCAGACAAAGGAAAAGGTCAGGTCCAGTTTCCCTTTGGGTGGGGGTAACAGCATGTCGGGACCGGGAACGATGCCCTGAATAATGAAGGCGCCAAGTAAAATGGCCGTGGTTACGCTGCCGGGAACGCCGAACGCGATGGTCGGGATCAGGGAGCCACCAACCCCGGAATTGTTGGCCGCTCCGGGTCCCAGAACGCCCTCCACTGCCCCCTTGCCGAATTGATCTTTATTGGGTGAACTTTGCACCGCATGGGCGTAGGCGATCCATTGTGAAACGGCGCCGCCCATGCCGGGAATAACGCCAATATAAGCGCCGATAACGCTGCAGCGAATCACCAGCCAGAAGTGGCGAAAGGTGTCTTTGACGCCTTGCATCACGCCGCCGATCTTGCCGACGGTGTCTTTGGATATCGCTCCGCCATGAACGGCGAGGTCGATGATCTCAGGAATGGCAAAGAGGCCGACTGTCACCGGCACCAACCCAACACCGTCCCATAGATAGAGTTGGTCGAAGGTATAACGCTGGATTCCAGAAATAGGATCGAGCCGTATCGTGGCGAGCATGAAACCCATGCCTCCGGCGATGATTCCTTTCACGATCGCCTCGCCGCTGAGAGTCGCCACGAAGGTGATTCCCAAGAGCGCGAGCATGAAGAACTCCGGAGACCCGAAGGAAAGAACCAGTGGCCGAACCACCGGGATGGCGAGGGCCAAAGCAAAGGCCCCGACGATGGC
The DNA here is from genome assembly GCA_009379725.1 of Deltaproteobacteria bacterium. Classification (GTDB taxonomy): domain Bacteria; phylum Desulfobacterota; class Binatia; order UBA9968; family UBA9968; genus WHTF01. The sequence continues at coordinate 8,830 of WHTF01000082.1, forward strand.
GCCGATCAAAGAACTCATCAACACCGCGCCGAGAGCCCTTCCGGCCTCGCCTTTTTTTGCCATTGGATGACCGTCGACTATCGTCGATGCGGAGATCGGTTCCCCCGGCACGCCGAACAGGATGGAGGTGATATCGCCGGTGGTCGCCGTGACCGCGCTCATGCCCAGTAAAAAGGCAAATGCCTCCACCGCATTCATTTTGAAAATGAATGGCAGCATGAGCGCCAGCGTGGTTGGACCGCCCAACCCGGGAAGAATGCCCACGAAAAATCCGACGGCGATGCCGATCAGCATCAAGCTGAACGTCGACCAAGTCAGGACTTGGTAAAAACCAGCAGCGAGGGATTGGAAAATGTCCAACATCGGTGACCTGGCTCCTTGAGATAACTCTAAATGCCCGATAGGTCTCAGCACACATACTCAGCGCTGTTGAGAATGGCTGAGCGCCGGTGTCTCTTAACGGCTGCGATTAACATGCATCGTGGGATTACTCAAGATCATCTAAGGAAAAAATCATGCAGCCAGATCCAAGGCGACGATTAAAACGAGGTGCCTGCGGATTGCCGATGGATACTATTGCCGAAAATCTGGCGCTGGTTCGCCGATGCGAATCGTTTCGTAACCAGCTCGGATTCCTCGGCCAAGCCAGAGGATAAGCCTATGGGGAAGGAACTCCATGCTCCGGGCAAACCGCGCATTACTGAAAAAAGGAAAGAAGCAATCCATCGGGGAACGGGACGTTGAGCATCCTCTCGAATAACACATAAAAGAACAGCCAAGCAAAAAATGTCACCGTGATTGTCATCAGCCATCCTTCACGACCCGCCAGCTTCAAATAAAGAAGAATGAAGAGAGGCACCGCGTAAGAAAAACTCAGAAGCCAGATAACCAAAAAACACCCGACGGTCCAGCCGATGATCTCTAGGGTCCTCCGGCGGGCGATCTCCGGCGGAACTTCCACCTGCTCGTGGGTGCGATCTTTCTTGCCGGTTGTAAACTCCTTCGCCAACTGCGCCAATGCCAACAATAGAGTCGGTATGCCGATAACCCACGGAAACAACCCGGCGCGAACACCGAAATTTCGGCTTTGAAATAGCGCCAGCGCGAGGATCGCCACTACGACGCCGGTAAAAACGGCAGCCGGACTAAAATGGATGCCCCGGTGCCGAGAAACCTCAACCGGGGTCGAGCTTTGGCTATCCGCAACCAACTGTTCTTTTCGACGCTTCCAAACAGGATAAAAAATCCCAAACAGCGTGATGGCAAAAATAATCATAACGCCGGGCCGCGTGGTCCAGCTCAAGCCGTAGTTGTCGGTGGAAAGAAAAAGCCGATTCTCAGCTAGAGGACCCAAGACTAAACCGAGCAGCACCGGTGGGCGCGGCCACTCCATCTTTTCCATGATCCAACCTAGCCCGCCGAAAAAAAGCACCACCACCATGTCCTGGAACGCATTCTTTTCCGCGTAAGCGCCCAGATAGATCAGCACCAAGATCAGAGGAATGATAATGGCTCCTCGTATTTGGGTTACCTTGGCGAGCGGTTTCAAAAACAGAAAGCAAATCGCAACCGTGATGAAATTGGAAAAAATGATAACCCAAACGAATGAAAAGGTGAGGTCGAGTTTGCCTTTCGGCGGCGGCAGCAGCATGTCCGGACCGGGGACGATTCCTTGAATGATAAAGGCGCCGAGCAAAATCGCCATGACGACGCTGGCGGGGACGCCGAAGGCGATCGTGGTAATCAAGCTCCCGCCCAATGTCGAATTATTGGCCGCGCCCGGCCCCAGGACACCCTCGACAGCGCCCTTGCCGAAGCGTTCTTTGTTGGGCGAACTCTGCACGGCATGGGCGTATGCAAGCCACTGAGTCGTCGCACCGCCGATCCCGGGGATGATCGCAATAAAACAACCTAGCGCGCTGCAGCGGATCACCAACCAAAAATGCCGAAAGGTATCTTTGACTCCCTCCATCACGCCGCCGAGTTTTCCTACTTCTTGTTTGGCGATGCTCGTTCCTAAGACAGCCAGTCCGATGGTCTCCGGAATGGCGTAGAAGCCGATCGTAATGGGCACGAGGCCGATGCCGTCCCAGAGAAACAACTGGCCGAAGGTGTAGCGCTGTATGCCGGAGATCGGATCCAGGCCGATGGTGGCGAGCATCAGGCCGATGCCGCCGGCGATGATTCCCTTGAGCTGATCTTCGCCGCTCAAAGAAGCGACGAAGGAAATGCCAAGGATCGCCAGCATAAAAAATTCAGGAGAACCGAACGAGAGGACTACAGGACGAATGACCGGAATTGCGACTGCCAACGCGACAGCGGCAAAAATGGCGCCGAGAAGAGAGCTTGTCAGCACCGCGCCCAAGGCCCTGCCGGCTTCACCGTTGCGTGCCATGGCGTGCCCGTCGACGATAGTCGATGCCGTCGTCGGTTCGCCGGGAACGCCGAATAGAACGGATGTAATATCGCCGGTTGTTGCCGTAACCGCGGTCATGCCGAGAAGGAAAGCAAACGCTTCCACCGCATTCATCGTAAAAATGAAAGGCAGCATCAAAGCCATTGCCGTCGGCCCGCCGAGTCCGGGCAAGATGCCAACGACGAAACCAACGCCGATTCCCACCATCATCAAGCTGAAAGTAGACCAATTAAAAACTTGATAGAGTCCGGAAAGTAACGCACTGAACATTTCCACCATGATGGTCTACCTCTCAGGGATGCGGGAATTTTAGTGATGTATCATGAAAAACGATGAACACTTAATCATAAAGAATCTTTTTCAGTTTGCCGATCAAGGCGGGATCGAGCTTGAAAAGTCCCGCGATATCTTTTTCGATGTCTTCAGCGGCGATCGGACTGATGTTCAGTTTGGATTTTTTCGCGTCGGCGACAAATTCGGGATCTTTAAGCGTCGCGTTAAAGGCCTTACGCAGCAATTGGACTCGATCTTCGGGCGTTCCCGGCGGCAGCGTATAGGTGCGAACGATGTCGCTATCGCCGTGGATCCCAACTTCGATCATCTTGCGGGCTTCGTCTGTCTTCGCCAGCTTGATGGCTTGGGGGACTTTCGGAAGGTCGGGATGAGTTCTGCGGCTGGCCTGCAGGACCACCACGGCGTCGCCGCTATCGAGCGCTTTTCGCCAGGTAACGCTAACCGAATCCCAACCCCAGCAGCCGCCGGCTATTTCGCCGCCTTCCGCCGCCAATCTGACATCGGCAGTGCCTTTGTAGCCGGAGACGAGCTGAATCGGCAGCCCTAACGCCGCTTTAAAAATACGCGTGGCATTGTCGGGTGTCGAAGTGCCGGGGGCGATTCCGCCCATTTTTACCGGGGTTTTCGACGCCATCCATTTCTCCACGCTGGTAATGCCGCTGGCTTTCGTCAACGCGCAAACGACATGATCGGTGATTGGGGCGCCAATGAATTCGAATTTGCGCGCATCGAATTCAATGCCCTTCTGGCCTAACACCTGCCCCAGGAACAAGCCACCGATGAAATGCCCGATGGTCAATCCGTCCGGCTTGGCAACTTTGTATACATGATTGGCCGCGATGAGGCTGCCGGCGCCGGTCATATTTTCAACGACGATCGACGGCTGACCGGGAATATGCTTGCCCATATGGCGCGCAATGGCGCGGGCGTAGGTATCGAATCCTCCGCCGGCGGAAAAGCCGACAACGATTCTGATGGTTTTACCTTTATAGAAATCGTCCGCGGCGGCTGCGGCGGAGCGAACCGAGATCAAACCGATGAATATGGCCGTTAACAAAGCAAACAACTGCAACATGACTTTCTCCTTCTGTTTGTGACTTTGACAAACTCAATTCTTGGTCGCTGGATTGTCAAGTTGCCAGAACCTAACTGATTGGTCGTCGAAAATCAACGAATTACACGAGTTAGACGATGAATGCTCGCCTTCATCTCGTTTTGGCCGGACATTGTGTTCCTGCCCGGCTGGTTTTAGAATGACCCTACGTCAGGACGGTTAAAATCGAGTTCAACGCACCGGAAATTGGAACGCGCGGAGAATGGCTATGTCTGATCTTTTCAAGAACTATATCGACGGCAAATGGGTCGCGGCTAAATCCGGGAACACTTTTGAAAACCGCAGTCCGGCCAACCGTAACGATCTAATCGGTCTCTTCCCGGTCTCCGGCTCTGGCGATGTCGATGCTGCCGTGACGGCTGCCAAGACTGCTTTTGCCAAGTGGCGTCTCGTGCCCGCGCCCAAGCGAGGAGAGTTGCTCTATCGCGTCGGCGATCTGCTACGCTCGCGTAAAGAAGAGATCGCCCGCATCATGACCCGCGAGATGGGCAAGGTCTTGAAAGAAACGCGCGGCGATGTGCAAGAGGGCATCGACACCGCTTTTTACGTGGCCGGCGAAGGTCGACGGCTTTTCGGTGCAACAACTCCGTCGGAGCTGCCCGACAAGTTTGCCATGTCGGTGCGTGCGCCTGTAGGCGTTTGCGCCTTGATCACACCCTGGAATTTTCCCATGGCGATTCCGACGTGGAAAATGTTTCCGGCGCTCGTTTGCGGCAACACCGTCGTGCTTAAGCCGGCCGAAGACACGCCGCACACGGCGGTCAAACTGTTTGAGATTTTGGAACAAGCCGGCGTGCCGCCGGGAGTGGTCAACTTGGTTCAGGGCCGGGGAGAAGAAGTCGGCGCGGCGCTGGTGCGCCATCAGGACGTGCAGCTCGTTTCGTTCACCGGCTCCGCCGCGGTCGGACGCGAGGTCGCTGCGGTTGGCGGCCAGCAACTCAAGCGGGTATCGCTGGAACTGGGCGGTAAAAACGCGCAAATCGTCATGGAAGATGCCGATTTAGGGCTTGCCGTGGAGGGCGCGCTTTGGGGCGCATTCGGCACCACCGGACAGCGCTGTACGGCGACGAGCCGGCTCATTCTGCATCGCGATATCAAGAAGGAGTTTATCGAAAGGCTGGTGGCGCGAGCGGAGAAGATCAAGATTGGCGATGGCTTGGATGAAAGCGTCGAGATGGGACCGTTGATCAACCAGTCCGCGCGCGAGAAAGTTCAGCGCTATATGGACATCGGCGGACAGGAGGGCGCACGATTGCTGATCGGCGGCTCGGTGTACGACATGGGTCCATGCGCCAACGGCTATTTTTTCCAGCCGACGATATTTGATCGAGTGAGTCCGGCCATGCGCGTTGCCCGAGAGGAAATATTCGGCCCGGTACTTTCCGTCCTTGAAGTGCAGAGTTTTGCGGAGGCCATCACGGTTTTGAACGGCACTCCCTATGGTCTTTCCAGCTCGATATACACGGCGGATGTCGGCCGGGCGTTTCGCGCAATGCGCGACATCGAGGCGGGAATCATTTATGTCAATGGTCCGACCATCGGCGCGGAGGTCCATCTGCCTTTCGGCGGCGTGAAGGACACAGGCAACGGTCACCGCGAAGCGGGCACGACCGTGTATGATATTTTCAGCGAATGGAAGTCTATTTACGTGGATTATTCGGGCAAGTTGCAGAAGGCGCAGATCGATAACGCATAAGTTTCGAGTGTCGAGTTTGTTGAGATGACACACAACCCGGCACGCGCGGCGCCAACGGAGAATTTCCAATGAAAGCACCGTGGATCACGACCAGACTCCCGGGACCAAAAGCCCAGGCCGTTATCGAAAAAGATCACCAGTATACTGCGCCTGCCTATGGACGAGTCTATCCGCTCGTCGTCAAGCAGGGACAGGGAATGGTGGTCGAAGACGTCGATGGAAACCGGTTCCTTGATTTCATGGCCGGTATCGCCGTCGCCAACACCGGCCATTCTCATCCGCTCGTGGTACAGGCCATTGAAGAACAGGCGCGCAAGTTTTTGCATATCTGCGGCAGTGATTTTTACTACGAACCGATGGTGAAGCTGGCGGAAAAACTGAGCCGGCTCGCGCCGGGCGACGGGGACAAAAAGGTTTTTTTCACCAACTCGGGCACCGAGACCGTGGAAGCCGCGTTCAAGCTGGCACGCGTCGCCACCAAAAGGCAGCACGTCATTGCCTTTCATGGCGCTTTTCATGGCCGCACGATGGGCTCTCTATCGCTGACGGCCAGTCGATCGTCGCATCGAGCAGGTTTTTCTCCTCTCGTTCCCGGCGTTCATCATGTCCCCTACGGTTTCTGCCATCGCTGTCCCTATCATCTAAACTACGGCTCGTGTGAGATCGCTTGCGTGAGTTATCTTGAGAAAAGTTTGTTTCGTTACGAGGTCGCGCCGCAGGAAATCGCGGCAATTTTCGTCGAACCGATTCAAGGGGAGGGGGGTTACATTGTTCCGCCCCCCGAATACTTGCCCATGCTTCAAGATCTTTGCCGGCGCCACGGTATTCTACTCATAGCCGACGAGATTCAGTCGGGCTTCGGCCGAACCGGCAAAATGTTTGCTTGCGAGCATTGGGGAATTGAGCCGGATATTCTGTGCGCCGCTAAGGGCATCGCCAGCGGCATGCCGCTGGGCGCCATGATCGCCCGGAGCGAAATCAGCACATGGACGCACGGCACTCATGGTTCCACTTTTGGCGGCAATCCGGTGGCATGCGCGGCGGCGCTCGCCACCATCGCGGTGATTGAAGACGGGCTTGTAAGTAATGCCGCAGAGGTGGGCGGTTACCTCAAAGACAAACTCGATCAACTTAAAAGCAAACGCGCCGTCATTGGCGACGTGCGCGGTTTGGGACTGATGATCGGTGTGGAGTTCGTGCGCGCCGATGGGAGCCGCGCGCCGGACGCCGCTTTGCGCGACCGAGTGATGATGAAGTGTTTCGAGAGAGGTCTGCTCCTGCTTGGTTGCGGCGAGAGCACGCTGCGCTTTTGCCCACCGCTCATTGTGACCAAGGAGGAGAGTGCCGCCGCGGTGGAAATTTTTGATGCCGTGGTCAGTGAGCTTGGTTAAGGAGCACAGGCCGGCCGGCGGCCGCGCTGGGGGGGGCGTCCGGCGGAGGCTTACTGCAGCTTGGTCTCCAGCTCCTCCAGAAGTTGCGCAAGCTCTTGGTCGTCAGGACTTAATTTCAAAGCGCCACGAAACTCCTCGATGGCCTTCTGCAGCATTCCTTTGATCATATAGACTCGGCCCAGATTAATGTAGGGGAAGTGGCGCGGTTCATAACGTCTTGCTTCCTTTGCTCTCTCCAGCCAGGAGACGGCTTCATCGAATTTTTGCTGCTGCATGAGATAGACGCCGATATCGTTGTAAGGATTGCCGAATTGCGGATCGAGCTGAATGGCGATCTCGCATTGGGCAATGGCTTCGTCGATTCTTCCTTGAAAGCTATAGGCCCAGCCCAGATAAGTATGCGCGTCGGCGGTAGGGTGGACGGCGATGGACTCCCTGTATAACCGAATCGATTCATCAACCTCTCCCGCCATCTGGTGATTCATCGCCCGCTGCACGAGCTCCAATGCTTTTGCATGATCTTCAGAGTGAGCCATAGGTTTAAACTCCCCAGGCGCCGCTGAGCTGGATATTGGCGCCGTTGATATAGCGGGCCTCGTCCGAGATCAAGAAACGGACGACGGCCGCGGTTTCTTCTACCGTGCCGATATAACCGGCGGGAATGCGCTTGACCGCCGCTGCCAATTCTTCCTTCAACGCGCTGCCGGAGTCGATGAAGCCCGGCGCGACGCAATTCGCGGTAACGCCATGCGGCGCAACCAAACGAGCGAGCGAGCGCATGAGAACCACCAGTCCGACTTTAGCGATATAGTGGGCGGTCAGTTGAGGTTGGGCGACGAGTTGCTCGGCATTCGACATGCTAAAGCAGATGATGCGTCCCCAGTTGCGTTCTTTCATGTAGGGAACGACGGCCTTGCTCAAATAAAAAACCGGATGAAGGTTGTTGTCGAACATCGAATGCCAGCCTTCGTTGGTTTCATCCAATAAAGAAACGCGGTGATAAGGGCCGGCGCTATTAATCAGTGCGTCGATGCCGCCCCACTGCTGTGCTACGCGCTGTACCATTGCGGTGGCGGCATTCGGGTCGGAGACATCGCATTGAATCGCCATACCAGCGGCGCCCTGATGTCTAACCGATTCCATAACGTCTTCGGCTTCCTTCGCACTGGTTCGATAACAGATAGCTATGGACCAGCCCCGAGAGGCCATGTCCAAGGCCACGGCGCGGCCGATACCGCGGGCGCCGCCGGTGATGAGAGCAATCCTGTTATTCATATTGATCAACGAACTTCATACTATCAGGATTCCGCGATCGGCTTCCAGTCCTCTCTTCCATTGCGCCGTCAAATGCGTCCCAAAGCGGAACTATAAACATCTCATGCGCCGGGGGTTAAAAAATTTGTAGAAAATACGCTTTATTATGTTAAGATTAATTCATGGTTAGTGATCCTCTCAACTTCGAAAGCCGTGCGAGTTTAAAGAATCCAATTCTTATTTTGTCCTTCGCCGGCTGGAGCGATGCCGGCGCTGCAGCGACAACCGCATGTCGCTATATGTGCGATCAACTCCTTGCCAAAAAATTTGCCAGCATCGATCCGGAAGAATTCTACGATTTTTCGGTACAGCGTCCGATCGTGCGCTTAGACGAGAAAAAACAACGCGAAATTCATTGGCCGTCATACGATTTCTACTATGGTTCAGGTATCAGCGGCGAATCGGATTTTGTGTTTGGCGTCGGCACGGAGCCGCAGCTGCGCTGGCGGACATTCACCGACACGATGCTGCGGTTTATCAGCGAATCACAGGTCGGTATGCTCGTCACTCTGGGCGCCTATCTCGACGAAGTGCTTTACACGCGCCCGGTTCCGCTGT
>WHTF01000083.1 GCA_009379725.1 Deltaproteobacteria bacterium
CGGGGATGGGAATCCGACGATCCTTCCGGTTCGAAACGCCGCCGCGCGCTCCGTGGGGCCGCCTACCTGAAGGATAGGGACATCTTTGACCGGCTCTAACCCCAGTCCTTTGATCAACACACGCGCCGCGACATCGGAGGCGCTGCCGACGCGGCTGATGCCGACGCTCTTGCCCCTCAAATCCTCCGCCGATTTGACCGACTCCTGAACCACCAATTCGTACGGTAACGTATTTATGTAGCACGCCGTCATCACCAGGCTGGCGCCGCCGACGACGGCGCTCGCCACCGCGCCGCCGGAAGCGTTCGCTACGTGAATATCGCCGGAGACCACGGTGGAGACACTCATCGTCGAGCTTTGAATAAAGATGAGCTCGACGTCCAAACCGTGCTTGCGGTACATGCCACTATCCAAGGCCGTGAACCAGACCGTATTCGACGCGTCGGCCGAACTGTAAGCGATTTTGACTCTTTCTTGGCTAAATGATTGTGCCGCCGGAACTAAGAACAAAACAACAACCAACCCTATTCGCCGCAGGATCATCATCGTACCTCCTAAATTACGCAATAACTTTCTGTAGCACACAACCTGAATTCGGGAAAGCAATCGAACAGGTGAGATCTTGGAATGACGGCTATGAACGTGAAAGAAACGGCGCCAGCGAACCGGAAACCAGCAACGCGAAAAAATTACTGCTCCGCGGGCAGCGCCATACAGTCGGTTGGCGGTAACTCCACCCATACGGAATCGCCGCGCCGCACTCGAAGCGAGTGAGGCTGATGGGTTTCGAGTACATTCTTGCCGAGCTCAATTGTGCAGTCGACATACTCGCCGAGGAACATTGCCGCACCGATCTTGCCTTCCAGGACATTGTCGCCGTGGGAGGGTTTCCTTTGATGCAAAACAATGCTTTCGGGGCGTACCACAACAACCACCTTGTCGCCGGTCCTCAGATCGCTCAAAATCCCGCAGGAGATCTCCCCTTCATCGGTCCGCACGGTGCCGGTTCCATCGCTTGCCTGGTTTATGACTTGCCCGCTGATTTGGTTCGTCGAGCCGATAAATTGCGCGACAAATTTACTCCTGGGCTGAAGATAGATCTCACGGGGAGTCCCTTCCTGAACGGTGACCCCGGCGCTCATCACCGCAATCACATTGGACATGGATAGTGCTTCGATCTGATCGTGGGTAACATACAAGGTCGTGATCCCCAGTCGTCGTTGCAATTCGCGAAGCTCCACGCGCATGCGCTCGCGCAGCTTGGCATCGAGATTGCTCAGCGGTTCATCCAGGAGCAGGACTTTCGGCTCACGGACGAGCGCTCGCGCCAACGCAAGACGCTGCTGCTGTCCGCCGGAAAGCTGGGTCGCCATGCGGTCTTCGTAGCCACCCAGTTCTACCTGCTCGATGGCAGTCATAACCTTCTTGCGAATTTCATCATGGCTGACCTTCTGTTTGCCTACTCTGAGGGGAAAGGCCACGTTTTCAAAAACTGTCATGTGCGGCCAAATGGCGTAGCTCTGGAACACCATGCCAATAGGCCGTCGGTAAGCCGGCACAAACGTGCGGTCGGAGGCTGAATAAACCTTCTCGCCGGCGACGATGATTTCGCCTTCATCGGCCTTTTCCAAACCGGCGATGCATCGAAGAGTCGTTGTCTTACCGCAACCCGAAGGTCCCAAAAGCGTGTAAAACCGTCCCTCTTCAACATTGAATGAAACCCGGTCAACCGCCTTGACTCCGGCATTTTTACCGTCGGCAAAAATCTTTACCAATGACTTTACTTCGATCAACTGCGTTTCCCCTTTATGTCTGAATCCCGAAACGGCCTGAGATCTTGTAGAAAATCCCGACTATGATCAGCAAGACAAGAATCATTAAAATTCCGATGGCCGCGACAACCGTCACCTGTCCTTGCTCGAACATGGTAAACAGAAGAATGGACAGCACCCGGCTCTCACCGGTCGCCAGTAACACTGAAGTCGAAAACTCGCGAAAGGAAACGATGCAGATGTAAATCCAGCCGGCGGCAATTCCCGGTCTGAGAAGCGGTAAAGTCACCCGCTTAAACGTCTCCCACCACGACGCTCCCGAAGCGGACGCTGCCTCTTCCAATTCGCTGTGAATCTGTACAATCGCGCCTGATGCCGCGCGCATGCCGTAAGGCATATAGCGGGTCACATAGGCGATCATCAGCAACCAGATCGTTCCATAAATCGGCAAGGGAAACGCGACATAAAGAAGGATCAATGCCATGCCCATGACGATGCCCGGAACGGTAATCGGTATGAAAGCCAAGAAATCGAGTAACCATGATCCGGGCAGCCGGCTCTTGTAGACAATCCAGGCGATGAGAGACGTCAGAATCATCGCAACCGTAGCGGTCGAAGTCGCGAGAATAATGCTATTTTGCAAGGCATCCCAAAAAGGCCTGAATCCCAGGAGATAGCGATAATTGTCGAGACTCAATTTGTCCAAAGCGTCCCAGCCCGGTGTAGCAAAAAAAGGCAGGAAGGACGCCCAGAACAGGACGAGAAACGGCATAAGAACGACGAAAACGAAATAGACCATCAGAAAGCTGAAACCGACCCACTTCCACGGCCCAAGGTCGAACTGCCGGGGCCTAAACGCTTTGCCCGTGACGGTTTGATATTTCTTGCTCTCTCGTGTCGATCTCGTGTACAGCCAAACACCAATGGCGCTCAGCAGAAGCAGGCCTACCGCCAGAGCAGCTCCCCTTCCATAGTCCGGCGGGTACTCATTAAAAGCGAGATAAATCTCACTGGTGTAGACGTAAATGCGCGCGGGAATGCCGATAAGAGCAGGCGTTTCGAATGATTCCAACGTCCGCACGAACAGAATCAAGAGCACGGAAGCGGTCGTCGGCATGAGCAAGCGAAAGGTCACGCGGCGAAAGGTCTGCCAGGTATTTGCCCCGGACATCATCGCCGACTCTTCCAGCGAAGGATCCATCGACTTGAACGCCGCGACCATCAAAAGGAATGCCAGCGGCACCTGCCCGACCGAGTGAACCCAGATCATGCCGGGAAGGGAAAAAACATTGAAAGGAGCGGCTTGCAACCCGAAGAGGCCCTGCAGCGCGACATTGAGATAGCCGAACTTGGGGCTCAACAGGAAGATCCAGGCAATCGATTCCAACACCCCCGGCAGGATCAGCGGCACGACGGCGATCGGCACGAAAAGAGTACGTAGCGGTGTATTCGTCCTCTCCGTAAGCCACGCCAGCATCGTCCCCAGCAGAAAGGTCAATCCAGCCGATCCCGAGGCAAAGATGATAGAATTTACGAAAGTAGAATAGGTATACGGGCTGGCGTAGGCATTCTGATAGTTTTCCAACGTGGTAACGAATTCCCTCGGCGCAACCTCTTTCTCGAAGCTGCCGTATACCAGCATAAACAACGGCAACACCGCCAGATAGATCAGCACGCCGGCGCCAATGATGGGGATTATCAGCGCCGGCTCGCGCAGCAGTCGAAAACCGGTCCGCTCACTTCTGGGTAAAGCCACTGTGGCCATCATCACCTCTTCGGTTTCGTTGCCCCTGGATCTAGACGATCACCGTAGCCTGAATATTTCCTTCCATATCTTTTCGTACTTGGGAAATTCCTTGAGATCCGCCACGCTAATGGCGTAGATTTTTTTAGTCCGCGTCTTCTCTACCGGTTGCACTTTGGGATGTGCCGGCGTGCGCCCACCTTTGGCCATCACTGTTTGACCCTCCTCGCTGGCAATCCAACGGGCGAAGAGCAGGGCCGTCTTGGGATGGGGTGCATCCTTGAAAATGGCCGTTCCATTAATGGAGGCAACGCCTTCGGTCAACATATAATTGAGCGGCGCGCCTTTTTTGATACGCCGCGGATAGTGATGCGAGTAGCAAGTCAAGCAAGCCGCGGCTTGTCCCGCGACCAACAGTTCCGCTAATTGCGAATGACCTTTGTGAAATTCAACGTTTTGCGCGGCAATCTTTTTCCAAAAATCGATTGCCTTCTCGTCGCTCTTGAAGCGATATTTAGCGAATGCCAGCAGCATTTCCAGGTCCCGAGGCTCGGCGATCAATCGCCCCTTCCAGCGCGGATGCAGAAAATCGTCGTAGGACTTGGGCTCTTCTTCTTTCTTGACCAAATTAGTATTCCAGGCCGCGACAAAGAACTGCAGATCCGAGGCAATCCAAAAATCTCCCTTCATCCCGTCCGGATACTCGGCGGATTCCGGTAGTTTGGTCTCGAGCAAAAGCTTCTGATCGTGAACCTGACTGACATTTTCCAATGGAACCTGCAGGATGTCGGCGAGCGTCTTCCCGCCCCGGGCTTCGGTTACCGCGCGGGCAACGAGCTTGTCCGAAGTCGCGTCGACGTGATTGACTTTGATACCGGGAAACCGCTTCTCGAACACGGGAAGAATTCTTTCGGCGTTGATCTGCGCCAATGTGGCGTAGAAGTTGAGCGTGCCGCCTTCCTTCACTGCGGCTTTATGGATCTCATCGAGGGTTTGTGAGTGTAATGTCCCTGGCCCAAATATGACCACGGCGAACATCACAAGAAGCAACTTCACGTTGAACGAATGTCGGCACAACTTATTCATCAAATCGACCTCCAGTTAAAATAATGTGTAAATTTAATCCGAATCGTTGATATCAGGTTAAATTACAGAGTCAAGCGACCCCGCTCCCTAATTACCGAATTTTAAAAATCTCTTTCCAGATCTTTTCATACTTAGGCCAGTCCTTGATTTCAGCAGCCCCGATAGCGTAAATTTTTTCGGGCCGCGTTTTCTCAACCGGCTGCACTTTCGGATGCGCCGGAGTGCGGCCACCTTGCGCATAGGCTTTTTGTCCCTCTTGACTCATCGCCCACCTGGCAAATAGCAAGGCCGTGTTGGGATGAGGAGCATTCTTGAAGATAGCCGTACCCGATATCGTGCCTATGCCTTCCGACAATAGATAGCCTACCGGAGCGCCTTTCTTGATCCGCGGCGGAAAATGATGTGAATAGCAGGTAAAGCACGCCGCTCCCTGACCGGACACCAAAAATTCGGCGAGTTCCGAATGCCCCTTGTGAAATTCGACGTTGTTGGCGGCGATTTTTTTTAACAAGGCGATGGCTTTTTCGTCGTCTTTGTACTTGCCCCGTGCCAATCCAATAAAGACCTCCGCATCCCTCGGCTCCGCGATCAGCTTGCCTTTCCACTTGGGATCGGCAAAGTCGTCCAAAGATTTCGGCGCCTCTTCCTTCTTCACGAGATTGGTATTCCATGCGCCGATGAGAAAGATCAAGTCGGTTCCTACCCAGGAGCTGCCTTTGAGATTGTTTGGATACTCCGCCGCTTCGGGAGGCAGCTTCTCCAACAGCAATCCCTGCTCTTGGACTTGCAATAGGTTTTCCAGCGCTCCTTGAAATACATCGCCAATAGTGCGACCCCCGCGCGCCTCGGTGATGGCTCTGGTTGCGAGCGCGTTTGCGGTGGCGTCTATATGGTTGACCTTGATTCCCGGGAAGCGCTTCTCAAAAACAGGGAGAATCCTGACCGCATTGATTTGCGCCAAGGTGCCGTAAAAGTTCACCGTGCCGCCTTCTTTTAAAGCCCGCTTGTAGACTTCGTCGAGACTCTGACCGGCAGCGGGCAAGGACAATAGCAGAAACAGAAAACTGCAGACCGAACTCCGAACAATGGCTAGATATCGCCGTTCTCTCTTAAACATGGGACCTCCGTTTTTCGTGCAGCGCCGTGGCCCGAGATCCTTAATGGCGCGTTCCGGGGATGAACTTTCTTGATGTCGTTCTGAGATCCAGACTGTGGGAAAACCCCGTCCATGGTTTCGTCCGGCTCACCACGGACGGGGTACAGTAGACTTCAATTCGATTACTTATACTTACAGTCGTCCTGAACTTAGATCAGCGCAGTTTGAATACTTCTTTCCAAATCTTTTCGTACTTCTTATAGTTCTTCAGATCGTCGACTCCCACCGCATAAATTGTCTTTGGCCGGACCGGCTCGACCGGCTCTACTTTTGGATGAGCCGGTGTTCGGCCCCCCTTGGCATAAACCCGCTGCCCCTCTTCGGACTCGGCCCACCTCACGAACAGCATTGCAGTATTCGGGTGCGGCGCGTTCTTCAAAATGGCAGTTGCAATAATGCCCGCTACCCCTTCCGAGAGAAAATAGCCGAGCGGGGCGCCCTTTTTGATCCGCGGCGGATAGTGATGGGAGTAACAGGTAAAGCAAGCCGCCGCCTGCCCGGCGACGAGGAACTCGGCAAGCTCGGAATGCCCCTTGTGAAATTCCGGATTATTGGCCGCGATCTTTTTTAAAGTGGCGGTGGCCTTTTCCAGGCTCTTATACTTATGCGCCAGGCCGATTAAAACTTCATAATCCCTGGGCTCGGCGATCAGCCTGCCTTTCCACCGCGGGTCCACGAAATCCTCGAAAGACTTCGGCGTTTCCTCCTTCTTCACGATATTCGTGTTCCAGGCGCCGATGAAAAAAATCAGATTGTTGGCCGTCCAATAGGAGCCTTTCAGATTATCCGGATAAGCCGCCGCTTCAGGAATCGATTTCTCCAGTAGAAGACCCTGTTCATGAACCTGGCTGATGTTTTCGAGTCCGAATTCCAGAACATCGGCAATCACCCTTCCTCCACGGGCTTCGGTAATCGCACGGACGGCGAGCTTGTCCGACGTCGCATCCACGTGGTTGATCCTGATTCCCGGAAAGCGCTTCTCGAACTCGGGAAAAATTTTCTGCGCATTGATCTGCGCCAGCGAGCAGTAGCAGTTAACCACGCCTTCCTCTTTAAGGGCCTTTTTGTAAAGCTCGTCTATGCTTTCGCTCTGGGCCGCCAACGCAGTGGGCACAAACCCAAACATTGCAATCAGTAAAATCAGCGTTTTGATCCTAGCTCCCATATCTCCTCCTTCTTCGCTTATTCATGGCCGGTTGATTAAATCGGCGCCGCTATTTTCCGCCGCCGGTTACGCTGTTTGCGTTTGTTTCTTTTCTCCGATTATCTCTGGTTCTTTCACGCTCAACTTTTCCTAATTCATCTCAATTTAAATATATCCTTCCAGATCTTTTCATATTTGCTCCAATTCTTTATTTCCTCGGTGCCGATCGGATAGATTTTCGCCGGGCGGATCTTTTCCACGGGTTCGACCTTGGGATGCGGCGGTGTGCGGCCACCCATGGCGTAGACCTTTTGTCCCTCCTCGCTCGCCGACCAGCGCGCGAAGAGCCAGGCCGTGTTTGGGTGGGGGCTGTCTTTTGCCAACGCGGTGGCATTGATTGAGGCTACACCTTCCGTCACCATAAACCCCAGTGGCGCGCCTTTTTTGATCCGTGGCGGATAATGATGCGCATAACAGGTAAAGCACGCGGCCGCCTGACCGGCGACTAAAAACTCCGCGAGCTGCGAGTGGCCCTTGTGAAACTCGACGTTATTGGCGGCGATTTTTTTAAGCAGCGCTATCGCCTTCTCATCGCTCTTGTATTTGTGTCGGGCTAAACCCATTAAAATTTCGACATCTCTCGGCTCTGCGATAAGCCGCCCTTTCCATTTGGCGTCGGCAAAGTCCTCGAACTGCTTGGGTTCTTCACCTTTCTTCACCAAATTCGTGTTCCAAGCTGCCGTAATGAAGAGCAAATCGGCCGTGACCCAATAGGATCCTTTTAAATTGTCCGGATAGGCTGCCGCTTCTGGCGGGAGTTTTTCGATAACCAGTTTTTGATCACCTAATTGCAAGATATTTTCCAATGTCATTTGAAAAATATCTGCCGAGACTTTACCGCCACGAGCTTCGGTAATCGCCCGGGCCGCGAGCCTATCGGCAGTGGCGTCAACGTGATTGATCTTTAGGCCGGGAAACCGTTTTTCAAAAACGGGAATGATTTTGGCCGCATTGATTTGCGCCAAGGTGCCGTAAAAATTGAGCTCCCCTCCTTCCTTGCGCGCCTTCTTGTAGAGATCATCCAGGCTTTCCGTCTGAGCCATCCCGATAGCCGGAACCGCGAAAACGAGAAAGACAATCGACCAGCCAATTTTCGTCAAATTAGAAAACATCATGTATCCCTCCTATCATCATAGCGTCAGCGGTTAGTGCGTGCGCTACTTCTTCCCGCTTTTTATTGCCGCCTGTAGTTTGCCTTTTAAATCAGGGCTCATGCCAAGGAATTCTTGCACGAGCTTGTGAATTTCCTCGCCGAGCATCGGATCGATTTCGAGTTTGCCTTTGTTGGCGTCGGCCATGAGCTCCTTGTCGGCAAAAACCTTTGCGAAGGCATTTTCCAGTGCCGCCGCGCGGTCGTTGGGCGTGCCGGGGGGCAGAACATAGACTTTGCCGAAGGCGTTCGGCGTGCTCGTGCCATATTTCATGATTAAGCGCTGTTCGTCGGTTTTAGCGATCTGCGAAATCGTTGGCACGTTAGGTATGATCAAATCTTTGATCGGCTTTTCCGATAGCTGCGCCAATACGACCCAATCGCCCTTCTTGAACTTGTCAAAAGAGGTTATTTTCGAGGATGTCCACGTATTGAAGAAACCATCGACCTCGCCGCTGTCGAGGGCCAATCGAACGTCAGCGGTGCCTTTGTATCCGGAAACGACTTTCAAATTCGCGCCCAGAATATCGCGGGCTAATATCGGCGCGTGCTCCACTGTGGAGCCGGGTATGGCGCCAAACGTCACCTGCTTGCTCTTTGGCCCGATCACTTCATCGAATTTGGTGATTCCGGTTTTTCGGGTGACGATCATGAGATAGGTCTCAGAAACCGGAACAGCGAGATAGCGAAATTTGGCCATGTCGAACTGCACTGCCGGACTGCCGAAGAGCTGCTCCAAAACGATCGGGCCGGAAATATTGCCGATCAACGTACCGTCTTTCGGTGCCGCATTGAACACATGGTTTGCCGCAATGATACTGCCTGCCCCGGCCATATTTTCGACGATGACCGCGGGATTGCCGGGGATGTATTTCGACATATGGCGGGCAATCAGCCTGGAGTATTGGTCATAGCCGCCGCCTGCCGAGAACCCGACGATAATTCGCACAGTCTTACCGCGATAAAAATCGGCAACCGCCTTCTCGCCGTAGGCCGGTTTTCCGGCCGATTGAGCGGCAAAAGCAGAATTGGAGAAAACCCAAAACGCCAGAATCAACAGAACCAAGATGTGTTTGAATCGCATAATTGTTTTACCCCTTCTTTCCGCAAGCTTTATGGTCTCGACCTTCTCCACTCCAGTCAATCATTAGACGTAAAGGTAAGTCCGAACTTCACATAGGATTTAGCAATTCGTTATAGATTCTCGAGCCTTTTGAGAGTCGCCGCATAATCCTCGACGGCTTTATCGATGGAATAATCCGGTTCATAGCCGAGTTGTTCTTTCGAGCGAGAGAAATCGCTGGCCAGGCGGGATTCCGGATAAGGCATCGGGTTGCTGCCTTTGATCAACTCAAGGTTCGATTCGGGAAACTTTTTACGAACCGCAGCGATGATCTCATCGCCGCCGACCGTTTGGCCGTTACCGATGTGAAAAAGATCGTCTTTGAATTTATCTTTGAGCACGGCGAGCACCGTCCCTTTGGCGGCATCTTTGCCGTACAAAATTTCAGTGGGACCGTAGGGCCAATTGATCTTGGCCGAATCCCCTTTCACCGCGGCACGGATCATTTGCTGAATCGCCATTTCTCGGGTCGCCTTAAGCGCCACCGGCGATGGGCCGTAAAGCCCGCCGACGTAACGGAGACAAATAAACTCAAAACCGTAGCGTTTGGCGTAAGCCCGGCCCATGAACTCACAACTGGCCTTGGTCGCCGCATAAACCGAAGGCGGGTTGATTGGAATGCTTTCATCGATCTTGGCGAGACCCTCGCCGAGAGATCCCATGTAGACGGTACCGGAGCTGGGAAAGATGACGCGGGAGACTTTTTCCAGTCGAGCCGCTTCGAAGACATTGACGCTCCCCATGAAATTCAGCCGCACACCGCTGTAGGGCCGCCGCTGCACTTCCTCGCCCAAGAAAGCCGCGAGATGAATAATACGATCGCAATCGTTGTCGCGCAGGGCCGAAATCAAAGCCGGTAAATCCGCCATATCGCCGCGAATCAAGGTGACCTTTTCGGTATCGACACCGACGGCCTCAAGCAGCCGCTGGTTAACCGCGACGTCGAAAACCACCGGCCGTTCGCCGCGCTCCAACAACATGCCCACCGCATAAGCTCCGACCAGCCCCGAACCGCCGGTCACGAGAATCCCCTTATTGGCCATGATGGTTTTCCTCCTCGGACTGCCTCTACTATATCAAACAAATTATTGAGTCAATCCAGGAGTACACGCGCCGCCCAACATCTTTTTTTCCGGCTTGATCATTCGGAGTTACTATTTTATCGAACGGACCTGATGACTTCTCCGAAGCTTGTTAACGACGTCATCGACCGCGCTGTTCAGGAATTCCGCTAAGACCTTGGTCGGACCATCGTAGAACGTTGCTTGACCTTATCAAGAGCAAAATGCTAACTATTGCGTCTGCTAACAGGAGGGATCTATCGATGATATCGAAATTCATTTTTGGGATGATTGGTTTATCGGCGTTTTTTGCCGCTGTTTCTCCAGGGAGCGCGCAGGACAAAATCAGACTCGCATGGGCGGGCGCCAGCCCTTCCAACAGTCCCATTTGGGCAATGCAGGAAAGAAAATTACTTGAAAAGCAGGGTCTGCAGCCGGAAATCATAAGCATCGGCGCCAGCCCGACGGTGCTGCAGGCGCTGCTCGCGGGCGAGATCGATGCCGCCAGTATTTCGGTCACTACGTTGACCGCCTCCCGTCTCGCGGGAGCGGATTCGGTAATGATTGTCGGAGTCGTCCCGACTTTCGTCGACTACATTATATCGACCTCGGACATCAAGACAGTCGAACAACTAAGGGGAAAAACGGGAGGCGTCAATCGGGTGGGCAGCACGTCTGACTTGGGTCTCCGCCTTGCTCTTCGCAAGCTCGGGATCGATTCTGAGAAAGACGTCAGAATCGTCTCGGCCGGCGGCAACCCGGAGCGCTTTGCCGCGCTCTCCAAGGGCATCACTCAGTTCACCATCATGCCGGAACCATTCGCGAGTGAAGCAGAGAAGCTCGGCTTCAAAAAGCTATTTCCCATCAATTCATTGAAGATTCCCTTTTGGTGGAACGGCATCCTGACCCGGGAGGCAAACATCAAATCGAAACGGCCGCTCATGCTCAAGCTCACGCGCGCCATGACCGAAGCTATCCATTATCTCAAGACCGATAAAGAAGGCGCTAAAGCGCTCTTCAAGAAGAATCTGGGTCTTGGCGATCCGGTGGCTCTCGAGCGCGCCTACAATGCATACATTCCGATCTTCAACGAAGCTCCCTACCCGACGCCGGACGGGGTCAAGACTATGCTCGACTACATGGCGGTGACGAATCCCAAGGCGGCGGCGGCGGATCCGAAGGCATTCGTCGACATGAGCTTGGTCAAAGAGGTCGAGGCCTCCGGATTTATCAAGCAGCTGTATAAAAAATAATCCCGGTTGGCGAACACACCTTGATTGTTAGAATAGCGGTGCTTTGGAGTAGCGGAGTCATGGGTTGTCAATTCCCAACATCCAATAATGCAAATCATCCGGTGTTCCGTTGCCCGGGATGCGGGCGGCGCGCGGCGTAGTGTTCACACAAGTTTGCCTACTGACCGAATTTTAAGGAGGCGCCATCGTGGCAGAAGAGATACTTAGTGACGAACATCCGATGTTACGCCAAGGGCTCGGTCGGCTGCTCGGAAAAGTGGCCGTCATCACGGGAGCAAACAGCGGCATCGGCCGCGCCACAGCGAGATTATTCGGGCGCGAAGGCGCTAAAGTCGTGTGCTGCGATATTCAGGAAACGATCACCCCGCGCATCGACGAAGTCATCAAGCAGGAAGGCGGCCAGGCGGTCTTCACCAAGATTGACGTGACCCAACAAGAAGATTGCGATCGCCTGCTCACCGACCCTCTCGAAGCCTTTGGCGATCTGGACATTCTCTACAACAATGCCGGCGCCGGTATTCGCAAAAAACTCCACGAGCATACCGATGAAGAATGGAATTTCGTCCTGAACACCAATCTGAATGCGATGTTTCGCGGCGCCCGCGCGGTGCTGCCACACTTCATAAAAAAAGGCAGTGGAAATATCATCACCACGGCGTCGACTTTCGGCCTTCTGGCGTCGGCAGAGTATCCGGGCTACTGCGCGACCAAAGCGGCTATCATCAATCTTACACGCGAAATGGCGCTGGACTATGGTCCCTTGGGCATCAGAGTCAACTGCGTCTGCCCGGGCGCCATCGAGACCCCCCGGTTCAGAGGATTTCCGCCCAAGCCGACCCTCAGTGGCATAACGGCAGAACAACGCAAAACCATGGGCGCAAGCAATAAAGCTTTATTGCGGATGGGGCGTCCGGAGGAAATCGCTTACGGCGTGCTTTTCCTGGTTTCTGACGAAGCTTCGTTCGTGACCGGTCATGCGCTGGTCGTCGATGGCGGCCAAACCATCGACGCATAAAACGAAGCAGTAGAGAACGGTCGCGACCGTTCCCTACTCAGCCGAGCCTTAGGATAGCTGGAACGAAGCGATTTTCATCGGCTGATCCAAGCGAGTCGGACTAGCGCAACCCTTCGACGCTGCTCAGGGCAGGCTAGATGAGCCTTTTTCACCAGTCGTCTCATTTTCGGACGACGTACCAATTGTTCTGTATATCGTGCGCCAGTTCGTGTTTCTGCACCGACCGGAAACCGGCCTTCTGAAGATATTCGCGAGTCATTTCTTCACCCCACATCGCCCCAACCCCTTCGCCCCCCTGAGCAAGTGAGACGGTCATACAATGCATGCATGACACCGTATATAAAAAGGTACCGATGGGATGGTCGATATTCTTGTGCATTAGGCTTGAGCCTCTAATGTCCTGCATTACATAGACGCCATCGGGGCGAAGCGCGCGATGGATGCCTTTCAGCACGCTCAATGGAAACTTCTGGTCATGCACTGCGTCAAAGGTAGTTATTATGTCGAAAGCTTCACGTTCCGCTGTCTCGTCGAAATTACTGAGATCGGTGACGATAAACTCGACGTTCCTCAGTTTTTTCTCGGCTGCCGTCTGCCACGCGAACAGGACAGCCTCGCTCGAAAGATCCATTCCGGTAAATCGGCTCTTCGGGAATAGTTCGGCTAAACGATTCATAATAAGACCGCGCCCGCATCCCACGTCAAGCAGCTGAATGCCGGCTGCAAGCCTATCGGACAAGCCCGGCACCAGCGGCAATATGTGGGATTCCAAAGACGAAAGAACCGACTGTCCGCTATCCTCAGCCATAACCGCATGAAAGCGCGGGAAGCGAGAGTATGGAACGCCGCCGCCTTTGCGGAAGCAATCGACGATGTCATCTTCGACGCTACCCATCAAACCGATGTACTGCGTGAATACCGACATATTATTCGGACCCGCCGCGCGCGTAAGGAACTCCGCATGTTCCGGGGGCAACGAAAACCTGTTTGAAGCCGGATCGATCTCCACAACACCGCCGGTGACCATGGCGCCAAGCCATTCCCGAACATAGCGCTCATTGAGACCCGCTTGGGCGGCGATCTCGGCGGAGGTAGAAGGTGGGGGGAGATTGCTCATCGTGTCAAAAAGAGCCGTGCGATGGCCGATAGAAATCATAATACACAACGAGCTTTGATTGAGCATCGCCAAAAGACGGTTCGCGAACGCCTCGGACTTTGCGGAATCCAGTGCAACGGTAAAATTATCAGCGGTCATGGGAACTCCTCCCGTTTACCTTTTAATGTTCGCCGAAAATGATGCGGCGGCATGGGTTAAAACCATTTGGACCATTGTTGACCAGATAAGATCATAGGGAAAGATTAGCAGTAAATCGGCACTGACAGAACCCGGCGCGGAGATTCAGTCCAATCAAATCCCTCAAAGGCGCCGGCGGAGTCTAATTTTACTTTAGCCGCAAAGGCAATACTTAATACACTTCGCGTCAGCCGCATGAACGTGTTATGGCAGAAGATATTAGCAGTGAGGGCTCCGAATTACGCGCTCGTAATGGTGTGCCCGAGCAGAGCGACGATTATGAAAAAGTACAAGAAGATTCCCCACGTAGGATCCGTCATGACGCCCTTCCCTTATTCTGTGGACGGCGATGATACGGTCTTAGAAGTGGAGCGCTTGATGGATGAGCACCATATCCGTCATGTTCCCGTTCAACAGGATGGTCGAGTTGTCGGAATCATTTCACAAGCAGACCTGTATCGTTTATTCGAACGGTTCTTGCCCGATGGGGAAAAGGCGCAGGTCCGAGCTCGTGACATCATGATTGAGGAGCCTTACATTGTTCCCTTCGATACGCCGCTGAACGAGGTTGCAATTGAGATGGCAAAGCGTCATATCGGGTCCGCCATCGTTCTTCATCATGAAAAACTCGCCGGCATCCTGTCGGCAACGGATATCTGTCGTATTTTGGCCGAAGTATTCGAGTCTGAATTTTCCGACACCACCGCGGATGACGTGGCATGACATTTCCGACCCCGATGCGCATAGTTCATCCTTGGTAATTCAGGCTTCAGGTACTACCCTCATTTCGCTTATCCGCCCAACAGCTTTTTCATTTTGGCGATGGTCTCTGGCGACTGACTCATGGCTTCTTTAACGATTTTTTCCAGCTCGTCCCCGGTGGTCGGAGCGAGATCGAATTTCCTCTTCTCCAGCTCGGCTAAGAACGCCGGATCTTTCATCGTTGTGTTAAAAGCGTTCCGGAGAATCTTAACTCGCTCAGGTGGAATCCCGGGCGTCCCGAGCATAGGCCGCCCGAGGGCTCCCGCCGCAAGCACGACGTTGGCCAAACGGCGGCTCGCCTCTGGAGTCTTATACTGATCCAGGCATAGGGGGTCACCCATTAGCCGGCCGGTCAAGTAGGCACAGACTTCCCTGCGGAGAAGAATTTGTTTTTCTTCCCCTTTTGAATCAACTCGTCAGCGTTTGATCTTCTAGGTAACGCGCCCCTGTTTTCAATCAATCGGTGTCGGAGTATTGGTCCGCACCAGTCACCCATCAGGATCAAGGCTGTGGAAGATTTCTAAGAGAGAATTCTTCCCGCCCCTGGCAAGTCTACTTGCCCCAGAAAACTGTCGGTACCACGCCGCGTCCAAGGTTATAGGATTCACAGATCCACTGGCTCTCCCTTTCGGGGTCCAACCCTTTTGTGGCTCACGGCGTGGGCGTACCATCTGATCAAATCAGCGCCGAATTGTCGAGATCAGGGACGGGACAGCGGCCAATCAAATCTTGTGGTTTTGAACCAACCCCTATGCAAGCTCACTGCCCCATCCCAGCCGGATAAACTTGTTGTTAACCAAAGGCCTTGGTTACATCAAAAGGCACGCGATCCCTGATGATGTAGTAGCAAGCGCGACACAGCTTGTGCGCCACCGCCTTGATGGCCAAGACTCCATGAGTTTTGGCTTTCTTCCTTTGGTAGAAACGTCTTATCTTAGGCTGACAGCGCACCGCGAAGTTAGCTGCTTCGACAAAGGCCCAGGCCAAATACTTGTTGCCGTTCTTGGTATTGCCGCTGCCTTTGCGTTTGCCGTTGCTGATTTTCTGACTGCCGACACACCGGCAGTACGAAGCAAAGTTTCCCACACTCTGAAATCTCCGGATGTCGCCGGTCTCCAGCATGATCGTCAACGCCAGAATTTGGCCGATCCCCGGTACGGTCTTGAGGAAAGTAAACTCGGGTCTCAGTTTGACTCGATCCCTGACGGTGCGCTCCAAGATCTGCGTCTGTTCATCGGCACTGCACATGACCGACAGGTTGGCCTTCACTGCCAGGGCGAGATCAGCGTGGGGCAGGAGTTCATCGACGTGTTCATTATCGAGTTCTTTGATCCGGTTGGCGCTGATCGAGCTGCCGGTGTTGCGCGTTACCAGATTCTGAATACTTAACAAATTAGCGGTCCTCTGATGCACCAGCTGGCTGCGCTTGCGCAATAGATCCCGCACCGCTCGCTCTTCTTTGGGATAAATATAACCTTGGGGCAACACCCCTAACCGCAGGATGTGAGCCAGCCAGCGCGCATCCGAGTTATCGTCGGTATACTTCAATCCTTCGTACTGCTGGATCGCGGCGGTGTTGGCCAGATGCACCTTGTGCCCCTGGTCCATCAGTCCATCGACCAGCCAATACCAGTTGTAGGTCGATTCCACGACGATGCCTTGAAGTGCATCCCGATAGCCTGATAGCTGCTGGGCGATCAAGGGCAGGTCGTTGGGCAGCCGCTTTTGATAAACCACCTGGTCTTGTTCGTCGATCAACACCGTCACGTTGTTGTTCGAGTGCAGGTCGATCGCTCCATATAGTTTCATCTCTGGCTCCTCCTTCGACTCGTGAGTTTGGTTTTCCAAACTTACTGCCTACAGGAGAAGCCGGCTAGACCTGAAATAAGCGACAAGGGATTGCATTCGCGCGCTTTTGGCTCATGATCGAGCCCTTGACGGTTTGTAAGCACTCCTTGTAAGTCTCGACACCGCAACATCGCTTCAGTTTGGCCTCAGCAGGATCGGGTATTGAAGCTGAACCTTGTTTTTGGACGCAGCTATTCTTCCATCGCTTCGATGAGCGGAGTTTTTTCAGCCGTCCCCCTTCGGCTCCTCAGGTCTGCAGCCGAACATGAGCGGTAAGGATGGCGGGCAAAAAGCGATGCGATCCCGCAAGCCGCACTACCAAGCGCCGCCCGCTTTTTAAGACCTTGGCAGCGATATAAACAAAGTGGCGGCGAAAGCGTTTCCACTCCCAGCGCACCACCTCGCTGGGCAAAGCGACCTGGGCAATCCACTTGCCGAGATTCCATGCCAGCCGGGCGATTTCGAGCCATGCCGAGTTGCCCCTAAACTCCGCCACCGGCATGCGCCACCCGGCGATCCCTTGGCCAAACTGCTCGATGACGTTTTCCTGGTCGCAGCGTTGATAGGTGAGATCGATGATCTGGCGGGCTGTGTAAGAGCGCGGCAAGTTCGTCAGCACCAGCCGGTAACGAAAGTGGCTAAAAAGCGCCCCCTGCCCATCGGTCTCTTCGATCAAAATCCGCCGCACAATCATCCGACATGCAGCCCTAAGCCCATGAGGCTGATAGGCGATCTCGCTCACCCACTGCTTGACCGTGCGCAGCCGGCGATACCCGCGCTCAGCGGCTTTCTGACGGCGATAATTCGGTGTGCGCCCGTGACGAGAAGACCCGCTTCGCTCCTCGCGCTCGGCTCGAGGCACAAAGGGCGTCCAGTTCTCCTCGGCAATCCGCTCTACCAGCGCCGCGCGGTTCGGATGCACCCGTCCGCCGATCGCAAAGTATGCTCCCTCCTCGATGACTGCGTTGAAAACGTCAGAGCGGTCAAAGTCGGTATCTCCACGCACCAGGGCGTTTCGAAAATGTCGCATGACCCGCGGCAACACCTCTTTAATAGCCTTTGCCGCCGCGTCCGAAGACCGGGCACTGCCCGGCTGATTGACCACCTTGAGGCACTCCCCGCTGCCGCCCAGCGAAAC
>WHTF01000084.1:0-10586 GCA_009379725.1 Deltaproteobacteria bacterium
ATCCATGCGCTCCATCAGGTACGGCACCCAGCCACAGCCGGCTTCGGCAAAGGCCGGCGCTAGGACGGACCGTTATCTGGTGTGGAACGAGGACTGGAAGGTAGAAGGGGATGCAAACAACCATACAATATCGGTGAACGATCGCGGAACACAGCTCCGGCTCCGGCTTAAATCGCTAAAGCCGCCGGTTTTGCATGGTCAAAACGGCCACAGCCAAAAAGGCGCGGGAGAAGGCCGGGCGTCCTATTATTATTCGTTGACGCGCATGCAGACCGAGGGAGAATTGACGATTGGTGGCAAGAGAGAAAAAGTTCGCGGCCTCAGCTGGATGGATCACGAGTTCGGTAGCAACCAGCTCGGCGAAGATCAGATAGGCTGGGACTGGTTCAGCATTCAACTCGATAACCAATCCGAGCTCATGCTCTATCTCATGCGTCGAAAAGACGGTTCGATAGATCCTTATTCCAGCGGCACAGTTGTGTACGCCGATGCAAGAACCCGGCATCTGACGTTAAAGGATTACCGGGTGGAAGTTTTGGGGCGCTGGAAAAGTCCCAAGAGCGGCGCCGACTATCCGATCAAATGGAAAGTCAGCATCCCTTCGGAGCAGATAGAGTTGGAAATCACGCCACACTTTCCCGAGCAAGAGTTGATTACCAACAGAAGCACGCGGGTGACCTACTGGGAGGGCGCGGTGAGAGTCACTGGGACTATCGAAAAGAAAACCGTTGGCGGGGCGGGGTATGTCGAGATGACTGGTTATGCAAGCAAGCTTAAGATTTAGCCCGATGGCCGATGTAGTAAAACCACTTCTTTGATTGGATAGAAAGAGTTCCTCTTTGACCTTGCCGTCGCTTGCATAGAGAATTCGGAAGATTCGGATGAGCCTTTGCCGGAACATCGGGCGGATCAGTATAAACTTTTCTGAAATCGCTTAAGCATTTCCTTCGTCTTGATATTCAAAGATTCACGCCCCGGCATGAGACAGCGCTTGGCCGCGGTTGGTCGACTTTCTAGCTGAGTGTCGGTTATCTGACAGACCCGCTCGGTTCAATTGTATATATATTCGAGCGACCCGCAGGCAGCTCGGATGAGCTATCGACCGCGTTCAACCGATTTCGGTATTATGATCGCGCAGCGCCCGCAGCCTTTTTGATACAAAGAGTTATTAAGATGGCGATTACAAAGAGTATCAGCTAACTAAGAATGATGGGCGACTGAAAAAAGTAAAGGCGCAAACGTTATTATGAATCAAGTTGATGTGAAGGATTTGCGGCAGCTCAAAAACCTCGCCAAGTTTTTACCTGTTCAACTGGAAAAACTGGCGGCCCATTGTACCGTAAAAACGTTTGAGAGAACTGAAATTATATTTGATCAGGACGAAGATGGCAGGTTTCTTTACTTGCTCTTATCGGGAATTGCGAGTCTTTCTTATATTAATAGCCAGAAAAAGCAGACGATCGTCGGTCTATTGGCGGCGGGAGAGTTCTTTGGCCTCGATTCGCTGACCCCTCAGATGTGCCATCCGTTCAGGTGCGAAGCATTCGAAGACTGCGCCGTCGGCTTCATTAGACCGCAAGCTTTTGTCGAAATACTGTTGGGAGCTTCCTATGAGGCATTCCTCCGCTGGTACACCGCGGTTATTCATCCTGGAAGAACTTCCCACGTTCACTGCATCAAAGGCATCGGTCTCGATCTGCGCCGGCGCCTCGCGCTTGAGCTTTTGAATCTAGCCGATCGCTTCGGCACACCGGATTCCCGAGGAATTTCAATCGCGCTCAATCTGAGTCACGAACAGCTCGCGAGCATTGTCGGCGCGTCGCGCCAGCAGGTGACGGAATATCTCAATAGATTTGATCATGATAATATTATATTTAGGGACGGGCGCCGTATTATCATTGACACTGAGAAACTCAAGAAAATTTTAAACCTGGTAACGTAATGTCTGCTCCATCCGATCCCGACTTTCAGTCGAATCAGAAGCTGTTTTATATCCTGGCCAAATTTTCGCCGGTGGGAATTTTTCAAACCAACCTGGATGGCAACTGCATTTACGTCAATCATCGATGGTGTGAGATCACCGGGCTGGCGCCCGAGCAGGCATACGAGCAGGGCTGGATTGTCGCCCTCCACCCCGAAGATCGTGCCCGCGTCCATGACGACTGGTATCGCGCGGCTAAAGCGAATACTCGGTTTCAATCCAAGTACCGCTTCCAAAAGCCGGATGGAACGATCACCTGGGTTCTTGGTCAGGCGGTTCGGCATGAGGGCGCCGATCTGGATAGCCCTGGTTATATCGGCACCATCACGGACATCACGGAGGTGACGAAAAGCGAGCATGACTTAGGCGCCGCCAAAGAGCAGTATCAGCTGTTATTCGAACGTAACCCGCTGCCGGGCTGGGTCTTCGACATCGAGACACTGGCTTTTGTAGAGGTTAATCAGGCGGCGGTGAATCACTATGGGTATTCGCGCCAAGAATTTTTACAGATGACGCTCAAAGACATCCGCCTGCCGGCGGAGCTCCCGCGGCTGGAAAACAGCTTGAAGGTGATGCCTCCCGGATTAAAACGGGCCGGCGTTTGGACGCACAGGAAAAAGGACGGAAAATTGATTGAAGCCGAAGTATTCAACTATGGCGTGATGTTTGGTGGCAAACCTGCCCGCTTGGTCCTGGTGAACGACGTTACCGAGAGAAAACACTATGAAGAAGGATTGAAAGAAATCGGACGGCTGGCGGCTCTCAAGCAAACCGCTGCGGTTTTCGCCCACGAAGTCGCCAATCCGCTCAACGGCATATCGGCGATTTTGCATTTACTAAGGGAGCAGTCGATGCAGGACGCGCAAGGGCGCGGGTTGTTACAGGACGCGATCAATGAAATCAACCGGCTGGGTAGTCTCTTGAATGATTTTCGGACCTACGCGCGCCCCGAGGACATCCAGCGGGAAATCGTCGATTTGAGAGTGCTTCCGAGAGACGCTGTCGACGGAAATGCCGGACTACCGTCAACGCAAAATTATCAGCAGACAAGAATTTGCCCCTGAGTTCCCTTTGCTCCGGGCTGATCGATCAAAACTCAAGCAGGTATTTCTTAATCTTTTTAAGAATGCCGTCGAAGCGATGCCCGACGGCGGCACTCTTAAGATCGCCGGTCGTTACGATACTCGTCAAGCGTGGATCGAAATCAGCGATACCGGTATTGGGGTTTCACAAAATATCGATATCTTCGATGCTTTTGCGACGACCAAGCCCCATGGCACCGGCTTGGGTCTGTCGATCGTAAAAAAAATCGTCGCAGCTCATGGTGGTACCGTGACTTACACGAGCGCGCCGGATCAGGGAACCGTTTTCAGACTCACATTTCCTTTAAATGAAACCGCGGCTGGTTAGCCGCGGTGATCAAACGGCCGGCGGCGTGCATGCCGATTCTGCTTCGTATTACCTCGCATTCTCCTTTATCTATTATCTATTTTTTCTTACTGAAGAAATGTCCTGATAAAGCTGCTCTGATAACCTAAGTTTTTTCTCTGTGTGCGCCATTTCTCGCTGCCGAGACGCGCGGCGTTATGGCTGCGATCTTATTGTATTACATCCGAGAATTTCCGCCGCGTTCGGTGTCGGTGAGCCCTAGCTGAAGGGTTCGCTTTTCCTGGCGCAGCGCGATTTTCCCCTCTCGTGCAAGCCAGCCGATCGCCATGCACACCAGCGGCTTCGGAGCGCCGACGCCGCGCTCAACGGCGGTAAGACTCGACTCACCGCTTCTCTGCAAAAAGTTCCATACCTTCCCGGCGGTGTCACCGATCTCTTCCGGTTTCCAGGCGTCCATTGTTCTTTCCTCCTGATTGAATACTGCAAAGAAAAATTGGGTTATAGAGAATCATTCTAATGGTTTCATTTATGAAAACTTTGTCAAGATAGTTCCTGGGTAAATTGTCTCTGCATGGCATCAATCGGCGGCAGGTTGTCGATGATGATCACGTGCCACGGTTTAAATCTCTCATTGATTTAAGATCTTTGCATTGAGCGTTACAGATCGAGATCAAGCTTCATGATTCTTCCCTTTGTGTTGCTCCATAAGATAAAATGTTTCATGGATGAGACTGTTTTATTCTTGCATCAGCTTCTAACGCACAATTTCCCTATTATTTTTTTCTCGGATTCGTATCTTTTCGGTGTAGGTAGTTCATTGTAGGGATTTCAGTACAATCCAATCATCTGCTACCGACCCGTCAGTCACCAAAAGTGGCTACATATTACACAGTTGGATCTATTCTGCCGCCAACCGGCACGGCTCTTGCGGTATCTACTTAGCAATGGCACCTGCTTCAACAAAATCATTTGGCATCACCGGTTTTTAGAAGGGGGAAGAGAGTATGCTTTCGTCTGAAGAAAACAACGACGCCATTTCTCGGCAGAACGAGCCACCGGCCACTGGGCTTGTGGTTTTGTTGGTGTCGTCACTGCTCCCGGGTTGCGGTTGGCTATCGGGGTCCGGGTTAGAGGCTCTCAAACCGGGTTCGGCTGAAGCTGCTTCGCTCGACGGCCCAGCGCTTCGTCCTAAGAACAACAAGGTAAATCTCAAGTCTCAGCGCCAAGTGAATTATCGAGAGAGACAGGTAAAAAAAGTGATTCGCGGTGAGGCATCCTGGTACGGTCCAGGTTTTCACGGCAAGAAGACAGCGAGTGGGGAAATTTTCGATCAACGAAAGCTTACCGCCGCGCATAAAACGCTTCCATTGGGCACCAAGGCGAAAGTTACGAACCTGCAGAATGGCAATACCGTCGAAGTGGAAATTAACGATCGGGGACCGTATGTGGGTGAGCGTGTTATCGATCTATCGCATGCGGCCGCCGATGTTCTGGGTTTTGTCGAGTCCGGCATCACCCTGGTGCGGATCGAGTTGTTGCCGGAAGGAAGCGGTTTGGAAGAGGCCGGTTGAAACGGTTGAATTATCATTGTTCTTAAAAAAGCCATATTAGCAATACACAGCTTTGGTGGTTTGCTGAATACCTGAGCGAAAGGGGAAGGCCATGCTGAATTGGAGTATTACATTTCTAGTCATCGGGTTGATCGCAGGTCTTTTAGGTCTCTCCGGGATTGCCGGTACAGCGACCCAAATTGCGTGGATTCTATTTGTTGTTTTTCTTGTTCTATTCTTGGTTAGTCTGATCACGGGGCGGCGCAATCCACCGGTCTAGGACTAAATACTCTTCAGCAGTCTTGCCATGATAGGAATCGTTTCTGCTTAACGCCAATCAGACCTCCGTCATTTCGTCGCCTTACTTTTATCGGACTTCACCTGCCGCTATCCAGTTCCACTTCTTTACGGACCGGCAAGACGCCAGCAGGTCTGTCGTTTGATGTCCATGAATGCCAAGTCTTGTCGAGATTCCTGAGATCTCACTTCTTAAATCATTTTATTATCAGCGATTTAGCTTTGCAGGGGTGCTGGCATAGTCTTTGCCCATTGCTGAGACTTGCATGGGAACTCAGCAGAGTTGATCCTTGGAGGTCGCGCGGAATTCCTAAATGAACCTATTGTATGCGAATACCTAATCCTACAAGTCTCCGGGCGCGGCTGATCGAACTCGTTCTGTTAGCCGTTCTTCCTGCGCTTGGGCTGATTCTTTACAGTGCCGGTGAACAGCGCCGGCTAGCTAGATCGTCGGCCGAGAATGAGGCTCTTCGAGCAGTGCGAGTCCTCGCTGTCAGTCATGAGCGCCTCATTGATAGTACGCGCCACTTGCTGATCACCCTTTCGAGGCTCACCGAAATACGAAAGGGCGATTCGCAAGCTTGTAACATCCAATTTTCTGAACTGCTCAAGGAATATCCCCTTTACACCAATCTGGCAGTCGCAAATCTGAATGGCGATCTCATTTGCAGTGCCCGAGCATTATCCAAGCCGGTTAATGTTGCCGACCGCGCCTATTTTCAACAAGCTCTCCAAAGGAATGATTTCGCCATTGGCGAATATCAAATCGGTCGCGTCAGCGGTAAAGCCAATCTTATTTTGGCTCATCCCATTCTCAATGACACGCGAAAGATAAACGGCGTTGTCTTTGCCGGCCTCGACTTGGCCTCCTTCAATCAGATCGTCGCTGCGGCGCAACTTCCTACGACCTACAATCTTACCGTCGTGGACCGGCAGGGAACTATTCTCGCTCGCCATCCTAATCCTGAACAATGGCTCGGAGAACCGGTTCCCGGTAGCGAGTTGTTTAAGAACGCATCAGGTCGCGACAAGGGTGTTGCTGAAGGTATTGGATTAGACGGCAAACAACAGCTTTATGGCTTCACCTCGCTCGAAGGATTTTCTCGTGAAGGCAATCTTCATATCAGCATTGGCATTCCCGTTGAAATTGCCTTGAGCGAAGCCAATTGGATGTTAAAGCGAAACTTGGCCGCTTTGATATTAGCCGGGTTTCTGGCCCTGGCGGCTGCCTGGTTCGGCAGCGAAATTTTTGTCTTGCGGGATTTGAATGCTGTTGTGAGCACGACAGAAAAGATCGGCGCGGGCGATCTCAGCGCGCGCACGGGGTTGTCCCCCTCCCGAACCGAAATCGGGCGACTCGCCGCTTCTCTCGACAAAATGGCTGAGATCTTGGAAGTGCAGCGCACGGAAGCCGCCAATGCAAGGGGTGAAATTTCGGCATTACACTCGCTGACGATCGCGGCGACTCAGTCGCTGGATCTTGATGTGGTGTTGAGAGAAGGCATCCAGAAGGTCACGGAAATCCTTCACTTCGATGCGACCCGCGTATTTCTATTCAACGCGGACATGAGTGAATTGCAGGTCAGGGCCGCTTTCGAGGCGAGGCCGGAATGCTGGCACGAAGTGGTACGTTTTCGCCGCGGCGAGTCGATCGTTGGCAGGGTTGCCGATGCGGGTGAGCCGTTTATCTTCGAAGATATTGCCACCGATCCTCGGTACTTGGAAATGAGCAGCAGGAAAAGCTCATTGAAGGCCCGCGCTCGTTTTTTGGGGATGTTCCCGATCAAAACCAAGCTTAAAACCTGGGGCGCCATGGTTTGTGTGGGACAACTGCCGCGAAAGCTCGATCCGGCGGAAATTAACTTACTCGGATCCATGACCAATCAGATTGGAATTGCCGTCGAGAATGCGACGCTCTACCAGCAAACTGCAACTAAAGCCAGAGAGCTTTCTGCTCTTTATTCGATCGCCGCGATCGGCAGCGAGTCTCTCGATATTAATACCGTGTTGCATAAGACCATGCATGAAGTCTTGCATATCTTTAGCTTCGATGCCGCGCGTATCTATGTCCGGCAGGGTGACGCAAGAGAGCTGGACCTTGTGGCTCACGCCGGCATGCCGGAAGATATCTCGCTCATCAAAAAATATGCTGTCGGCGAGGGGCGTCTGGGGAAGGCCTGCGAGACCGGAGAGCCGATGATCGTCGAAGACATGCAAACTGACCCAGTTTACAACCAGACGGCGCATAATAAAGTCATGCTACGGGCGGGTTTTCGCAGCTCGTTTCTCATTCCTATCAAAGTCCGAAAAGAAGGTTTAGGAGTGATGAACTTTCTCGGCAAAGAGCCGCACAAATTTTCGGAAGCCGATCATCAGTTGATCAATTCGATCGCCTACCAGCTCGGTATCGCCTTGGGCAACGCAAATCTCTTTTCTCAAATCAAACAAAAAACCGTGGAGCTTGAGAAGGCGAACAAAGGAAAAGATGAGTTTCTCGGTGTTATTTCGCACGAGCTGCGCACTCCACTGAACGTGATTAAAGGATATACCGAACTGATTCAAACGGAAGTGTTCGGAGACATCAATCCCGAGCAGGAGAAAGCCCTCGAAAAGATCGTTAATCAAACCAAGGAACTCCTGAGTATGATCAATCATGTATTGCAGGTAACGAGCATTCAAGCCGGCGCTGCCAAAGCGAACCGCTATGATGTGAATCTTTGTGATCTCCTCGACGAGCTGAAATCAAATTATGTCATTCCTCTGAAAAAAGAGGTGGCTTTTAACTGGAATTATTCCCGCGACTTGCCCGTAATCGTTAGCGACGATGAAAAACTCAAGGCCGTGATCCAGAACTTGATCAACAATGCCGTCAAATTCACCGAAAAAGGCCGTATATCCATTTTCGTCAGAGAGCTCGTCGAAGCCGGTGCCATCGAATTAAAGGTAACGGATACCGGGGTCGGAATTCCGAAAGAGCAACTTGCAACGATCTTCGAAATGTTCCAACAGGCCGATAGCTCGACCACCAGGAAGCATGGGGGAGTAGGGCTGGGGCTTTACATTGTTAAGACATTCGCCGAGCTGCTCGGCGGACAAGTGACGGTGGAAAGTGAATTGGGCAAGGGCTCAATTTTCACTGTGACTTTGCCCACACGTACGGGCGTTCGAGAGTCGGAGCTTCAGAATCATCGAAAGTTAATCACCGCTTTTACGACCTGATAGCTTGCCATCGCCTGCAGCGCTTCGTTCACTTGCTCGAGGCTATAGCTCGCGGTGATCATCTCCTCAAAGGGAAATGTGTTTTTACGTGAAGCCAGGAAATCGATGGCTTGCAACCAGTGACGCGGTTCCGCGGATCGAACCGTCAAGAACGTCATTTCCTGCGGCAGGCGTTCAACTGCAAGATTGGCCTTACCGCCGGCGCCGATATTCAAATAGCGGCCGCCGCCGCGCAGTAACGTGAGCCCCTCGGGCACCGCCATATTGTTCGCCACCTGGACGACGACATCGCCGCCGCGCCCGTCGGTATGATCGTGCACCCATTTACGCCGGTCTTTTGCTTCGGTGACCTCTTCCAAATTCAGCACCGCGTCGGCGCCCATGCGTTTGGTCACTTCCAGGCGCGCGGCCGGAGCGCCGATGACCAACACTTTCCTCGCGCCGTGATCCTGTGCCACGGCGGTAGCGAAGTTTCCCAGCGGTCCGCTGCCCTGAATCACCACGGTCTCGTTGCTCTTGATCGCGCCCAATCGATCGAAGCCATGCATGACGGTTCGGTAAGCGCAGGCGGACGCCGCCGCCGAAGCTGAGGAGACTTCTTCAGGCACCTTGATGATCAGGCAGGGAGGCGGGACATACATGTACTCGGCGCAGCTACCCAGGAGATAGGGAAACTGGTCGCTACGGTTGTGCCCCCAGGAGGCGCGCCCCGGACAGATGCACGGCTGCAGCGCGACGCTGCAGTAGTAACAGCTGCCGCAGGCGACGTAGCTCCAGACGATGCGATCGCCGCGTTTTACCGGATTGCCGAAGATATCGGTGCGCTCTCCGCTGATGTCTTCAACATGACCGCAAGGTTCATGCCCGGTGATAATGGGTAGGCTGTCCCCGTCACTCAGTGGGCCGTGCCAGCGGTGCACATCGGTGCCGCACAGCGTCGACGCGGCGATCTTCACCAGCAGCGCCCCTGGTTCCAAGTCAGGGATCGGCACCCGCTCGATGGTCAGGGGTTCATTATGGGCCGTGATTACGGCGGCGCGACAGTCGTTCATGGGTGATTCTCTCCGGTATCTCAGGACTTTGGTCAGTAAACGTGAAAAGAGATTTCGCCCCGCTCACAATGACTGTCAAAGGTATCATCCTGAACAAAACGAAGGATCTCGTTTCGCTCCACTTCTACAGCGGCAGCTTGTAAAAGCGTTCGGCGTTTTTATAGAGCATGGCGGCCTTGTCGTCCGCGGTAATCTCGTCGCTCTCCATCAGCTCACCGAGATCATGCTTGCAACTTTCATTGGTGACTTCGTGTGGAAAATCCGACGAGTAGAGGAATGGGTTGTTGCCGACGATTTTGATGGCAAAGGGCATGGTCAATTCTTCGGTCTCGATGCCGAGAAAAAAGCGACCGTTATTGATCTGCTTTCTAATGTATTTTCTCGGGTCCTCTTCTTCCCGGACGCCAAACTCGGTCGGAGGAATATATTGAAAGTGGGTCTCGTGCGACGCATGTAGCCGCTCCAGCAAGAGCAGCAGCCAGGCGACTCCGCCTTCCAAGAATGCGATGCGCACGCGCGGGAAGCGATCGAAGATGCCGTTGTAAACGATATCCGCGCAGTTGATGGTGAGCCCCCAGGGATGACCCAGGGCGTGCACTGGAACGTACATGTTCATGTGATCCATGCCGAAGCGGTCGTGCGCTCCGCCATGGACCGCCAGGCAGCAGCCAAGCCGATCGGCCTCGGCATAGATCGGCCAGTACGCCTTGGAGCCGAGCGGCTGCGCCAGGCCATTAGACGGCATCATGGCGCCGAGCATTCCTAACTCAGTTACCGCGCGCCGCAATTCTTTGGCGGCTTCTTCCGGATCTTGCATCGGAATGATCGCCATCCCCTTAAAGCGTGGATTGTATTTGATGTAAGTTTCATGAAGCCAATCGTTGTAGGCGCGAGCCGCCGCCACCGCATAGTCCAGGCTGACGATCTTGCCGTAGGCAAGCGCCACTGTGGGGTAAAGCACGGTCCATTCGATACCGACATCGTCGAGAAAATCGAGCCAACCCTTAGGTCCAACGTTGGGGCGCCCATCGCGCTGCGGCGGCGTTTCCACTGCCCGACCGGTGTGAAGGTGATCGAGCGGCGGAAATACGATGCCCT
>WHTF01000084.1:10683-16884 GCA_009379725.1 Deltaproteobacteria bacterium
CTTGCGATGCGCGATCTCACGGTAGGGAGACTCCATATGGGCGATAATTCCGGCTTGGTCTTCTATGATATGGCCGTCGCCATCGATAATTCTCGTTGCCAGTGAACTGCTCATTCGTGCTAACCTCCTATTAAATAAAAATTTACGGCGTTTAAAAGCTCAAGTCCTAATGATGTCAGGGTGTTTTTAACATATCATATATAGACCGGAGTCAGTGCGAGTATCAAGTTCACCCTGGGGATTTATCCACCTCGTGTTCTCAACCGGTTTGCGATAAAAGATGATGCTTTGGGAAATAGAATATGTTTGATGATCTTGGTATTTCGTGCGAATTAACAAAGAATCGAAACTCAGATTCATGAAATTTTGGAGGGATTATGGCAGAAGAAACAGCAGAGCAGAGGTTGGCGCGGCTTGAAGCAGAGAATAAAGCGCTCCGGGAGCAGGTGGAGCAAAGAAAACCGGGTCAGTTGCGACTGAAGGTGAGCGAAAAAGGCGGCCTGTCGATTTACGGGCTCGGTCGATTCCCCGTGACCCTTTACAAAGAACAATGGATCAGGCTACTTGACTATGCCGACGAGATCCGATCATTTCTTAAAGACAACGATCAACAATTGAAAGCTAAACAATAAACAATAGACAGGAGCAGAAGCATCGGGTATGAAACAAAAATTTCCGAATTACGTTTGTTGCGTCCCTTGGGTTTGTTCCTCGCCTAATACCCAACACCCAGAACCCAGCATCCGGCATCGCTAGATTTAACGGAGGTTTCTATGAACGCGAGCCCGGCGCCGATCAATCTTTTCGAATTCGAAGCTCTCGCCAAGGAGCGCCTGCCCAAGAGCGAATACGACTATATCGCCGGCGGCGCCACCGACGAGATCAGCGTCGAGCGGAACCGCCGCGCCTACGAGTCCTGGGCCCTGCGGCCGCGAGTTTTGCGCGATGTGAGCGCGCTTGACCTTTCGACCACCGTGCTCGGAACCAAGGTGAATGTACCGGTTTTAATTGCGCCATGCGGCGGACATAAAAAGGCACACCCAGAGGGAGAAGTCGCAACTTACCGTGCGGCGGCTGCGCGCGGCACTATTATGGCAGTGAGCGCCAACTCAAACTCATCCTTCGAGGAACTGGCCAACGCCGCCACCGGCCATCTCTGGCTGCAGTTGTATCCCTTCCGCGACCGCGGATTGACGAAAAGCTGGCTCGACCGCGCCAAAGGAGCGGGCTACGACGCCATCTGTGTGACTTTGGATTCCCAGTGGCCGCCCAAGAGGGAGCGCAACATCCGTAATAACTACAGAAGAATCCGCGGCGTTAACTATTCAAAACCAGGGGCCGAGGCTGTCCATGCGCCGAGACCTGCCGGGAGCGAGGGAGGATCAGATCCAGCGGCTACCTGGAAGGATTTGGAATGGATCAAATCGCAGACTGCTCTTCCCGTCGTCGCCAAAGGTATTATGACGGGTGAGGACGTCGACTTATGCGCCGAAATCGGCGCTGACGCCGTGATTGTCTCCAATCATGGCGGCCGCCATCTCGACAATACCTTGGCGACGGTTGAGGTCCTTGCCGAAGCCGTAGCCGCTGCTAAGGGAAAACTGGAGGTTCTTCTTGACGGTGGCATCAGGCGCGGCGCCGATGTCGTCAAAGCGTTGGCATTGGGCGCCAAAGCCGTCTTTATCGGCCGCCCGCTTTTTTGGGGTCTCGCCGTCGATGGCGAGCAAGGAGTCGTTCGGGTGTTGGACATACTCCGTGAGGAGATCGAAATCACCATGGCCAAGTGCGGCCGGCCTACCATTGGAAGCATCGACGCCACTGTGTTGGTCAAGGCGCCGCGGCTGTGATTCTATCTTTCCTTGTTCTTCGATTCGAACACAGATAGAAATTGTATCCGGCCGTCCATCAGGTCATTCTTTGAATCTACAGTAATCCTCGGTAAAAAATTCGTTTTCCCACCGGTTGAGCGAACGCCGGCAGTTTGTGCTCGCGACAGCCGTCGTCCATGATGTGCAGAACTTCCCAGTGCCTGATCAGAAACGCATCAGCGATCAACTGGCGGTGGCAGCGCCACGGCACGGCTTCGGCGCACATGATAGCGATGCGTTGATTGGCGGCAATGTTTTCCAGCTCGTTCATGATCGTTGCAAATTCGGTCGTCAGCATGAAGTCGCCATAGGCGCGAAATGCGCCGACCCTCCAGGCGGTGTTGGGTGAATCGGGTGCGGGTTGGCGAAAGCCGCCAAGATCGCCGCGCCAGATATAATCGATCCCTTCGATCTTCAGCGCCTGCGCCAGTGCGTCGCGTTGAAACTGGGGATGGCGCCGCGAGGCCGGCCAACGCCGCACATCGATCACCGCTGCGATTTTGTGGGCACTCAAGAGATCGATGAATGTGTCGATGGTCCTGATCGAATGGCCGATGGTATGGACCGTATGCGGAGATTCGCAGCTCATTAATGTGTTTAGATCTTATTCATAAAATAACCAAGTCTTTGCTGTTCACCAACAAAAGGGATGCTATGCTTTCCAGATGTGGCATTCCGTTCCGCTCACGCTTTTCTGGTTCACTTACATGGGATCGTTGGGTATCTTTTTCCCTTATTTTAGTCTCTATCTCCGGGAGAACGCCGGCTTGTCGGGTACCCAGCTGGGAATGATTCTCGCGATTCCGCCTCTCATCGGCATGGTTGCCCAACCGTTTTGGGGGCAAGTGGCTGACCGCACCGGCGCGCGCGGCCGTGTACTGGCATTTCTCACTTTGGGTACGGCAGCGGGTTATCTGGGCCTGGGTTACGCGCAGGAGTTTGGCGCTATCGTCCTGGCAACAGCGGCACTGTCGGTAGTGGGAACGGCGCTGTTCCCGATCATGATCTCGGTGAGCCTGGCGATTCTGCGCGATGCCGGCCGCCATGCGTTTGGCCATGTGCGAGCGTGGGGCACCGCCGGGTTTTTTGTCCTGGTGATGGGTTTCCCTTGGATTCTTTCCCTCTATCGGAGCAGCTATAGCGTAGACGCGGCGACGCTGGCAGTTTCTCAGCCAGGGCTGGAGATTATGTTTCCGGTGACCGCTGCCATCGTACTGGTCGCCGCGCTGATTGCATTGTTTCTGCCCAAAAAGGGGATGGTCTCCGTGCGCGCGGCACGCGGCGATTGGCGAGAGCTTTTACACAACCGCGCATTTCTTAGGTTTTTATTTTTCGCATTGCTGGCCCACTTTCTTCTGCACGGGCCGCTGTGGTTTTTTCCGCTATTCGTGCGCTCGCGAGGCGGCGATCTCGAGACCATACGCGGCATGTGGATTCTGATGCTTATGGTCGAAATCCCGCTGGTCCTGTCCACGGGCAGCGGTCTCAAGCGGCTCGGCGCTCGCGGGCTGCTCACGCTCGGTGTTATTGTAGGAGGTCTGCGCTGGCTTCTCTGCGCGCTGATTACAGACTTCCATCTCCTGTTTGCGGTGCAGGCGCTTCATGGCGTTACCGTGGTCGGGCTTAACCTGGGCAGCCCGCTTTATCTGGATACGGTGGCGCCGGAAAGGCTGCGTTCAACGGCCCAGGGAATTCTCTCCATGGTGTCCCTCGGTATCGCCGGGATTGCCTCGAACACGTCAGCCGGTTGGCTGGTCGACCGTGGCGGCACGGATGCCTTGTATCTTATTTGCGGTATCGGCTCTCTAGCGCTTGGGGGTCTAGCCCGGTGGATTCTGCCGTCGTCGAAGGACCGAAGCAACGCTCGCGCCGACGCGGTTTTATCCATCGACACTTTGGCTTGAAACCAGGGATAGTTACTCTAGTGTGAAACCAGAATCAGAAGTTTTGGTTCCAAACCAACTCGCCACATAAGGAGATCTATGTTGAAGCTTAATCATCGGGTCTGGATGATCCTTGTCGCTAGCTCGCTCTTGTGCCTGTCTGCTAATCCGCTCGGGGCAGCCTCGCGAAACGATTCTTTGAAAGAGGTTTTGGCCTCGCTTGGAAAAGGACCGGCGTTGGGATCGTCAAGTGCGCCGGTAACGATCGTCGAGTTTTCTGACTTTCAGTGCGGCTACTGTAAAAAATTTTGGGCCGACACCCTGCCGAAGCTCAAGGAGTCTTATTTCGCTAAACGAACGGCTCAGTTCGTTTTTCGGCATTTTGCGATCTTAGGAAAACACTCCGAACAGGCGGCTCTAGCGTCCGAATGCGCGGCGGAGCAGGGCAAGTTTTGGCAGTATCACGACAAGCTCTTTGCCAATCAGGGAGCAATGGCCTTTAGCGAAGCCAAGCTCAAAAGATATGCAAAGGAATTGCACTTAAATGGGGAAAACTTTGGGCCTTGTCTGACCACCGGCAAATATAAAAAAAAGGTCGAACGGGAGACCGCCACCGCGGCTTATTTGGGAGGGCGCGGGACGCCCATGTTCCTGGTAAACCACTGGCTTCTGATAGGAGCGCAACCATTTGCGACGTTTCAGAAAGTCATTGATCAAGAGCTGAACTCCACCAAGGCCAAGACCAAAAGCCAATAACGGGCGGCGAACTTTACAAGACCGTAAACGGGTTTTCGACAGATGTGTATGAAGACGATAGAGCCTTGACGAACTCCGGACCGTCGAGCAGTCTGGTTGTCATGGCATGATCTCGATAGATTACGTTTGATACCCGTGCGTCGTGAAGCACTATGACGAGTCAAAGCGATCATTCCAAGCGAATAATATCCGGGCAATTTTTTTCACCGGACAGCAAGATCTGGCAGGTTGATCGGGAAATGGCTTTGTTGTTGGCAGGCGGCCGAGCGTTACTGTTACAACTCGCCCATCCGAAAGTCGCGGCGGGGGTCGCGGCGCACAGTCGCTTCCGGGAAAACCCTTTGGCTCGCCTGCAACGGACCATGAATACGATGTGGTCGATCGTGTTCGACGACGCCCAAAATGCGCGTTCCGCGCTTCTCCAGGTCACGAACATCCATAAGCAAGTTCATGGCATGGTCCAGCCGGGGGAGTCAGTGCCGATCGGAACTCGTTATGACGCCCAGGATCCCGAGCTGTTGCTCTGGGTTCACGCGACGCTCATTGATTCAGCGATAATCGCCTACGATCTTTTCGTCAAGCCGTTATCGGCGGAGGAAAAGTCGCTCTATTACGAAGATTCGAAAAAGCTCGCCCAATTATTCGGAATCCCGAACCCGATCATTCCCGCGTCGCCCGCTGATTTCAATGCATACATGATGAGCATGATGATGAGCGATGCGTTTGCCGTCGGACCGATGGCCCGATCTCTGGCGCACGAAATTGTGTATCCCCGGCCTTGGCTCTTGCGGCCGGCAGCACCATTGTTTCGTGTGGTGACGGCAGGTTTGCTTCCGGAGCGGCTGCGAAATGCTTATGGGTTGAGCTGGAACGAACGCAGAGAGAAAATATTTAGGCTCGTCGCCAAGGCGATCCGTTACTCACGCCCGTTGTTGCCGAGGCCGCTCCGAATCGTTCCCAACGCGCGCTCGGCGGAGAAGCGCTTGCGCTTCGACTAGCGAGGTAAGCCGGTTTCTTCGGTCACGCCAAGCATAAGATTCAGATTCTGGATGGCTACGCCCGCCGCGCCCTTGCCAAGATTGTCGAGGCGGGCCATGAGCACCACATGACCTGACGGGTGGGGTAACACGCGCAAGGAAATTCGATTCGTGTCATTGTGCGCTTGCGGATCGAAAGTGAGCTCATCGGCGTCGCTCGAATCGGTCAACGGTTCAACCTGGATAAATGCTTCATTGGCGTATCGGGCCGCCAGCGCTTCCCACATCGCTTTTCCACTGCTTGTTTTCGGCAGAGCTTTGGCCGGGATCATGATCTGAACGCGCATGCCGCAGCGAAACGGGCCGACAGCGGGTAGAAATTGCGGTTCAATGCTGAGGCTTCCCCAACGCATAATTTCGGGGACGTGTTTATGAAGCTTGCCGATGCTGTACGGCGCCTCGTGAGCAAGCTTGAACAATCCGCGCTCGGGCTCTTCCCATCGCTCGATCAGCGAGCGGCCTCCGCCCGAATAACCCGAGAGCGCGTGAATCGAGCAAGCGGTATCGGCAGCGAGAAGCCCGGCGTCGACCAGCGGGCGCACGAGTAAAATTACTGCTGAAGAATAACAA
Source organism: Deltaproteobacteria bacterium (assembly GCA_009379725.1). Lineage (GTDB taxonomy): Bacteria > Desulfobacterota > Binatia > UBA9968 > UBA9968 > WHTF01. Next base: position 16,798 of record WHTF01000084.1, read on the forward strand.
CCGGGGTTGGCGACGCGTTGTGCTTCCGCAATACGCTGGCGTTGTCCATCGATCAATTCCGGTAGTCCGTACACCCACCCGTCGCTC
>WHTF01000085.1 GCA_009379725.1 Deltaproteobacteria bacterium
ACAGTCGAATCGTCACAGCAGCGCAACGAACTCGTCGCGGCGTTGGCCGATGAAGTTCTCATCATCCACGCCGAACCAGGCGGCAGCGTCGAGCGAATTCTTGCGTTAGTCGATCGCTGGGGTATTTCAAGACGACCACCAAGAGCCAACGAATAGATTGGATCGTCCGGATACCGTCGACGCTTCCGCAAATTTTAAGTTTGCGCGCAGCACGTTTTGGTTGATAGACCGCTTTTCAAGCAGACCGAGAGGAAAACATAATGAAGATTGCTATCGACAAACTCACCGAAGCGGAACTTGTAGACCTGAACCACAGGATCGTGGAGCGGCTACGGTTTTTGAGCCAGATGCGCGCGCACTCGCAGATGCTGGACTACAAGATCGGAGAAGGTGTGACGTTCCATCCCGACGGGCATCCGCCTCTGGTCGGAATCGTGACCCGATACAATCGAAAGACGGTTACCGTAATCACCAATGGCGGTCAGCGTTGGAACGTTGCGCCCGGGCTGCTGCGCAGAGGCGATTCGTACGAGCGGACCGACACGAACAACGCTAAGGTCGTGCGGCTGAAAAGAGACTGAAGCGTGCGCATTGGCAGTGTTCACGAAAATGCCGGGCCATGCGTCTTGGCGCGACTGAATTGACGAGAGCCCCCGCTCTTGCCAAGCTTCAGAAGCTCAAATAGAATCCGGTCGTTTTCACTCCTTGTGAAAACTTGCTTCCGAAGGAGGACGCATCATGGCAGACAAGGCCATAGAGGTTTTATTAAACGAAAAACGGAACTTCGCGCCGTCCAAAGGGTTTAAAAAATCAGCTAACGTAAAGAGCGCGAGCATTTTTAATTCCGCGCGTAAAAATCCGCAGGCCTTTTGGGCCAAAGCCGCCAAGGAACTCCATTGGTTCAAGCCGTGGAAAAAAGTCCTGGAGTGGAAGTCGCCTTGGGCCAAGTGGTTTATCGGCGGCAAGCTCAATGCCTCGTACAATTGTTTGGATCGCCACGTCAACAACGGGCGCAAGAACAAAGCGGCGATCATCTGGGAAGGCGAACCGGGCGACGAACGGGTTCTGACCTACCGCGATGTCTGGCGCGAGGTCAACAAATTCGCCAATGTGCTGAAAAAGCTCGGCGTGCGCAAGGGCGACCGCGTTTGCCTCTATATGGGAATGGTTCCCGAGCTGGTCATCGCTATGCACGCCTGCAACCGCATCGGCGCGCCGCACAGCGTTGTATTCGGTGGCTTCAGCGCTGAAGCGCTGCGCGGTCGCATCAATGATGCGCAAGCGAAAGTTCTGGTCACAGCCGATGGCGGTTACCGTCGCGGTAGCATCGTGCCGCTGAAAAAGAATGTCGATGACGCGCTCAGCGACGCGCCTTGTATCGAACATGTCGTGGTCTTGGAACGAGTTGGACGGGAGTCCGGAGCGCAGATGAAAGCCGGACGCGACCAATGGTGGCATGAGCTGATGGCGGGAGCGCCGCTGTGGTGCGAGCCGGAGCAGTTAGATAGCGAGGACATGCTTTATATCCTCTACACGAGCGGCACCACCGGCAAACCCAAAGGGATCGTCCACACCACCGGCGGCTATCTTACCGGCGTGCATCTGACCAATAAATGGATCTTTGACTTGAAGGAAGACGACGTTTTCTGGTGCGCCGCCGACATCGGCTGGGTGACCGGGCACACGCACATCGTCTATGGTCCAATGGCCAATGGCGTCACCCAGGTCATGTATGAGGGGACACCGGATTGGCCGGATAAGGATCGTCTGTGGCGCATCGTTGAAAAATACGGCGTGACGATCTTTCACACGGCGCCAACGGCAATTCGCACATTCATGCGCTGGGGAACGGAGTTTCCGCAAAAACATAATCTCAAAAGCCTGAGACTGCTCGGCACGGTGGGTGAGCCGATCAATCCGGAAGCCTGGGTTTGGTACCACAAATACATCGGCGGCGGGCGCTGTCCGGTGATGGATACCTGGTGGCAGACCGAAACCGGCCATCCCTTGATTACCCCTTTGCCGGGTCTGACCAAGCTAAAACCCGGCTCAGCGACGCTGCCTTTTCCCGGTATCGAAGCCGATGTCGTCGATGAAAGTGGTAAGTCCGTGCCAAAAGGGGGCGGTGGCTATCTCGTGCTCACTAAACCTTGGCCAGCGATGATGCGCACCATCTATGGGGATCCGGACCGCTTCGTGCAGACCTACTGGAGCCGCTTCCCGGGAAAATACTTCGCCGGTGACGGCTGCAAGCGAGATAAAGACGGTTACTTCTGGTTGCTGGGCCGCGTCGACGATGTCATGAACGTGGCCGGCCATCGCATCAGCACGATGGAAGTTGAGAGTGCCTTGGTCGATCACCAAAAGGTCGCCGAGGCAGCGGTTATAGGCAAGGAGCATGAAATCAAAGGGCAGGCGATCTGCGCCTTCGTTTCTTTAAAAGCAGGGGTGGATGGCGGAAACGCGCTTATCGATGAGCTCAAAGCTCACGTTTCGAAAAAGATCGGCCCCATCGCCAGACCCGATGAGATCCTTTTTGCCGCGGAGTTGCCGAAGACCCGCAGTGGCAAAATCATGCGCCGGCTGCTCCGTGACATTGCCGATGGCCGGGCGCTGGGAGATACCACGACTTTGGCCGACGCGACGGTGGTGGCGAAATTGAAAGAACAATACGCCGAAGAGTGATGCTCAGGGTTAGCGAGCGAATGGAGCTATGGATGGCGGTAACGGTGCCGTGCTCATTTACGAGGTGATACGCAGATTATTTTCGCTAGGGGTGGAAGGAACCAAAGGAGGAGACTTATGAGAACGATGATCTCTCGGCATTCGCTGATTTTATCTCTAGTCGTCGGCTCGGTATTTCTCTTCTCCGTTGCGCAAGCGCAGGATCGGCCGCTCAAGAAGATCAGCTGGGGCGTAACGTCGCTGTCTGCGTCCAATTGGATTCCCTGGATCGCCAAAGAAGCGAAGATTTACGAGAAGAACGGGCTCGACGTCGAGTTAATCTTGGTTAAAGGCTCGGGTCAAACCTCGGCGGCAATTCTCGGCGGCAGTCTCTTTGCCGCGCCGGTTGCGGTTCCGCAGGTGATGATGGCCAATCTCGGCGGCGCCGATCTGGTCAACATCGCTCATACGGTGCCTGGAGTTCAGAGCAAACTGCTCGTCAAGCGGGAAATTAAACGACCCGAAGATATCAAGGGAAAGAGGATCGCGACCTCAAGCTTGGGGTCCCTCGGCGATTTTCTGTTTAAGTATATCATTCGGAAAAACGGCATGGATCCAATTCGGGACGTCACTTGGCTTTCGATCGGAACACCGGGGGAGCGGCTGCAAGCGTTGGCATCGGGGCAAGTGGATGCCGCGGACCTGTCCTATCCCGCTGATGCTCAGGGGCTGCGCATGGGGTATCGTGTTCTCTGGGATGCGAGAAAAGAAGTGGTTTATCCGTCGATGTCGGTGGTGACCCGTCGCAAGACCGTTCAAGACGATCGCGACACGGTGATGCGCATGCTCAAATCCCATGTCGAAGGGATCGCTTATTTCAAAGCACACAAGGAGTTCAGCATAAAAGTACTGAGCAAGTATCTAAGAACCAACGATCAGGAGCTCTTGGAAGGTTCTTACGAAATCTTCAGCAAAGATTTTATATCCGTGCCTTATCCGATTATGAAGGGGTTGGAGGCGACCTATGACTACGTTGCGGCGACCCGGCCGGAAATCCGCGGCCGCAAACCCGAAGAGTTCATGGACCCGAGCCTCATCGCGGAACTGGACAAGAGCGGGTTTATTAAAAAGCTCTACGGGCAATGATAGAAAAGGCAATCAAGTCAGCGTGAAATAATCCGTTTGGCGGCTTGCGCGATCAATCTCTCCGCGTCTTCAGGCAATATCAATCGTTGATCCACCAGCGCGCGCGCCGCGCGGCCCACCTGCAGAACATAATCCGCTTGGTCTTTGTAACGTTCTTCAATGGACAAACGCGGGTCGCAGTTTTTGCGCCGCTCTGCTTTTGTGCTGGCGAAGGGAATAAAGGAACCGAGCAAGCCCGATAGCTCGTCTTCGGCTAAGCCGGCTGGCCGCAGGTTCCAGCCGGTGTAGGTTCCAGTCGGCGCTTGCACGGCAGGTAATCGAATGCCGGCGATGTCGTTGCCGTCGCGGTCGACCTTGGGCACGAGAATCGCGTAGGCGCCGTTGCCGATGCGGCGCGGCGGGTGGACGTCGATGCGGCCGTGTAGAATGTCCGGTCCATAATCCAAAAACAGTTGACGATTGTGCAGACCGGCGTAACGCGCGGCGGGAATTTTAGGGAAACCGGTACAACGCCGTTCCGGACGAACCAAGGTGCCGTCTTTGACTCTCGGATACCGGCTAGGCGGCGGTGCGATACCTTCCGTGACCCACAAATCCATGGCGACCATCAGAGCCCTGAGCACATCTCCGGCGGGAAGCGGATTGACGAGCTGCTGCGTATCGTCTTTTTCCGGCTCCGAGCCGAAGGGGCTGTTGTGCTGCGCGCTGGCGATGACGTAGATGCGCACCTTGTCCGGAATATCGATGTCATTTCCCTTGCCGTCGGTGTGCGCCAGGCAGCCGCGCTTTTGCCAGTATTCCGTCGAGGTCTGAGTGTGAAAGACATAGGGATCGATTTTCGGACGCTTAAGGATTCCATCACGCCGGCCGGTTTGGGCGTCTTTAATGATGTTGTAGGCATGCGGAAACAGCTCCGGCTCGAGCTGGTGGGTATGTTGCTGAGAAGATGTGACCGGACGAGCAAATTCGTAATTTAAAAATAACCTGCCGCCGCCGGCCACGTGCGGCGCGATCGCATCGAAGACTTTTCGCTGCAACTCGTCTTCGTTGAAGCCGTGATAGACGAAATCCCGCAGGAATCTCCCGCTCTGCGAGCGGCCCCAGCCGTACGCGTAACCAATGCCGGTGGTTTTTTTATCCACTGCGAGGGGATTGGATTTTCCGGCCGTGTCTTTCACTTCGTAACGCAGAAATGAAACCAGATCGCGCACCACCGCGAAACCCAGGCCCAGGACCAACGGATTCTTCGCGCGATAAATGAACTCATAGATATGTCCCGGCTGGTACCCCGAGCGAAGATAAAGGTCCGTGGAGCTCGGTTCGATGGTTTCCTTGCCGCTTTCGGCGTCTTTCTCGACCGTTGCAAACTCCCATTCTTCCGCCGGCACCGGTATTCGTTTGCCGTAAGATTTTTCGCGCACCGTCAGAGTAGCGAGAGATTTGTCGAGGGACGCTGCCGCGTAGCTTTTAACGCGCTCGTCGCCGCTCAGCGGCTGTGACTTGACTCCGTTTTCGTCGACGACAATTTCAGTGCGGATGGGGCGGACGATTTCTTTGCCGTTGTTCGTCGCCGTCGGGACGTTCAGCACCAGCCAATTCTTCAGCGGCGTGAGGTCGCCCTGCCAACCGCACCAGACGAGGGTGTAGCCCTGGCGCATGAGAAAGCCGTTACCGGCATGCTCGACGGTGCAGGGATCGTTAGTCGCCGGCGCGTCGTTGAGAAAGCCCAGAATGCGCTTGCTTCCCCGGTTGGGCGCATCGAAGAAAATCTTACGATTGCCTCGCAGCATATCCACCGGCTTCAGAATACAAAAATCGCTCCTATACTCGACCCTGTCCTGGCGATTGCGCGGCGCCCTTTCGAGATTGACCACAGTTTTGTTCAGCCGGTTGTTCGGATCGAGTTCGCCGTCAACTTTGCCGACAAGTTTCTCGTAGGTTCCGGTAATCGGAAATGGGTGGCCTTCGGCAAACAGTTCTCTTCGTTGCACGATCAAACGAGTGAGCATGGTTTTGTTCCTCAAAAATGATGCTCTATCCACAGCTCCGGAGAGAGTCAAGAAAATTTTTACTGGCCAGCAAACTTCGCAACCGCCTTGACACTCTTTTGGGCTTCAATTACAGCTCTCCAGATGATTTCGTCTCGGCGAGGACTGACTACCCGGCTTCCATTGTAGAACGGCGGATGGGTCGGCGCTTGACAGGGAGCGGACGCAAGAATAGCTTCTCCATAGGCATGGGATGAAGAGAAAGCGCCGGCGGTAAGAGTCATTAACCATCTTGCATTCATTTTGAGGAGATATCGCAATGACAGCAATAAGAAAATTCCGTGAAAATGGGGCGACCTTTTTTCTGCTCCTCGCGTTGATGGCCATCTTTTCTTTGCCGCGGGTCTTGCGGGCGGCGACGGTCGAAGAGATCGCTATGATCAAGTCGGCCGATCGTCAAAAGATTCTCGTTGAGGGAGCAAAGAAAGAAGGCAAAATCACATGGTACACCACGTTGATCGTCGATCAGGTGGTGCGGCCGGTGAAGGAAGCTTTCGAGAAGGAATATCCGTTTGTTCAACTGGAGTTTTATCGCGGCAACTCAGAAAATGTCGTGCGCAAGATGCTAGCGGAATACCAGGCCAAGAGGTATGACGTCGATCTGATCGATGGAACGGTGTCGCCGGTGATGGTTCAGCGGGCAGGCTTTCTGCAACGCTTTTACTCGCCGGCTCTCGCCGACTATCCGGCCGAGCTGAAGGATCCTCAGGGTTTTTGGGGATCGACCAACCTTTATTTTTTCGCTCTCGGATACAACACCAAAATGGTCAAAGCCAATGAGGTACCTAAAAGCTACGCGGATCTGCTCAATCCGCGTTGGCGGGGCAAGATGATGTGGTCGACCAGTCGTGGCTCGGGGGCGCCGATGTTTATCGGCAACGTTCTCACTTCCATGGGGGAGGAAGCAGGCAAAGCCTACCTGCAAAAACTGAAAGCCCAAAGTATCGCCAAGAGCACGGCCAGCAACCGGCAGATTCTGGATCTGGTGATTGCAGGGGAATATCCTCTTGCCGTCCACATATTCAACCATCATGCGTATATCAGTAAGTCGGCCGGAGCACCGGTGGACTGGTATCCCATAGAGCCCGTCACCGCCACGATCCAAACCCTTGCCTTGGCAAAGAACGCGGCGCACCCTCATGCCACTATGCTGTTTTTGGATTTTGTCTTCTCTGAAAAGGGCCAGAAAGTTTTTCAACAGTCCAATTATTTGCCCGCGCATCCCAAGGTCAACGCTAAGCAGGCGGATTTGAAAGCCGGCGGCGGGCGCTTCAAGAAAGCTGTTTACATGACGCCGGACGTGCAATTCGATAAAGGTAATGAATGGGTTGATTATTTTCAGGATCAATTTCTCAAGCAATGACGATGAGCCTCTATGGCCCGGCAACAGCCATACGAGACCGTTGAACCGCCCCTGAATTCCCGCCGAAGCAATCCAAGCGGATCGTTCGGACTTAAACCAACGTCGCGTTTCGGTCCGGAGACCTACGTGCTGATCCTCGTCTCCGTCATCACAGCGTATCTCGTTCTTCCTCCCCTTTACTCGGTGATCCAGACCAGCCTTTTTACCACCAAGTTTACCGGGGAGTTGGATGAGTTTACCTTTAGTTTCTATCAAGACCTTTTTCGCGAGCTTCAGGTCCTGGGTCCTCTGCTAAATACGATGTATTTTTCCGTCGCCAGCGCGTTCCTGGCGACCTGCATCGGCGGCATCATCGCCTGGATCGTGACCCGCACCGATGCGCCGTTGCGCGGCTTGGGATATTTTACCGCTTTCGCCTCCTTCGGGACGCCGTTTATTCTGTACACCATCGGATGGTTGCTGCTCTTGGGAAGAGCCGGACCGGTGAATTTTTGGTTGAAAACGCTGTTCAACCAAACCGAACCGGTGCTGAATGTGTATTCCATGTGGGGGATGGTATTCGTCGAATCCCTGCTCTGGTCGCCGTTTGTTTTTCTCATGCTGGCGGCCTCTTTTCGTTCCATGGATCCGTCCTTGGAGGAAGCGTCGGCGGTGTGCGGCGCCCGCGTTTGGCAAACCCTCAGACGGATTTCGCTGCGGCTTATGCTGCCGGCATTTTTTTCCGTCGTGCTGTTGATCTTCATTCGCGCCTTTGAATCGTTCGAGATTCCGGCTCTGGTCGGACTTCCCGGCGATATTCGGGTTCTGACGACCTCGATTCTGCTCGACGCTCAACGCATGCCGCCGACCTACGGCAGGGCGGGCGCATTCGCCATGCTCTTGATGCTCGTGGTGGCGGGGGCGCTCTACGCTTATTCCCGCGTGACGCGCGAAGCCTCCAAATTCCACACCATCACGGGCAAGGGCTACCGGCCCGCGTTGATTCAACTCGGCCCGTGGCGCTACCTGGCCGCCGCAGGACTAGTGGTTTATTCTTTCATCTTACTGGTGCTGCCGTTTCTCATCGTTTTGTGGGCGTCGTTACTGCCGTTTTACATGCAACCTTCGCTCGAAGCATTTTCCCAGTTCACGCTGAAAAATTTTGTCACGGCGATCCACTTTCCGAAGCTCACGGACTCCATCAAGAATAGCATTTTACTCGGCCTGGGCAGCGCCACCGCCGTGATGTTGCTGACCACATTTGCATCATGGCTTCTGGTCCGCACCAAGCTCCGCGGCCGTTGGCTCCTGGACCTGCTGACGACGCTTCCCCTCTTGTTTCCGGGCATTGTAATGGGTCTGGCGATTATGCGCTTTTATCTGATCGTGCCGATACCCATTTACGGAACCTTGTGGATTTTGCTCGTGGCGTTCGTCACGCGCTACATTCCCTATGGCATTCGCTATACCCATTCGGGATTGCTGCAGTTGCACCGGGAGCTGGAAGAAGCGGCCTATGCGTCCGGCGCCTCATGGACCCACTGCATGCGTCGCATCACACTGCCCTTGCTCACGCCGTCATTCCTGGGCGGTTGGATATTTATTTTTCTGCTCTCGGCCAAGGAGCTTTCGATGTCGATTCTTCTCGTCAGCCCGCGGACTCCGGTGGTTTCCGTGGCGATCTATGAGCTGTGGGAAAACGGGCAGGTCGGCGAACTAGCGGCTTTCGGCGTGATTTGGACCGCCATTCTTGTCTCCATCGCAGTGACCTATTACCTTTTCGCCCGGCGCTATGGTATTCAGCAAGTTTAACGGTCTGTTCTGAGACTTGCGCGCACGCCACCCATGCGAGCAGAGATTTCTTCGGGGCGTGTGGCGGAATGCCATCATTTCTGTGGGATTCCATTCGGACAATGATCGGCCGGCGCTCAATTCGCTTCTTGAGTCGTCGAACAGCATTTACTCAGGGACTTCTTATGCCTCGCTCGAAAATCTTGATGCGTTCCTTGGGAGGTACGATCGCGCTCTTGCGTGCCACATTGCGCGTGGAGTTGCTGCACGGCGATTATTTCACGGAGTTGCAGTCGCGCCGCGTCCCTATTCTCTTTGCTCTGTGGCATGGAAGGATGTTTCTTCCCATCGATGCGCACCGGCGTCAAGGAATCGTCACGATGGCTTCGAAATCGTCGGATGGTGATATCGTCACGGGTTGGCTCGAAAACAACGGTTATCGGGTCGTCCGGGGCTCGACGACCCGCGGCGGGAGTGAAGCTTTACGGCGGATGATTCGTCACGTACGCACCGGATGCAATGTAGCGTTGACGGTGGACGGTCCCAAGGGCCCGGCCCGCATGGTTCAGCCCGGCGTCGTGCGGTTGGCACGGCTGACCGGGGCATGGATTCTGCCGATTAGTTTTTCAAGCGCCCGGCCGTTGTTCTTTTCATCGTGGGATCGCCACCTCCTGCCGAAGCCCTTTTCCCGCAACTTCGTATCCTATGGCGAACCGTTCCCTATCGGGCCGGAATTGTCGGAGCAAGCGGCACAGTCAAAAATCGCTGCTGCTATTGATCATATTACCGAAGAAGCCGACAAGGCGGCTGGGATTTCCCCGCCGTCTTGAACGGTCAATGTTGCGCTGAACTCGCCGGCAAGAATCCTCGCGGCGGTTCTTGCGCTTCCACAAAGTGCTATTGTATGACGGCATCACTTCCGCTAGCCCGGATTATTCACGAGATTGCGTCCGAGGAGCAAGCCTCTCCGGTCGCGGCCAATGGGCCTGTACCTTGAGGCGAACAGCAAACATGCGTAGTAGCGCCGTTATCGAGGGAAAAATGCAAATGACTGCCGAGAATCGCACGAGTCGGCGTAACATTGTACTCCTGTGTCCGCTCTCTACGAGGCTTACTCCTCGGACTTACAATCCGTTGCGTTTTTTCAAGGTATGAATAATCCGGTCTAGGAGTCTTTTGGCCCGCTTAAAACCAAATTTCTATGAAAGCGACAGATAAAAAACGCTCGATGCAGCGCTTTAAGAGCAGGGTTCTCGACCCGCTTTGGGAGGTTGAACCGTCCGACCTCACTCGCTTTAAGAGACTGCTCAATTCCTTCATCAAGATCGGTTTCATGGTTGGACGAGATTTCATTGAGAATCTCGTCAAGCTGCAGGCCATGGCATTGGCCTTCAAAACGCTGCTTTCGATTGCGCCGCTCCTGGCGGTTATTTTTTCGATCCTAAAAGGCTTCGGCGTGCATAATCGCATCGAGCCCGCGCTCGCGGAGGCCCTCGCGCCACTCGGAGAAAAGGGACAGGAGGTCACCGCGCATTTGATCGGTTTTGTCGACAAGATGAGCGCCGGCGCCCTTGGCAGCATCGGCTTGGTGACTCTCTTCATTACGGTGCTGTCTCTCATGGGCACCATCGAACAGGCGTTCAACTATATCTGGCGGGTCAAATCTCCTAGAAAACTTGCCCGCAGGTTTAGCGATTATTTGAGCGTTCTACTGGTCGGACCGGTACTGGTGGTCGCCGCGCTAACAATCACCGCCACGCTGCAGAACAATAACTTCGTGCAGAAAATGCTCGCCCTGGAACCGTTCGGAACCGTCATATTGACTTTGCTGCGCCTGGTGCCCTATGCCACGCTCTGGGGAGCGTTTACATTTTTTTATATCTTTATCCCGAACACGCGGGTCAAACTGCGGTCGGCTGTGGTGGGTGGTCTGGTGGCGGCGATACTGTGGCAGACCGTCGGTTGGGGATTCGCCACATTTGTTGCGTCGTCGACCCGTTATTACGCTATTTATTCCAGTTTCGCCATTCTCCTCCTCTTTCTCCTTTGGCTGCATGTCGGCTGGGTCATTGTCTTACTTGGAGCGCAAGTGTCGCATGCGCACCAGCACATCCACTTTTATTACGGGCATCGTGAAAACCTGGCGCGCAGCCCCGCAGGCCGCGAGAAGCTTGCGCTCCAACTGATGCTCCTGGCGGGGGGCAACTTTCATCAGGGGCTCGATCCGCTGAATCTGGCTGAGCTGGCGACGCGGCTGCAAGTGCCGGCGGGGTTGGTGAAGGACTTCATGGAAATGCTTCACCAAGCTCGGCTGGTGTTGCCGTTGGCGGATGAAGAAACGTTTGTTCTAGCACGCGGGCCGGAAAGAATCAGCATCAAAGAAATATTGGACTGTGTTAGAAATTCCGGCGACAACAGGAAACGCTCGGGTTTTTACATAGCCGAAGAGGATGGCATCGATGAACTGCTGCTTGACGTCGATCGAACTGTTGCCGCGAAGCTTGAGGGAAAAACCCTGCAGAGTCTCATTCTTAGCCGGCCGGTCAATCGCATTGTGAGGCCTACTGATTAGCTGGACGATTCATCAACGGCGAAAAAGCTGTTTAAAGAACGAGGCGAGACTTTTTTGCAACGCTTGCGAGACTCCGCGTTGAGCCATCTTTTCGCTGTCGATATTCACGACCGGATTCTCCACCCGTCCGGTAATTTTCAGCGGCACAACCAGCCGGCCGCGATTGTTTTTAAAAAATTCCGTGGTTTTGCCGCGGCTGGCTCGAGTCGAGGCCTGCGCCGAGAGAGTTGCGTCGATGCCGATGTTAAGCGCCGCTTGACCGAGAGTCATGGTTCCGCCGCCGTTAAGTTCCATCTGCGGGTTCAACAGATGAATTTGTTTGAAATCGACAAGGCCATTGCCCAGAGTGAATTCCGTTTCCAGAGTTTTGAATTTCGTTACTTGCCGCCGTTCATCCTGCGAGAAACCAATGACGCCCGTCACCCGTTGAACTTTTTTGATCAGATCAACGTTGGTGAGTTCGCCGTCTCGCGCTGAAAGCTTGCCGTCGCCCTGCAACTGTCGAGTGATGTCCGAACCGCCGCCCAACGGCAGGCGAAGGAAAACTCCGCCGCTTAGATTACCTTTGATCGCGCGTTTCCCATGAACTTTTACGTCCTTGAACCGGCCGTGAATCTGCGTCATCAAACTATTGGATGGGCCGGTCATGGCAATACGCAACGCCATCGGGCCGGAAATCTCGATGTCACGCGGCGCCAAGCCAAACACGGCAAGAATCTGCAAGATCGGCTTGGCATCGAGATTATCGTCGGCCAGAATCAAGTCGATGCGCGGCGTGGTGGAAAGGTTGCTGACGCTGCCTTCCATACGCAAGGCTAAATTTTGAATTTTTAACCGGTTATCTTTGAGCGTGAGCGTCGCTTGTTCTTCCCGATAGTCAAGCTGACCTTCCAGCGAGACCGTTTTCAAGCCGGGGTAATCGAATGAGGCGCGGTAAGGAAAGGGTTTCTCGCTGGAGAATTCCTGCATGGACAGGCCGATGCCATCGATGCGCAAGGGCTTTCGGCCAGCCGTAATAATATTTAACTGGCCATCGTTGACGCGCATGCGGCCCGGAAGTACCAGGGGTATGACCGCGTCCTGGGTTTTCGCGCCCGCCGGTCGTTTGGTCCGTTCGCGCCGGTTGGCCGTGGGCGCTTTTTTGCGGCCTTGATCAGAATCCTTAAACGTTTCGTTGGAGTGTTTGCGCAGGTTGAAGACCGGCTTTTCGAGGACGAACTCGGTCATCTCGAATCGGCCGCGAAGCAGCGGCCAAAACTTCAGACGTAAGCGGACTTCTCGCGCTGCAAAAACATTATCGGCGGATAAAACCGGTCCGTCCGAAACTTTCAAGTTCGATAACTTGATCGATGGTGTCGGTAAAAGCGTCAGCCGTACCTCGCCAACATCGAGCCGCCGGTGCAGAGTTTCCTCAACCCATGGCAGATAGGTGCTCTTGAACCGGCCGAGATCGACAAAGGCCGGCACGATGAGAACCGCTGCAATCAATAGACCGAGAACGCTAGCGCCGATGGCGAGGGCTTTCTTTGCGAGAGCGCCTCCCGCCCGGCACGAAAGTGGTGAAGGCAGTGGCTCGACGGTGCCATAGTCCATTTCAGGCCGACACTATACAACCTGGGGCATGGATTCAATAAGAGCGTCCGCAGCTACGATCACGCGCAACGGTAGCGATAGACAAAAGTATTTGTTAGCATAGCAAACTTTGAAAGGTCGCTGACATATTGGAACTGGCGCTCGAAATTCTTCCGCAAGTGTTGTTGGACGGTCTCGTTCTTGGCTTTATGTACGCTTTGATCGCTCTGGGTTACACCATGGTTTACGGTGTCCTGGAGTTTATCAATTTTGCGCACAGCGAAATTTTTGTTTTGGGCGCCTTTGTCGGCGTGGAGGTCCTGCTATGGCTGCAGGACGCCGGACATCTCGCGGTGCTGCATCCGGGGTTTGTTTTGCTGCTGGTGATCGTTGCCGGCATGGCGATCAGCGGTTTGGCGGCCATGGCTCTGGAGCGGGTGGCGTATCGTCCGCTGCGAGGCAGCCCGCGTCTGGTGGCGTTGATCTCCGCTATCGGCGCGTCATTCTTTCTCCAAGACGGACTGCGTTTGTTCGAGAGCCTGTGGCGCAATACCTTTTATCTTAACTATCCGACCTTGGACGTGCTCGATCAGACGCTGCCGTTGGCAAGCAATCTAGTCGTCCCTGTCAAGTCGCTCCTGGTCATTGCCACCGCACTGTTGAGTCTAGCCGGCCTTCACTTTTTCGTGAACCGAACGCGCGTCGGCGCGGCGATTCGCGCCGTGGCGCAAGATCCGGAAACCGCGTCGCTGATGGGCATTCCCGTGAACCGAGTCATCGCGCTGACCTTCTTCGTCGGCGGCGCCATGGGCGGTTTAGCCGGCGTTTTATTCGGGCTGCATTACAGTCTGGTCAATCCTTACAGCGGGTTTGCGCCCGGCATTAAAGCTTTCACTGCCGCAGTGCTGGGCGGTATCGGCAATATTCCCGGCGCGATGTTGGGCGGTATGGTGCTGGGTTTGTTGGAAGCGTTCGCCGGTTCTTATCTGTCGATTCTTACCGATGGAGCCTTTGGCGCGGAATATAAGGATGTCTTTGCCTTCGTCGTGTTGATCGCGATCTTGATTTTTCGTCCCAAGGGATTGCTGGGCGAGACAGTGCGCGAGGGACGAGCTTGATCCGCTCGATGGCGGCCTTCGGTTTATTGACTTACATCGCTGCCAGCTGCTGGCTGGCCTTTATTTTTCCTCAATCCGTATTGGCTTTTCTCCTGGTCGAAGCTTCGTTTTTGCTGCTGTGCTACGTCCCCGCGCCGCCGAAAGTGAAGCTCTTTCTGGGCGCTTTGGTGCTGCTCGTGCTGCTTCCTTCCCTGGGAGCAATCAACGGTTATTATCTGGAAATCGCCATTCAAATCGGCATCTATGTCGCGCTGGCTCTGGGGTTGAATATCGTGGTCGGCTTTGTCGGCCTGCTCAACCTTGGCTTTGTCGCTTTCTTTGCCATCGGCGCATACCTCTGGGCAATTTTCGGTTCGCCGCAAGCCAATGAATTCATTGCAGGGGGATTTTTCCCCTTGTCTCCCAACTGGTTTTTCCCCTTTCTTTTGCTCAGTATCGCCGTGGGTGCGTTGACTGGGGCCTTGCTCGGATTGCCCGTACTTCGCTTACGCGGCGACTATCTTGCCATTGTCACCCTCGGATTTGCCGAGGTCGTGCGCGCGGTGTTTAACAATCTCGACAAGCCGATCAACTTTACCAATGGCCCCAAAGGCATCTCGCCGATAACCAAGCCGCCGCTTTTTTTCAAGCCGTGGTTGGAATTCTTCGGCTGGGAATTTTCCGATGCCACGCTCTACCCGATGTATTTTTATTTTCTGGTACTGTTGGTAGTGTTCATGATCATCATCGTCACACGCCGCCTCGAAGATTCGCGAATCGGCCGGGCCTGGAAGGCGATCCGCGAAGACGAAATGGCGGCGGCCGCCATGGGGGTGCCGGTGGTGCGCATGAAGCTTTTGGGCTTCGCCGTCGGCGCCTCTTTCGCTTCGGCGGTGGGCGTCTTGTTTGCCGCTAAGCAGGTGTTTATCAATCCGGAGAGCTTTACCTTCATGGAATCCATCGGCGTGCTGGCGATGGTGATTCTCGGCGGTATGGGATCTATCCCTGGCGCGATTCTCGGCGCCGCGGGCGTGACGATTCTCAACCTGCAATTGCTCAAGGGGCTGTCGCTATGGCTCAACGGCCTGCGCCAGTCGGGCACGATCCTGACCCTGCCGTTGTTGGGAAGCTATCCCCTGAGCGAACTGCCGGTGCAATTCGAGCCGGCAAAATATGAGCGAATGATTTTCGGTTTGATCTTAATTCTCATGATGATTTTTCGACCGCAGGGAATTCTGCCGCCGCGGCGGGATCAGAAGAGATAGTATGGCGCTGCTGGAACTTCGAGACATTTCGAAACGATTCGGCGGATTGCAGGCGCTGGCGCGCGTCAGTCTGGAAGTCGAAGACGGCGTGATCGCCTCGCTCATCGGTCCCAACGGCGCGGGCAAGACGACGCTCTTCAACACGCTTACCGGACTTTATCAGCCGGACGACGGGCAGATCCGTTTTCAGGACCGCTCATTGATGGGTATGAAGCCCGACAAAATCACCAGCGCGGGCATCAGCCGGACTTTTCAAAATATTCGGCTCTTTTCCCATATGACGGTACTGGACAACGTTCTGGTAGGAATGCATTCGCGCGTGCATACCGGTCTTCCTGAAATTCTTTTGCGCACCCGGGAGTTTCACAAGCGTGAGAAGGAGGCGCTGCACCGCGCCATGGAGCTGATTGAACTGACGGGTCTAACCGGAAGAGAAGGCGAGTGGGCGCACCAGCTCTCCTATGGCGAGCAACGGCGGCTCGAGCTTGCGCGCGCCCTGGCGGCGGCTCCGAAGCTGCTGCTGCTCGATGAGCCGACGGCGGGAATGAATTTCACCGAAGCGCAATCGCTGGTGGCGCTGCTCAGAGAGTTAATGGGTCGATACGTGCAGGCGATCCTGCTGATCGAGCATAATATGCGGGTGGTGATGGGTGTGTCGCACCGGGTCCATGTTCTCGACTACGGTGAAAAAATCGCCGAGGGCGATCCCGACGAAATACGCCGGGATCCGCGAGTGATCGAGGCCTATCTCGGCAGCGGAGCGTGGGCGAAACATGCTCAAAGTTAACGCAATCCACGTCTATTACGACGCCATTCATGCGTTGAAAGGCGTATCGTTCGCGATCGAGAAGGGCGAGTTCGTGACTCTTCTAGGAGCCAATGGCGCAGGCAAGACCACGACGTTAAAGACGATTTCCGGGCTGTTGAGGCCGCGCCGCGGCCATATCGAACTGGAAGGCTGCTCATTGGAGAAAACCGAACCCGACGACATCGTCCGCCGCGGCGTCGCCCACGTGCCGGAGGGCAGAAAAGTTTTTCCTCGTTTCACAGTGCTGGAAAATTTGCAGATCGGCGGTTACAGCCGCGACCTGAAATCCCTCGCTCCGAACTTGGATTTTGTCTTGCAGATGTTTCCCCGCTTGCAGGAACGCCAGAAACAGTACGCGGGAACACTGTCCGGAGGCGAGCAGCAGATGCTCG
>WHTF01000086.1 GCA_009379725.1 Deltaproteobacteria bacterium
GTAGCCCCCCGACGGTGCCACCCGCCTGTTTAATCGTTAACTCGGTTTGCGCCAGAGCGCCAACGCGAGCCATCCGACTCGTGACCCATCGCTGGACGTAACTTCAAGGTTGCCGTCGCGGCTGCCGAACTTTCCTTCGAGGCTTATTTATTCAAGTAAATTTTTCGCGCCGAGCGAAAATGGGCTAGCGCTTCGGCTTTGTTACCTAGCGAGTCGCATAGCAGACCGAGGTTGTAGTGCGCGTCGGCAAAAGCGGGGTCGAGTTCAATCGCTTCTCGATAAGCGCGACTGGCAGCTTGCGGCCGCTTTGCATCGTCGAACAAAACGCCCAAATTAAATCGCGGCGCCGGGTCCGCGGGCGCACTCTCGGCAGCGGCGCGGTAATGCGCCTCGGCTTTCTCCAGTTCACCGCTGTCGTGGTAGAGCCTGCCAAGATTGAGGTGCGCGTCGGCCATATCGGACTCGATCTCCAGGGCTAAATGATAAGCTCGCTGGGCTTCCTTCAATGAAGTCGCCTCCAGCTCCACGGCCAAATCGAACCAGTGTTGCGCCGTCAACGGATCGCTGGCAGGCTTCGCCGGCGCCGGTTGCAGTTTTTGCACTACGGCGCGCGCATCGAAGTTAAACAGAAACTGTCCCGAGTCGGGCTGCCATCGCGCTTTACCGTCCCACGCGATCACACGGCGACCGTCTGCATAGATTTTCAGCCTCGAAAGATGTTGATCGCCGGGAAGCTGGCGCTTTAAGGAAGCCAGCATGCGGATGATGTTTTTCGACGGTACGCGGGAGTCGAGGAGACCTTTGGCGGTCTTCAAAAACAAGACGTCTTGAAATGTGAATTGAAGCGACTTCTTCTTGCCGCGGGTTGGCGTGAGAAATCCGGCGCGCACGAAGGAACGGATGCGGCGACCCGGAAGATTGAGGATCTTCGCCACCTCGCCGGTGGTGAAAAATTTCATTTCTTGGCGGACTGAGCCCTTTTCTTCGGTTTCTCGGGTTGAGTTGCTTTCGCTCGAACCGCCGGCTTCTTCTCCTGAGCGCCCTTCTTTCCCAGGCTTTCTTTGAGCGCCGCGACCAAATCGATGACCTGAGCGCGGGGGGCTTGCGGAGCGGCAAGGGTTATTTCTTTACCCTCGGCCTTGCTGCTGACCAGGTCCAAAACCCGCTGCCGGTATTCGTCCTCATATTGCTCGGGATTGAATTGATCGCTCGATAGCTCTTCGATCAAACGCAGGGCCAGGTTGGTTTCCGCGTCGGTCACCTTGGCCGATTCTCCTTTAGATACTTCGTCGAAGTTACGCACCTCGCCGGCGAAATACATCGCATGAAGCATCAAGCCGTTTTGCGCTGAGCGCACCAGAACCAGATTCTCCTTGCCGCGCATAACGAACTTCGCGAGGGCGACTTTACCGGCTTGGGCCATCGCGTCCGATAACAAACGATAGGGTTTTTCGCCGCCCTTGTCCGGACCGAGATAGTAGCTTTTTTCGAAGTAAACCGGATCGACCTGCGCAAGCGGTACGAACTCGGCAATCTCGATGGCCTTCGAAGCTTCGCCCTCGAGCGCTTTGAGCTCTTCATCGTCGACCTTCACGTATTGATCTTTGGCAAACTCAAAGCCCTTGACGAGATCGTCGCGCTCCACCACTTCATTGCACACGGGGCACATACGCTGTTGCCGGATACGACTGCCGCATTTGGCATGAAGCAGATTGAAGCTCACCGACTGCGAAGATGCCGCTGAGTAAAGTTTTACCGGGATCGAGACTAAGCCGAAAGAAATGGTGCCGGAACCGATAGAATGCGGGGGCATGAATTTTTCCTCCTTGTCCACAAGTCCTGCCAAGCTCAAGCATAACAACGCGCGCGGCAGGCTACAATAGAAAAAAAGGCCTGCCACACACACGCGAAATTAGCCGTTGATGCCAGCGGATTTCTTGAGGTGCTTAATCCTGTTTCAGGAACAGCTTCTTCTTCACTCTCTCATATGCGCTTCCCCGTGGGAAAAAACCGGATGACCGCTTGGGTCATCTTTTTGCCTTACTGGTTGGCTTACCGCTCTTGCGACAGATGGCACCCAGCCATGCTGACTGCTTTGTATAATCCTGTGGACCAGCGCGATCTATTCGCACCACCGCGTCAGGTGACGAATCTCGCCGGCGAAAATGCGTCGACTTGCTGTCCCGATCCAGCAGTTATTAAATCGGCGGCCAGAGCGCCCACTGCCGAACTAGTCGTTACCCCGTGGCCCCCCAGTCCGGCAACCCAAAAGAAGCCATGAATCCGGGGGTCCCAACCGATGACGAAACGGCCGTCA
Organism: Deltaproteobacteria bacterium; assembly: GCA_009379725.1. Taxonomy (GTDB): domain Bacteria; phylum Desulfobacterota; class Binatia; order UBA9968; family UBA9968; genus WHTF01. The sequence goes on from WHTF01000086.1 coordinate 2,318, forward strand.
CTGGCAAGCGTTCTCAAGCCGGCCCAATATTTATGGATCGACACATCCGAGAGGCCGGGCATGTAGCGCTGAATTTTTTCCGCCAGCCTCTCCCGAATGGTTGGATCCACCGGCGGGTCTCCCGGCGGTAACTCCTCTTGATCGCAGGCACAAAGCAGCAGCCCTTCCCCCTCCGGCCGAAAATAAACATCGTGGGTCACGTCCCATACCCATGGCCATTGCGCATCGACCCAGGACAACGGGGGCGAAGTAAAGAGATGGCGCCGGCACGGCTTGAGAGGCAGCGCCACCGCTCCCGCCATTGCTGCCACAGGATTGGCCCATGCGCCGCCTGCGTCTATGACCGTGCGCGCTGTGATGATCCCGCCGTCCGTACGCAGTTCAAAGCCGCCATCAGCGCGGCGCTCGATCGCGCCCACTTCGGCGCCAAAAAACATTCGCGCTCCATGAGCCCCGGCGTATTTTAAATAGCCCGAGAGCAGCCCGTGAATATCGATGACCCCGTCGGTAGCGCACCACAGGGCGCCGTCGAATTCCGCGTCATCGAGCACCGGAACATGCTGCCGGGCCTGCGATGGCGTCCACAACTCGACGTCTACTCCGAGACTGCGCCCTCTTGCGGCGTCGATTTGCAGCTTTTGCCAACCTTCTCCGCTGCCCAGAAGGAGCGAGCCGATCTGCTTGAACTGAACAGGTTCGGGCCAATCCGCCGGCAAATTGCGCAGGAAAGCCGCTCCATCGCGGGTAAGAGAAAAAAGCGCAGGCTCGGAAACACACTGGCGAACCATCGCCGCATTGCGCCCCGACGAATGAAACCCCGGAATGGCCTCTTGTTCCAACAAGATGATATCGGTCACGCCGCGGCGCGCGAGATGATAAGCGGTCGCGGCACCGGCAAAGCCGGCGCCGATGATAACGTATTCACTGGCAATCATGCTTAACGAAACGGTCCTTAAAAATTATTCATATCTGATTCCGATGCTTTCGGCCACCCCGGCGCATGGCGCTCTTCAGTAGCGATTCGCCAATCCGCAAAATGGGGTTTTTTTCGCAAATGAACTGGGATATAGTCAAGCCATATGAGAATCCATCGCTACACCCACTGGGATGGCACTCAGCAAGTTCTCTTTCCTACCACGGAAGATCTACTCAAACACCTATCCGACAACCTTCTGGAAGAAGAAGGTGTGCGGCGCGCTCTGCGCGACCTCATGCGGCGTGGCTTGACATCGGAAGACGGCCAGCGGTCGATCAAGGGATTGCGCGACTTTCTTCGCCAAGCCGATGAAAAAAGGCGGGAGTTGCTGAACAAGTATTCACCCGACTCTTTCAAACTCTCTCCGGAAGAAACCCAGCAGCTCAGCGATAAGCTCAACAGCTTGGCGGAAAAGCTCGAGGCCTATCACGATAAGATGCGCAACTTCATGGAGCGTCTCTCCGGCCGCTATGCCGATAACATGGAAGAGATGAACCGGAAGATGCAGGAGGCCTACCAACGCTATCAGGAACTGCGCAACCGCCTGCAAAATCAAGTCTCCGATCGCAGCACGCAACAGCCCCTCAATCCCGGCGGACAGGACTATCAGGGTATGATGAATATGCTGGATCAGATGAACAAGCTCCTCGAGGACGAAAATTTTCTGAAGAATCTGCCCAACATGCTCGATGCTACGGTTGATGATTTAGATAATATGCTGGACAACCTCGACAACCTTACTCAGGACCAGTTGCAGCAGCTCAGCAATATGATGAACCAGATGCAGCAGTTGGAACAGCTGATGAACCAGTACCCATTTCAAGGATCGCAGCGCATGGGCATGGGCGAAGCCGGCCAACTTCTCGGACAATTGCGCGGTTTGGAAAAATTTCTTCGCTGGGGCCAGCGCGGCATGGGCGATCCGTCCGATCTGGACCTGGAAGAAATCCGCAATCTCTTGGGCGAGGAGGCTTTCGAGCAGCTCAAGTATCTCAAGGGCGTCGAACAGATGCTGGAAGAAGAAGGCTACATCGTACGGACCGGCCACGGCATGAGACTCACGCCGAAGGGGATGAGAAAGATCGGCGATAAGGCCCTGCGAGAAATCTTCCAGATGTTAAATAAGAACCGCTGGGGCGATCATTCAACGGCGATGCGCGGCTCTGAAGGCGAGCAACTTGAACAAACCAAGCGCTATGAGTTCGGCGATCCACTCAATGTGAACATCAGCGAAACCTTGATGAATGCTTTGGAAAGGGGCAAACGCAGCATTCCCCTGCGGATCAGTCCGGAAGATTTTTCAGTTCATCGCCACGAGTTTTCCACCGACAGCGAAACCGTGCTGTGCATCGACGTGAGTTATTCGATGCTCATGAACGATGCTTTGCACGCCGGAAAAAAAGTAGCGCTCGCGCTGCACCGTTTGATCGAAACAAAGTTTCCGCAGGACAAACTGCATCTGGTGGCGTTTCGCTCCAACGCCAAGATCATCAGGGCCGAAGACCTTCCATCGATTGTTTCATTGACCTATTTCATGGAGCACGGCACCGACATTAAAGAAGCGCTGCGCTTTGCGCGCCAGCTCCTCGGATCAAACAGGTCGGCAAACAGGCAGATCATTCTCATCACCGACGGCGAACCCACCGCGGCGACCCTCGACCAGGGAGGCAGGCTTCACAGCGGCTGGGGCTCAGCCATGCTGCACAGCCGAATCGTGCGCGAAACTCTCAAAGAAGTAAGGCGCTGCACGCAAAGCGGCATCAAGATCAACACTTTCATGCTCGGCGCCGATTTCTACCGCCAGGGCTTTGTCGACCAGCTTTCCCGCCTCAATGCCGGCCGGGTTTTTTACACCTCGCCCGATCAGATGGGCAATTATATTGTCGTGGATTATCTCGCCAATAAGCGCAAGCGTCTCGGCAGCCGGTAGCAGGCTGCTGAAGAATGGTTTAATAAGTAGAGGATGTCATTCTGAGGAAGCGCTGCGACGAAGAATCCTGCCAAGACGTTGCGGACAGAGCAAGCAGATCCTTCGCCCCTGGCTCAGGATGACAGGAAAGAAAAAATTCGAAATAATCTCAAGTTTTTTGACGATATAAAAGAACTTCCAAGCAAGAACACAGGTCATCAGCGGTTTATGGAGTTGCCAATTGCAGTGTGAATTGTCTTACGTTGAACTTTTGAACTATTGAACCTTGAACTGACCGCCCCACACCTCTCTCATTCCTCTTCACCGATCAGTGCCAGCACTCCCGTATAAGCGAAAAGATGGTTAGCGCCGCCCAGCGGAGCAAGCTCGTAGCCACCAAACATTCCGATCAAGGGAAACTCGCCCAGCGTCTGGCAAATGTACGCACTGTCGATGCCGGGAATGCCGTAGAGCGAAGCGCCCCGCGCGCAACAATTGAAGTAGAGACCGAAGGCGGGTTTCTTCCCGTTCAACCGTTGCGCCTGGCGCTGCAGCATTTGCGCCAAATCCTCCCGCGCACGTTGGCCGTCGCGCAGTGTGAAGATCATGGACTGCCCCTCCCGCACTTCTTCGGCGACTGCGATAATTCCCTTGGAAGAATCCAGGCCTATGATATTGCGCACGAGATATTCGCCTGGACCCACCCGATTACGCTCGCGATCGGCGGGCAGACCGACAAAGACAAACATAAGCGCCCGTCTGAGATCTTCGAGCAGCGGTCCCTTGAGCATGGAAGTAAATACCTCAAAGGCCGGACGATGATCGATCTCGTGGATAAGGTTTCCATCCGCTTTGGTAATCACCAGGGGTTCGGTGATCGGCTGGCATCCTTGAGTGATATCGATGAGCGACTGGAACGGTCCGGAGAGATGTAACCCGGCGATGGCATTGGTCGCTATCTTGTCGCGGCAAAGTTGAAATGTGGCGCCGGCAATCCCGCTCTCCGACGAGCCCGCTCCGACCACCGGGGAATAGCCGATGTGGCTCTGAACAGTTTGCAGCAAGTGCTGAGGTTGGCCGTTATAGGTGTCCGGCAAGAGAACCGTAAGAAGCTTTTTACCCGGATCAGGCGTAGCCATTTTCGCGATCTGACCGGCCACTTCCGCATCATGTCCGCGCAACGGCGCGAACAGAAAAGGATCAGCCTGCAACCGATCCGCGGCCACGACAAGGACCGCCAGTCCATGACTTTCCTCAACTTCACCCGCGCCGGTTAACACTCCGGCAGCGCTGGAACCGACGACGCGGTCCGTGCCCGCTGCGCGCCGCAACGCGCTACTCAGTCTTTGCTGATCGCGCAGGTGCTCGGCGGTGAAAAACACCACGGCCCAATCGGCCTGATTTACGCCCGCTTGGGAGAATGCTGCGGCGAACGCGTGCTCGGCGGCTTTCTCTGTGGACGGTTCGGCGGACTGTCCTACTCCGGCGTGGATCATGGTTGGAGTATAGAAGAGTTCAGAAACGAGGGTCAAGGGACAGATTCGCGCAAGATGGGTTGACCGCTTTGGTCCTTTTCAAATATGTATGAATCGTTCAGCAAGATGCCACAAAGGATTCTACGACTATGCGCATGATCGTTATCGGCACGGGACCCATCGGTGGGATTATTGGCGGCCGGCTGGCGCGCGCCGGCTACGACATGACTTTCGTCGATGTCGACAAAGAACATGTGGAGGCGATCCGCGCCAACGGACTGCGGGTGGACGTGCCGGACAGCCCGTTTAATATCTCCATCAATATCGTCTTGCCAAACGAAATCCAGGGCAAGTTCGACATCGGCTTCATCGCGGTGCGGTCGAATTACACACTTGATGCGCTGGTCACCGTGCTGCCGCATCTTAACGAGAATGCCTTGCTGGTCTCGATGCAAAACGGCATCAACCCTCCCCTGCTGCAACAGCAGGTCGGAGCCGATCGCACCGTCGGCATGGCAATCCGCATGGGTTGCCGCAGAATTGCGCCCGGTCATCTTCATACGGCCACGCGCGGGCACCTCTATATCGGCCATCTTCACGGCAAAACGACACCGCAGCTGCAGACTCTCCACAAGCTGCTCGAGGCGGCAATGGAAACCGAGATCTCCGACAATATCCTCGGCGTGCTTTGGAGCAAGCTTACATACACGTGCCTAGGCTTCTTCGGTTCGCTGGCGGACGTCTCTCTGGCGACCAGTTGTGCGGGCGCTGCCAACCGGCGCCTGCTTGTCGATTTCTTAGCAGAAGTTGTTTCGGTAGGAACCGCGGCCGGCGCGCGCTTCATTCCCCTTGCCGAATACAATCCACCGGATCTTCACCCGTGCAATCCGATTGAAAAACGGCTCGCCATCGTTAATGAAATGGCGAAGTCATGGAAAGACGACGACCGCAAAGGGCCGCTGCGGCAGATTCAAAACGGCATCAAGACCGAAGCCGAATTTACGCTGGCGTACGTCGTTCACCAGGGCGAGAAAACGAATATTCCCACCCCGCTCTGTAGAAAGCTTTTGACGATGATTCACGAGCTGGAAGGGGGCACGAGACAACTGGGAATGAAAAACTACGATGAGCTGTACCGGAGTTGAGCTTGGCCGATCATGGTGCGAATCCGAACGAATCACTTCACACAAAAATGTGACGCTCTAGGGAAGGGACCTGCCCTCCCCTAGAGTGCCGCTGGCTGCGTCATTTACTCGCCGTCGCTGGAATAACCGCGCAGAAGCAGTTTCTTCTGCGTTCGAACTTCATCTACTCCTGGCGGATCGTGATCACACGAGCCGTAGAAATCGATAATGTTGCCGGCGCTTTCATCAAACGTCGGGTTAACCGAGAAGAGCGTATCTTCGCGGATCGACGGGAACTTCATATGGCAATAACCGGTGCTCTCGACAGGGACCCTAAGGATTGCTTCCTGGCCGCTCGCGCTAGGCACTCCCCAGAACAACGTCGAAGACAAAAGCAAGTTGGTTAGAAGCGACATACTCTTTTTCATTTTTCTCACCTCCTTTCTGTTCTAGATTTTCACTCCCTGCAGTTCTTCTTTGCACGCGTCGTGCCACTCCTTCGAATTGTCTTTGGGTACCCGTTGGCGCGCTTCTCCAATGGATTTTTTTCACGTAAGGGTGGAATTCTTTGGGTGAAACCACTATGAGGGATACTTTTGGATACCACACCGCATCAAATATGATTCGCAGAGCAGCCGGCTCAGCCAGCGATTGAGTATAAGCCGGCAACATCGTTTACAACCGGACCGTGCCCGCGGTGTACAGTCCAGGCAAAGAGAAGGCCTTCGGCGTTGATTCCTCTAACGATCGCGTGTACCAAAAACTTCGTCGATGCGGATCTCAGCGTTCGCCCAGGTCAAAACTCCAAAGACTCTTCCATTGAATTCGGCGTTATGTGAGTCTTTACCGCTACCTTTTCATCATTGACATTGAGAAGCGTACTCAATTACGGTCTCTAGAGGCAGGCCATTATCGCCGTCGGCCATATACACAACTGTAATAACCGCCAAAGGACCAATCACCATGAATGAGATCGTTTACAAAGGATTCCGCCAGGATGAGATGGAATATCAGTATAATCCACGCGAATCGGTGCCGGAATATCCGCAGCTCGCAAAGAAGCGAGCCGAACAGGCGCGCAAAGTGCGCGACACCGCTCAATCATGGCTCGACGTGCCCTACGGCAGTTCGCGGCGCGAGATTCTGGATATTTTCGCCGCGGATCAAACCGGGGGTCCGGTGCTGATCTATATTCACGGCGGCTACTGGCGCAGCGGCAGTAAAGAGGATAACTGCAACTTCGTTCCCGTCTTCACCAAACTCGGCGCAACCGTCGTCCTTGTCGAGTATGATCTCTGTCCCGCTGTAACGGTCTCGGATATCGTTCGGCAGACGCGCTCGGCCATCGCCTGGATATTCAAAAACATCATGCGCTATAACGGCGACCCGTCGAAGCTCTACATCTCCGGCCATTCGGCCGGCGGGCACTTGACGGCCATGGCATTGGCGCACGATTGGAAGCAAGAAGGCCTGCCGAGAGATTTCATCAAAGGCGCCGTCGCCACTTCCGGCGTTTACGATCTCGAAATGGTCATGCGCATCAGCGTGCAACAACAAGTTAGACTCACGCCGGAATTGGCAACGGAAAACAGCCCGTTCCTTCATCCCCCGCGGCCCATCTGTCCCGTCGTCATCGCCGTCGGCGGTGCTGAACCCAAAGGCTGGCAGCAAATGTCGGAAGATTTTTTCAACCTATGCAAAGAGCACGGCGTGAACTCTGAATATCTCATCGTGCCCGGCGCCAATCACTACACGATGTCGGAGCACTTGGCCGACCCGAAGAGCCCGCTGACGCAGGCGATGCTGAAACAGATGAAGTTCTAGTAGTTTCGTCGTTCAAAAATTAAATCGTTCAATACGTTCAAGTCGTCGAAGGGATCTCGCGCTACGCGCCGTCATAACCGCCGGCGCCAGTCTGTTCCGGCGGAAAAAGATTCCACGACTCGATCCACTTGCGTGTGCGCTCGAACGCTTCTCGCGGGTAAGCCTCGAACACGAGCCGTTCGCCGGGGCCGAACATGCGGACATCCACCAGCCCGTGGTATCTCTCCGGCAGTTCTCGCAGAAAATAGTGTTTATAGAGCTCCGGCTCCATATCGATATCAGGCTGCGCTCGATTCCCGCCGGTGCGGACTCCACAGTCTGCACACCGGCGGACCAAGTTATGATGTTTTACGACGAATTCGCAATTCAATCCTTCATCATTGAAATATACTTTCTCCTCCGCAACCCATTCCTGGAGCCGGCCGTGCGATTGGATCAAAAATCGGTTCATTGTCGTTTGTCCTCCGGTTCGTTTGTCCGCCAGCGCCATTTAACCCAGATGGCTAACTTTTAACCCCAGACCCATCCGGGACCAAGTGGATTTTTTTCAGCTCTATCGCAAGTAGACACCCGCCATCGGATCGCGCTAAGAATGGGGCCAGGAGAAACATACCGATGCCCTACTGCTATCCGCCTGATCCGAATACCAAGAAACCACGCTTCACTCCGCCGGCCAAGGCTTGCGATACGCACTTCCACGTATTCGGCCCACCCGAGCAATTCCCATTTGTTTCGACCCATGAGTACACGCCGCCGGCGGCGCCGTTGGAGCACTACCTCAAAATGCTTGAGGTGATTGGCATCGAACGAGCCGTGGTCGTTCAGCCAAGCGTGCACGGGCTTGACAATTCAGCGACACTCCACGCGATCACTCATTCAGCCGGGCGTTTTCGCGGCGTCGGCCGCATCGACGATCATACCGCTAAAAGCGAGCTGCAACGGCTGCACGACGGCGGCATACGCGGCGTTCGGTTCAATCTGCTCGACCGGCCGCGCGGCAACGTAAAACTCGATATCTTCGACCGCTGTGTCGAGCACATCGCCTGGCTGGGCTGGTCGGTCGATCTCCACATCGATACCAAGAGTCTGCTCGAGCAGGAAAAGCGCATCCGCGCGCTGCCTGTACCCGTCGTGATCGACCATATCGCGCGGGTCAACCCGGCGCAGGGTTTGAACCAGCCGGCATTTCAACTGCTGCTCGATCTTTTGATCGATAAGCACGTCTGGGTAAAGGTCAGCGGCGCCGACAAAATCTGCAATACCCAGGTGCATGATTATTTCGGGCTGCCATTCGTCGAAGTGATCCCCTACGCCTGCGCTGTCATAGCGGCGGCACCGGATCGCGTCATCTGGGGCACCGACTGGCCCCATTCGAACAACTTCGCCCCCGGTCACACGCCCAACGACGGCGACCTGGTGGACTTGTTGGCTGAATTCGCGCCAGACCCACAAGTAAGAAAAAAGATCCTCGTCGACAATCCCGCGGCATTGTATGGATTCGAATAGTTTCTTCAGTTCAGCTAAAAACACCGTTGATTAGACCACGATGACACGCAAGACCTTCACCCACCCTCTCTAACTTGGCAACACAGGTGTGAACGGCCAGCCGCGCACGCGCGTGCCGAAAATTCCCAGCCATATTCCGATGCGCGAACCCATCATCGCGTAAATTATCGAGCACCTTCACTCCTATCCTCTCGCACTCGCGGGAGAGGGAGCACTCTCACGTATGGTCAACGATTTGCCTGTTATTCATTGTCCCGCCCGCCAATCACTCGGTAGGACGATCAAATTCAAGCGCGGGAAGCAACCGCGCCGGTGGCGGGAGAAAGCGGCCCTCTGCGGGTAACGTACAGCAAACCGGCAGCGGCGATCGCACAGACCGCGCCGCACACGCCGAAGCTCCAGTCGATGCCGATCGCCGCGGCCGACGTACCGATCAGTACGCTGCCCAGAGACCAAAGGCCCCGGTCCATAAAAAACAAACTTAAAACTCGCCCCAGCAAATTGGTCGGGGTTGCGATTTGGATGGCCGTGTTGGACAGCGCGCGCTCGGCGATTTGAGAAAACCCAACCATGACGAGAAAAATAAGCGACCAAACGAAAGAATGAGAAAAGGCGAAAAGAGTGAGGGAAAACGCGAATCCCAACACACAGTAGCAAATCGCGTGCACTCCGACCCGAAGTCGTTTCACCGTCGCGAGAGTCAAAGCCGCCACCGTCGCGCCCAGTCCGGGCGCCGCCATCAAAAGACCGAACCCGGTCGGTCCCACCTGTAGGATATTGGTCGCAAACATCGGCAGAAATCGGTTGTACGGCGCGCCGAACACGGCCACCACGTAGGAAATTCCGACGATATAGAGTATCCGGCGATTGTTGCGCACGTAACTGAATCCTTCTTTGATGTCCTCCCACAAACCTTGAGTATCGCGGCGCTTTTCCCATGGCGGCAGTTCCATTAGATAGAGATTAAAGAGCAACGCGACGAAGCTCAGCGCATTGATGAGAAAGCAGCCGGCAACGCCGATGAACGCGATGATCACGCCTCCCGCTGACGGGCCGAGAATCTTGGAAAAATTGAACACCGAGGATTGCAGGCCGATCGCGTTCAGCAGTTCCTCTTTCGGCACCAGACTGTTGACCAGCGATTGGCGCGCCGTTTGATTGATGGTATGGACCACGCCCAAAAAGAAGGCCAGCACGGCAATGTGCCAGAACTGAATGAAGTCAAATTCCACTGCCAGCCAGTAGATAATTGCCTGGCTCATCGCCAAACCCTGCGTGATGAACAGCACACGTCGCCGGTCAAAGCGGTCGGCGATAACTCCGCCGACGGCGCCGACCAGGAGCCTCGGAAGCGTATCGAAAAACGCAATTAGTCCGAGAGCGACAGGCGAGCGTGTCAGCTCCCAGACAAGCCAGCTCTGGGCGACGTTTTGCATAAAGTCCCCGGAGCTCGATATCAAGGCGCCTTCCAAAAGAAGACGGAAGTTTCGATGTCTGAGGGAGCGGAGGGTTCTAAAATTCCAAAGGCTTTGCACGGCTGCTCGTTCGGATTGAAACTTTAAACAGTCTTACGCAGATCACTGGCTCAATGCAAAGAGTTGGTTTTGTTGGTTTGGCGGCATCCGAGTTACACTGATCTCCGGCACGCCCAGATTAAGGGTTCAAAACGATCAAGCGGTTCGAGACGTTCAAACCGTTCAGATTGTTTTAAGCAGGTAAAATTCGTACATTTACCCCTAATGATGAAGGGCGTCTTAATCGACAGAAGGAGAGTGGCATGCTGCAAATGCCGATAGTCAGCTTACTCGACACCGCTCGCGAACTCGCGGAGAGCGGCCGGCGCGTTCGTGTTTTATGGCAGCAGCCCGACACGTTGGTCTTCATCGCCCGCGGCCGGGAATACCGCAGCGAGTTTCACATCAATCCCAGCGACGAAACGATGTACATGATCAAGGGTGACATGCGCCTGCACTATCGCACCGCAGAGGGTAAGGAAGAGATCGCGCTGATCGCTGAGGGGTCGATCATCCACACGCCTGCGGGCACGCCCCACTCTCCGCGCTTTCCGCCCGATGCCTTCGCCCTCATCTCGGAACGGAAGAGACGCGCCGGCGAAATCGACCGCTTCCACTGGTATTGTGCCCGATGCGACGGCTTGCTCCACGAGGAGACATTCATCGTCAAGGACTATGCCGATGACCCCGTCTCTAAGGCTTATGCTCGATTCTTCGGCAACGAAGACTTCAGGACCTGCAAGACGTGCGGCGAAGTCATGCCGTCGGCGGAGTCGGTCTGAGCAAACAAACCCTTCCGTTCAAAAGTTCAAAGGTTCAACGTTCAACCCCACCTCTTTCCTCCCCCGCGTCCCGTGGGATGCAGGAGCGGGTCAACGACCTTACAGAATCAGCGTGAGATGATCGCGGTCGTGGCCGCATACGTCTTTCGTTGGAACGACTGGAACATTTGGAACTGTTTCTTATATGTTGAGTTCCTTCGACCGGTCATAATCATGACGCGCGCCGGCAACCGCGCCTGTTGGCGGAAACAGCTTGTCGATTTCGGCAAGCTCGTTGGGCGTCAGAATGATCTGGGCGGCGCCGACGTTATCTTCCAAATGGGCGACCTGGTGTGTTCCAAAAATCGGCACAAAGTTGTCACCCTGGTGCAGTATCCATGCGAGCGATAATTGCGCCAGCGTGCATTTCTTATCGCCGGCAATATCTTGTAATGCGTCGAGCAATCGGGCGTTGTGTTGAAAATTCTCTTCGTAGAAGCGGGGCGCTTTGCGCCGCCCATCCCTAGCGTCCAGGTCGGACAGATTTTTCACTGCGCCTGCGAAGAAGCCGCGGCCCAGAGCATAGTAGGAAACGAAACCGATGCCCAGCTCTCGAACCACCGGAATGGTATCGGCCTCATAGTCGCGCGTCCATAAAGAATACTCGCTTTGCACCGAAGTAATCGGATAAACGGCATGAGCGCGGCGAATGGTCTGCGGCCCGGCTTCGCTTAGGCCGATGTGGCGAATCTTCCCCTGCTCGATGAGTCGCGCCATGGCGCCGATAGTGTCTTCGATGGGAACTTGCGGATCGACCCGATGCAAATAATACAAATCGATGGTGTCGGTCTGCAGACGCCGCAGCGACGCCTCGCAGGCGACGGGCACATATTCGGGGCGCGCATCGACGTCTCGACCCTTGGCCCACGGCTGGCCACGCAGATTGCCAAACTTGGATGTCAGCACCACCGCATCCCGTTTGCCCCTCAGGGCCTTGGCTAAGAGCTCCTCGTTGTTGCCGTTGTTGTGATCCGCGGTGTCGATAAAGTTTACGCCTAGATCGATGGCGCGGTGGATGACTCGGATATCCCGACTCTCATCGGCGGCGCCAAGCGTGCCTTGAAATGTCGGACAGCCGTAACCAATAGCCGAGACCTTCAGGCACTGTTTGCCGAGATGGCGATACTGCATTTGGCGATGCCCCCCTTCTTTAAGATCCGATAATGTCCACACCGTACCCGCGATGCAAGTTGCATCGCAAAGTATTATTGCTAATAATCCGAAAACTCTGCAACAACTAAAGTACCGTGTTGATTCCAAACTTCACAGACAAAGTCGCGGCGGAGAAATGACTCACGAAGGAGATCTCATGGCGAATCGGCAATTTCTTTTGACTGCGGTAATGGCAACGGGCTTGCTATTTTTTGGAGCGGCTACTTCGGCCATCGCTCAAGAACCGTTTTACAAAAACAAGACAGTCAGAATTATTGTCGGCGGTTCCGCGGGCGGCGGTTACGATACCTATACGCGGCTGCTGGCGCGCCATCTAGGCAAGCACATTCCCGGCAATCCTACTTTCGTCGTTGAGAACATGACCGGAGCCGGAACTTTGATCTCGGCAAATCACGTCTACAAGGTCGCCAAACCCGACGGCCTGACCATCGGCCATTTCATCGGCGGTTTGCTTCTCCAGCAGGTGCTTGGCAAACCGGGCATCCAATTCGACGGACGAAAATTCGAATATCTTGGCGTCCCGGCGCAGGACAAATCCTAAAGTGATCTCGTTCGCACAAACCGGCGCGGTCAATAAATCGACCAACCAGGAGAAGCCGATATGAAAAATTTCCCGATCATCGATGCCGACGGTCATGTCACCGAATCATTGGAGAGTCTCAAAAAACATTTGAACGATGCCCATCGAAACCGTCCGCTCTTCACGTCGGAAGCTTGGGACCGATCTTTCGGAGGCACTCTCGGCAAGCGCAATGAAGATCCGAAGGTGCAGCTCGCCGATATGGACCTGGACGGCATCGATATCCAGGTGGTATATTCCCGACGCACCTTTCTCTCAACTCCGAAAAAGAGACTGCGCTGGCCACCGATATCGCCCGGGCCTACAACGATTGGCTCGCCGAATTTTGCGCCGCCGATCCGCGCCGGCTCAAAGGCGTCGCCATGGTTGCTCTGCAGGACGTCGACGCTGCAATTCGAGAGGTGCGCCGATCGGTGGAACAGCTGGGCTTAGTCGGCGTGATGATGCCGACCAACGTGCGCGACCAGAATATCGGCAGACGCGAGTATTGGCCGTTTTATGAAGAGGTCGAGCGTCTTGCCATCGGATTGGCGTTGCATGGCGGTATTCGGGCGGCGGAGCGGATGCACGGCCGGTTCGATAATTTTATCGCCGTCCACAGCCTTTCTTTTACATTTGAATGCATGGCCGCGCTCACGGGCCTCATTTTCGCCAGCGTTCCAGAACAGTTTCCCAAGTTGCGCATCGCCGCGCTCGAAGCATGTTGCGGCTGGGTTCCTTTCTTAATGGACCGCCTGGATGAAGAGTTTGAAAAGCGCGGCGCCATGGAAGCGCCGCTCCTGAAGAAAAAACCCAGCGAGTACATGAATAGCGATCAATTCTTTTACGCGTTTGAACTGGAGGAATCGACGGTTCCCTATGTCATCGACCGCATCGGCGCCGGCAAGCTTCTTTACTCTTCCGATTATCCCCAATGGGATACCTCCTGGCCGAAAACGGTGCGGATGTTTCACGGTCGGCAAGACATTTCCGATGCCGACAAGCAGCGGATTGCGTGGGAGAACCCGCAGAAGTTTTACGGTTTCAAGGCAGCGTCTTAACGGCACCTGGAATATCAGTAACAAACGGCCGTTACTAGGGTACCAAGTCCGAGGTTGGCTCGTGAGTCTTTGAGCGATGCGCGATAAC
>WHTF01000087.1 GCA_009379725.1 Deltaproteobacteria bacterium
GGGCGATGAAAACCGGCATTACGCCGGATGGCCGCGTGCTCGACGCGCAGATGCCTTGGGATGCATTTCAGAAAATTACCGATCGGGATCTCAAATCGCTATGGGCGTATCTCAGGACGATCAAGCCGATCAAGAATACCCCTCCGAAGAAAATTCCCGTTGATCATAAGTAAGTGGAGCTCAAGATGAAATCGAAGGGTTTACTCTGGCTGACGTTCGGCGCATTGAGCCTGGTTGGCGCAGCCTGTGCTTTTAATTCAACTGGAGAAACAATTCCCGCCGATTGGGAGCAAACGAGTTATCTCGAGAGGGGTCATTATCTGGTGAATTATCTCGGCCACTGTGCCGGCTGCCACACGCCGTTGGGACCGAACGGCCAATCGGACATGAGCCTCTTTCTTTCCGGCGTTCCAGCAAAATTCGCCGGCGCTAAAGCCGGCCCACCCCAGATCGCCGGCTTTGCCGGACCGCGCGGCGCTCGCGTCTATGCGAAGAACCTTACGCCGGATTCGGAAACCGGCATTGGCCGCTGGACCGAAGACCAGTTCGTCCATACATTTAAACACGGCATCAGACCGGACGGCATCAAGTACGCAGTTTCGCCAATGGAGTGGAACGTCTACGCCAATATGAAAGAGGAAGATGTTCGCGCCATGTATCGCTATCTACGAACCGTCAAACCAATATCGAACAAAGCGCCGGCAAACATCCCGCCAAAGTAGCTGCGCTCATCCAATCAAAAACATTCCCGTGGCGCGAAAGATTTCATACCAATTCGGCCGCTCTCAGTTGATTATTGAGTTCGGCGATATCACAAACTCGGATACGCAGGTCATTGTGAGTTCAGATGACTGTTACCTATCTATGAGCGGTGGGGTGTCGTTAGCGATACGACGCGCTGGAGGTGACGATATTGCCCTTGACGCAGCTAAGAAGATACCCGCCCCATTGGGAAGCGTCGTCATAACAACAGCTGGCAATCTTCCGGCTCATTACATCTTTCATGTGATTACTCGCGGCGCGGAAGCCGCTGAAGCATTACCGGAGGAGGTTTTACAAAAAGCGACAGATCGCTGTATGGGGCTGGTCGAGGCTCTGCGGGTGAACTCCATCGCATTTCCCGCGCTTGGGGCAGGTACCGCTGCGTTCCCATTAGACAGAGTAGCCGCACAGATGGCAAAAGTTATTGCTTCGGCTCTGCTCAAAAGCGAAAGAGAAATACGCGTCGAAATTTATCTCTATGACCATCGAGGGCTGCTGCAGGAGATGGACTTCATTCCATTCATCGCCCGGTTCGCTGCTCGCGTTCCGGAGTTTGCCGATCATAAGACAGAGTCTTCCGATCCAGTGGCCGAGGAGAATCGAACGCGGGATAGAGTCTTTGTCAGCTATAGCCATAAGAACAGAGAGTGGTTGGAAAAACTTCAAACGATGCTAAGGCCCCTCGTGCGCAAGAACAGCATCGCAATGTGGGACGATACTCAAATCAAGCCGGGTAAAAAATGGCGTGACGAGATCACCAAAGCGCTAGCGTCGGCAAAAGTTGCGGTGCTGCTTGTAAGTCCGGAGTTTCTCGCGTCCGAATTCATCGCCGATCACGAGCTTCCGCCGCTTTTGAAGGCCGCTGAACAAGACGGGCTTACGATTTTATGGGTCTACTTAAGCGCATGTTTATACAAAGAGACCGAGCTCGGGGCCTTCCAGGCAGCCTACGACGTTGGCCGTCCGCTCGATAGCTTGTCGACTGCCGAACAAAACGCGGCGCTCGTCAGTATTTGTCAGCACATTAAAAAAGCGATCGCCACAAACACCTGAACGCCTCCCGCGCCCGGTCACAATGAGCCTAAAGGTGCCAGCCGATTTGGCGCGTTCAATCGATGGGTTGCACCATTACCATTTCTACAATCCTAGTGGGAAAAAAGTTTGCCGGGTTAAAGTACAGGCTCTGGCGAGACCCCTCAACTCGATCTGCTCGAGTAGTTCCTCAAACGCCTGCCGCTCCGGCACCCGCGGTCGTGCCTGATTGTAACTGAAAGTCCCAAACCGCATGCGTTGTTCCTCCTGCAGATCGCGCCGTTAATGAGCGATCAAACATTGGGCCAACAAGTTGATCGACAAAATGATCGCGGGTCAACCCAAATCTCACTTAGCACGAGTTGCCACATAAAGCACAGGCTGAGCCATTCACCACAAGATCGTCCAGGATCAGGTTTGCGGAGCACATTGAACCCTTACACACCGACTCATTCATCTTGCCTGTACACCCGGATCGGCTATTGGCCCCAACCATTCGCCTTTTCCGCTTGCCGGCGACGATTCCTCCAGATTAGTATGACTGCGCCGAGCCAGCATGACCGATCAGCCGAGTACGTGATCTTCTCGTAACTGCTGGCATCGACATGGTAAACAAACGACAAAGGAGAACTGCTTTGAAGATCGCCGATATTGAAATTCTCGAGCTACAAAATATTCCCGTCACGCCGCCGCTTTTCAAACAGCCGGTGCCCACCGCGGTGCGTCTGCTAAAAGTCAAAACCGACGATGGCATTGTCGGCGTTTCTCAGTTCGGCGGTTTTATGCACTCGGCCACGGCAGCTTTCATCCAACAGGATCTCGCGCCGTTTCTAAAGGGCAAGGACCCGCTGGAGAACGAGCGCTTGATGCATCAGATGCTGTGGAAGTTCAACACCCGCGCCCACGCCGGCGTGTGGAACTTTGCCGTGAGCGCCATCGACGTGGCGCTCTGGGATATCAAAGGCAAATTCTACAACGCGCCCGTGTGGCGCCTGCTAGGGGGAGCACAGAAGGCCATTCCGGCTTATATCACCTTCGGATTGCGCGCCTACGACCGCGACGAACTGGCGGAAGCGGCAAACTACTGGGTGACCAATGGACAGACTAGGCTCAAAATTCAGGTGGGACGTTCCAACATTCGCGGCGAAATGGATCCATCGGGAGCGAGCGGCGAGCATCGCGAAGACAATCCGGCGGAAGACGAAGCCCGTATCCGAGCGGTGCGCGAAGCGGTCGGTGATAACGTCGAATTGATGGCCGATGCCAATTGCCTGATGAAGCTCGATGCCGCGATCCGCTGGTGCAAGCGCTTCGAACCGTACAATTTGATGTGGTTTGAAGAGCCCATCGTGCACAATGATCCGCATCTATTGGCTGAACTGCGTAGACATACGAGTATCCCGATAGCCGCGGGCCAGTGGGATAATTTTTACAAGCTGGCCGACTTGGTCAAGCAAAATTCCGTCGATTTCTTAAACATCCATGTGCTTTCGGTGGGCGGATTCACCATGGGCATGAAAGCAGCGGGTCTGGCTCACGCATTCAATCTCCCGATCGGAAACGGCGATCACTTCGACGTTCACTTGCACGCGGCTGTGCCCAACGGCTGGCGTGCCGAGATTCACGTGAACAACTGGCTGACGGCGAATGTCGTCTACAAAGACTTGCCTGGACCGGTCGACGGCTGGGTAACTTTGACTGAAAAGCCGGGATTGGGTTTGGAGATTAACGAAGATACCGTAAAGGAGTTCAAGCTAAAATAGTCTCATGTGATTTGCCGCGAAAAATATGCTTTTCCCAAGACAAGCATCAAGTGCATCGTCATTTGCGATTAAAAACACTCGCGATGTTTGATGAAAACTTTTTCGGTTCGTGCCGTAAACGCAGCCTCGGGCTGATCGCAAAGCCAAGTATCCCAAATATGAGTCATCCGTTGGTAAATTGTGCGCGTTAATGATCCAACATCATTAGATAACGAATAGCAGCATGGGTTAGTCGATTACCGTGACCATTAATGGAACGAATTGTCGATTCCGAATCATTCTATGAAGTGATTGTTTACTCAATATTCTGTAAGATATTGTTATAACAGGATAAAAAGATTAGGCTAACGACGGATTGCTGCTCTTTGGATTGGCGATTAGCCAGGCGTTTATTTTGTGTTCGCGCGTGTTTACCCTCAGCAAGCTCTCCTTACATCTTAAAGAAAGTTTTTGTTCTGGCTTTGAGACAGTTCCTGTCGGTTTGTTGCGCCTTAGGGACGCAATTCGCTAGATCCTTCATGTTTTTAAGGGTACGAAATTTGCGTCGCAGAAAAACATCGATCTAATAAAATCCGCCAGCGCCTGAAAATGTAAAAACCTTCTGGAGGTGTTTGCATCTAGAAATCGAAAACTAAAGCGAAATTTTAAGAGAGGGGGGTGAATTATGTTTGTCGAAAATTATCGGCTGGAAAATAGCGGATCCATCATGGCAGGGGGAGACGCGAAGCCAATACCGTACCCTAAAATTTCCCAGGAGGATTGGCGCGTATGGACCTTGTTTCTTCCCGTTCGCTCAGCGAACATTAACCGAATCTCCGCTAGGGCGATTAAGGAGGAGTCCCTTCATTTTTCCTATGGGATTCCCTATGCGTTGACGGAAGAGGTGCAAAGGGCGACCGAGTTGTTTGATAAGGTCGAGGTGTGGCGTAAACGTGATGTCAGTAAAGATCCGATCGCCGTTGGTGTTCTTGACGGAGAGCGTTATCTGATCGCCCGTTGGGGAATGGACAAGTTAATTCCCTTCGATGCTATCAAAAAAGCTGTACCGCTCATTCTGGCGTGGAAATTTGTAACCGGTCCGGCTGGTGCGATGGCCGGGTTGCTCGGAATGGGTTTTCTGGCTTGGGGAATGTTCCTTTAGATCAGACTCGTGCTTGCGGAATTCTCGAAGCGGTTAGGGTGGAGCTGCTGCGCAGCGACACCCTAACCGCGATTCCTTCACTGCCGGTGCAGGTGTGTTTTGAATTATCCTTCGGATACCTGAGCGCGCCCGCCATGCGCTCCCTTCGACTCTCGGTCCACCTGAGTTCTTGGACTTATTTTTGTCCCGCATCATTACGCCAAATTCGAATGCCTTACTTTAGTTACTTCGATGCCTTCGCCGCGACAGTTTCTCTTTGACGTGTAGCAATAGCCCTGATAGAACCGCCTATCATCGTCCACAGAGAAGGAGAGTTGTTCTCGCCGCGACTGGTGTATTTGTTTACGGCGGCGGCTTAATTCAAAAACGTTATACCTCGCAAGTTCCGTAGAAACTTAGAAGAAGGAGGAACTCACAATGGCCAAGACAATTTCCATACATCCAGCGGTTGATCAGGGCATGAAACCCGCGGCTGCTACCTTTGCTGGTGGAACGCTGGTCTGCCACTGCCCTGACAGCAAGGTGGCGGTAGTGATTGAAAGCCAGTGTGCCCACAACCATGTCTGCGGGTGCACCAAGTGCTGGAAGCCGGCTGGCGCGCTGTTCTCTCAGGTCGCGGTCGTACCGCGCAGCAAGCTCCGTGTCACTGCCAATGAGGACAAGTTAGCGGTCGTAGATCCGAATGCAGTCATTAAACGGCACGCCTGCAAAAACTGCCGGGTACATATGTACGCACGCATCGAGAACGAAAAGCATCCGTTCTTTGGATTGGATTTCATTCATACGGAACTATCCTCGAATGAAGGCTGGGCACCGCCGGAGTTCGCGGCCTTTGTCTCGTCCATCATTGAGTCCGGTGCCAATCCAGACGATATGAGTGCGGTAAGAGCAAAACTGAAGGATCTGGGCCTTGAGCCTTATGACTGCCTGTCCCCGGGGCTGATGGATGCGATTGCGGCGCATACCGCAAAAGCAGCGGGCGTGCTCAGCCGCGCCTAGAAGCCCGAAGGGATGAGAATTTTTACCGTGACAAAGATGACCATCTCAACGCCGACGGCAACCGTCTGGCCGAGAAACTAATCCTGGAGTTCTTAAAAAGAAAGACCGTTATCGGCGGCAGCAGCCTCAGCAGTAGTCGGCGGCTCAGGAACTAAGGAGTGCAACGCAGAGGGTAGATTCCGGGGACACGATACCTATAAAGAGCCTGGAGCCAAGGCGTAGAAACCTTCGGCTTAGGCCAAGCTTATACCAGATCGCCCAGATCGCGCCACTCTGAGCGAGCTTAACTCGATAGCGCTTCAACTGACGCGGCATGATGACGACTCATTCCGATCACAACATAGCGTTCGTACCCGAAACCCGGATTGGCTTTTGGTTTCTCGGTACTCACACTTGGACCAGGCACGTGCTCTGCGTAGCGATTAAGGATTTGGAACGGCTGATTCCGAAGCGCAAGCCCTCCTACCCGATTATTCTTGACGCCGGATGCGGGCAAGGCAAGTCCTTCCGGCTCTTGATTGAACAGTTTTCGCCGCGCCGCGTGATCGGAGTAGACGCAGAAGAGAAATGCCTTCAGCGCGCCCGGGTAGAAGCATCAAAGGAGAATGTTCCGATAGAACTCCGTCATTGCGATATTGCGGTGCTCGATATGCCCGATGCCACCGTAGACTTGGTGTTTTGCCATCAGACGTTTCACCATCTAACTCAACCGCAAAGGGCGCTGGAACAATTTTATCGCGTGCTCAAACCCGGCGGGCTTTTGTTGTTCGCCGAATCCACGCGTGTCTACATCCAATCTTGGATCATTCGCCTGTTGTTTCGGCACCCGATGCATTTGCAGCGTAGCGCTACCGAATACATGGCGATAATTCGGGCTCACGGTTTTACATGGGATCCACAGAACGTATCGCTACCGTATCTTTGGTGGAGCCGACCTGATCTCGGTGCGTTCGAGTTTTTCGGCTTCGGTGTTCCCGAACAGAGGGAAGAAACGCTGATAAACCTCGCTGCGGTCAAACCCGAATAGTGGAGATTCGGTGTCAGGTTGGTAAGATCTGAGATTTTTGATCGGTTAGTCGTCCCGCGGCACGCAAGAGAGTTTGTGCCCAAGCCATCCGGGACCGTTCAGCTCATCGAACCACTCCCCCGCCATACCGATTCCAGCGTCGCGGATGAGGATGGATGCCGCAGTAGTTTCCCTGCTCTTCGATCCCTGTCAATGCGGCGCAATGAGGCAGCTTGATACGAGCTCGAAAAACCCGGGAGGCCATGAAACTACCCGTCATGGGTTTCCTTGACGCGCGCATGCATCGTGTAATAGCTTTGGCTGTACCCACATTCGAAGAGTCACGTCATCGAACATACGAAACGGGAGGATATTATGGCGATTATCGACTTAGATTCCCACTTGCGCGACGGCTGGTTGCTTGATGAAATTTATCAACTACCGGAACCTTTCGCGAAACAAAGTCCCAGACGTATCGGTGACGGAAAGTATTTTTATTCGAAGTTCGAACACAAGCTTGCACCGATGGAAGACCCCATAGCCAACGAAAATTTCAAAAAGCCGGTCACGCATCAGGTCTTTTATAATCCCGAAGCAAATCGCCGCGGCAACGAAGTCATGAGATGGCAACAGGGCGGCTACGATATGGAATACCGGATGAACGATAATGCGCATGAAACTTCTCGCCAAGGCGGGCGAGTTTGTGACACTCAAAGGTATCCCGCAGCTGCTTCCGGACGCGGATAAGATCCAAGCCGTGGAAATGGACGATCTCGACGAAAAAGGCTACGCCGCAAAACGAGACGAATATAAAAAATTATTTTTTAAATAACAGCCTGCTCATTAGTGAGGGTTAAAATGAAATCTCCTATCAAAGTCAGCGGTATCGACCATGTGGTCTTCCACGTTAAAGATCTTGCGCGTGCAAGAAAATTCTATGTCGACTTTCTTGGTATGGAAGTCGACCATGAGCGTGGCTGGCAGTGTTTTCTTAAATGCGGCACCCAGGGCTTCGCGCTGTTCGAAATGAAAGACGAGGTCCACGCCGGCAGCGAAGTGAACCATCTCGCTTTGCGGCTTGCCGCAGGCGATTTAGCGCAAGCCCGAAAAACGCTGGACGATGCAGGCATCCAATTCTCCGGCCGCGCCGGCGATCCCGATTGCGTTTATTTACACGACCCCGACGGCCACCAGCTACAGCTGCTGGCGGCGAAAATCTGAGCCATAAGATAAGCGCTGGGCCGATATCTTGATCAACAATCGATCAATCGGCCTGTACGCCTCTATTTTTTTGCAGGTGAGCAGTTAGGCTCAGCTGAACTCCCGTCGAAAGACGCAGAGGAAAAACGCGTGGCAGAGCGACATAAGATAACCGGGGAGTAATCGAATGACAATTTTTAACGGCGAGCTCGGACTGCAATTCGTCACCCATCTAGCCAACCAGTATACGCTGCCAGACCTGGTGCGACTGGCTCGGCTCGCCGCCGACAAGGGCTTTCAGCAGATCTGGGTCAACGACAACATCCGCTACCGCAATCAGTTGGTCGTACTTACGGCAATCGCCTCCCATGTGCCGATCCGTCTCGGCACCGCTATCATGGTGCCGTACTTTCACAACCCTTTGGATATCGCCGATTCGCTCGGCGCTCTTTCCGAGCTGTGCGAAGGCCAAGAGATCAGCGTAGGCATCGCCCGCGGCGATCTCGGACAGTCTCCGCAACATGTCCAAGCTCTTAAGCCCATCGCCATGGTCAACGAAACCGTTCGACTGCTGCGACGGGCACTGAGCGGCGAAGAATTCCATTATAGCGATTTTCCTTTCCTGCAGGACTTTTACCGTCTCAATGCCAACGGAAAGTTTAGTCTCGCTTTCAAGCCTCGATCGAGCTTTAAGTTTTACGGCGGCGGCAACGGCCCGCAGTCCCTGAAAATGTGCGGCCGCATCATGGATGGATTAATCAGTTCCGGAACTTACATTCCGATGCTCAAAGCGGGAAGACTACCCGGCATGCTTGCTACCGCGGATCAGGCGGCTCGGGAAGTGAATCCGAATAAACGCCTGCGCAAAGTCTGCGAGCTCAACGTCTCGATCTCAAGCGACCGTACCCTAGCGATCGAATTTCCCAAGCGCCAGGTGGCCCACTCAATTCTTCAATGGGAAGCATTGGGTTTTACCTCAGAAGAATATGCCAAGATGGGCGTCGCACGCGAGCAAGTGCTTAAGCTCAAGGAAGCCTTCACGGCGGGGGCCACGGTGGAGGAAGCTTCGGCGCTGGTAACCGAGCATATGGTCAAGACTTATTATGCCGCGGGCAGGCCTGAAGAAGTCAGGGATCAGATCATCGAGCTGGTCGGCGCCGCGGGCCAGCTTGGCTACGATCACGTCGCTTTCGCCAAACTCGGCCCGGATTATGACGAAGCAATTAACTTACTGGCCGATCAGGTCGTGCCGGCATTATACAAGACAAGATAGTCCACTCGGCAGGGGATAGGGACAATGGAATCCAATGTCAGGCAAGCCCGTTCGCAATTGGCACCATGTAATTGGAGCCTCGAAGACCCATGAAGCTCTGGGTAGGAACCAGCGGTTACAGTTATAAGGAATGGCTGGGAAGATTTTATCCCGAGCGTCTCTCCGCAAAAGAGATGCTGCGATTTTATGCCTCACGATTTCCCGCCGTCGAGATCAACAACACCTTTTATCGACTGCCCAAGGAAAGCGTTCTGCTATCGTGGGCTGAACAAGTGCCGCCTGAGTTCCGCTTTGTCCTCAAAGCGCCGCAAAGAATTACTCATGTCAGGCGCCTTAAGGACGCCGGCGCGGAAGTCGAGTATTTGTTTCGAGTCGCGACGGTTTTAGGCTTACGTGCGGGCGCCGTTCTCTTTCAACTTCCGCCCTATCTCAGAAAGGATATCGAGCGCCTGCAAAACTTTCTGTCGTGTCTGAGTATTCGGGTTCGGTAATGCCAATATAAGCTCATGTGTACAGTCATCACTCACCCTGCTGTGCCCATTGCGCTATCTGTATTGCTTCCCCAAAACACCGCATCGTCGGCATTGCTGATTGCCGCTTCGGTTTGTTCGGTCATTCCCGATCTGGATGTCATAGGGTTCGAGTTCGGCATCAAATACAGCGATATGCTGGGACATCGCGGTTTTACTCATTCGATATTCTTTGCTGCCGCGCTGGCCGCATTGGTTAGCTTGACCTTTTTTCACAACAGCCATGGCAGCCCCATCGTCATCTTTTTATTTCTTTTCTTGTCGACGTTATCCCATCCGGTGCTGGATGCGCTGACCAATGGAGGATTGGGCGTTGGTTTCTTTGCGCCGTTCAACCATAAGAGATATTTCTTTCCGTACAGGCCGATAAAAGTTTCTCCCATCGGAGTCGCCGGTTTCTTTTCGCGCAGGGGATTGGAAGTCATGGTGAGCGAGTTGAAATGGGTATGGCTGCCGTCGTCAATCTTCTTCGGCACAGGACAGTTGTTCAAACGTATGCGCGATTTGAGTTAGATAGGTCTAACGATTTCGCCTGGCCAATACACCCGAAGCGGGCTATCGTTAGGCTCAAGAGGAGGATCTATCGTGGATTTTGTTCCCTATCATAGCGGCTCCGCTGGTCCTTTGCGCGAACCTGAACCGGTATTTCTCGACGGAATAATGCGGGCCAGGGCATTCCTTGCCGCGCCTGTCGATAAATTTTACGTGAAGCTTCGTACCCAAAGTTATCGCCCCAATCATTTGGTGACGATCCGCAACGCCGTCGATGGCTGGTGGCAGGACATCTACGGCGCCTACTACAATGGCGAGTGGGTTTTCTTCTTAGAAAAGTCTAAATATGCCCACGGTATGGAAATGAAGTTCGTTCTCGACAGGCATGTCTGGATGGATGGATTTAATATTCATCTGCAGCCGGTCGGGGAGCATGTCTTTACCGAGCAAAATATTTCGTTTGCCCCGGCGCCGCCCCGGTATCTTCACGGTTACGATAATCTGCTGACAGATGACGGCAAACTTCAACAAGATGCGATTCCAGGCAACACCGACGAAACTATCGAGTATGACGTTGTCGTGATCGGGTCGGGAATGGGAGGCGGCATTCTGGCCGACGCGCTCTCTGACGCGGGCCGGCGCGTGCTCGTATTGGAAGCAGGAAGCCTGCTCTATCCGACGCACATTACAAATCTTCCCGGCGACTGGTCCAGGCTTCCATCCCATCATCAGATCGGTCATTTCACAAACGAGCCGGGCTCCGAGTTCTTGTTCGGGGTTCAGATGAATTTTGGCGGTCGGTCTGTTTTCTGGTCGGGCTTAATCCCGCGTATGCACTCTTGGGAGCTTGCTTTCTGGCCTCCAAACGTCCGTGCCCACCTTGCTAGTGCCGGTGGATATCCGCGGGCAGAGACGTTAATGCGCAAGCAAAGATCGCTCGGGCGGTTTCAGAATCGAATCGTCGACGAACTGCGGACTGCATTTTTAAACTATCAAGTTGAAGATTTGCCGCGCTCGCGTCACCAGCCAAACCTGGATCATCAGGGACAATTGGAGAATGTCATCGAGGGGGCGACCGGAACATTTTCTACCGCATCGTTGCTAGCGGACTCGCTTTCGTATCATGGCGCCGCGGGGCGCGACAATCTGACCATCAACTTGAACCACCTGGTCACGCAGATTGAGACCATTGGCAGTAAAGCAACGGCGGTGATCTGCCAGGACCTACTGGGCAACGGTCAGAGGCGCTATCGTGGAAAGCAAATCGTGTTGGCGGCCGGTTCACTGGAAACGCCGCGCATCGCCATGCACAGCCAGTTGTCCGACCCGCATCAAAAAATCGGCGTTGGCCTGACGGATCATCCGGCATTCTTTTCGAACGTGTATGAGCTGGACGCGGCGAGTCCCTACGCCGGATTTGATAATCATGCAAAAGTACTGATGTTTCACAAACAGGCGACGGGTACGGCGCATCCCTATAATGTCGAATTGCTGATCAATCCAAAATACTGGGATGTGGCGCACGCTGACGATGACGTCTGGAGGCAAGAAGTGGAATTTGATCAGCGGACACAGGTTCGCCTGCAATTCGTTTTTGCCAGTCCACTGGATGATCGCAACCGCATCTTTCATCGAGGGGAAGGACAAAAATTGGGCGTTCACGTACACCGCAACCTGACCGGCTCGCATTTATTCAATGAAGTGCGGGACGTGCGCAATGGCGTGCTTGACTTTTTGCACGCCGGTCATGATCCGAACGAGGGGATGCACTTCGGCAATGAAGGGACCGTGCACCACGCCGGCGGCTCGATGCGAATGAGCGGCAATCATACTGGAGTCGTCGATGAAAACCTGCGCATGGAAGCGTACGACAACCTTTACGTCTGCGACATTTCAATATTTCCTATGATTCCAGCCGCCAATCCGAGCTTGACACTGGCGGCCCTGGCACTTCGTTTGGCCGGTCAACTCGCCCAGTTGCCATGAGACGCCATGCTTTCAAGCCAACGAGCCTGAGAAATAGGCAGTGGGCACTTTCAGAACCGTTCACGCCGAAGCTTTTTCTATTCGAGTAGATTCCATGTCTTTTTACATTCCACTCTGGTGCAAGAGTAATTTTTCCTTTCTGGAAGGGGCGAGCCATCCCGACGAGCTGGTAGAGGAAGCTTGCCGGCTCGGCCTGCCAGCGGTCGCGGTAACTGACAGGGACGGTGTTTACGGCATCGTCCGGGCCTACGTGAAGGCCCGAGAGTTCGGGCTCAAATTGATTGTTGGATCGCAGGTAAGCGTCGATGATGATTCTTCAATTGTTCTCCTCTCCCAGGATCGCGGCGGCTACGCTAATCTCTGCCGTCTTCTGACGACCGGCCGGCTGAGATCCAAAAAAGGGGAGAGCGCCGTGTCTTGGGATGAAGTTTGCCACTCTGCATCCGGCCTTATTGCGCTTTGGGGCGGCGATTCGAGCTTGCTCGTTCGAAAAGAAGAGCCGGACAAGCTCATCGGCCAGGTTTGCGAAATCTTTGGCGATCGGCTTTACGGCATGATCGCCCGGCACAGGCGGGAAGAAGAAATCGTCCAGGAAGCCAGGATGCGAAAGCGCGCCCAGCGATATGCCTTTCCACTGATCGCGGTCAATGAAGTTCTCTACCATAGCTCAGCGCGCCGGCCTCTGCAGGATGTTTTAACGGCGATACGCCACGGCATTCCGGTGGCTTCATGCGGTCGCCGGTTAAAAGGTAATGCCGAACACGGGCTCTCATCGCCCTTCGTGTTTGCCCGATTGTTTGCCGATGATCCGGCGGCTTTTGCCCGCACGCTGGAAGTGGCGGACCGCTGTTCGTTTTCACTGGATGAAATTCGTTACCGCTATCCGTCGGAGCGCATGCCCGATGGCACGACATCGGCGCAGTGGCTCCGCCGGCTTACTTTTAAAGGAGCATGCCGGCGGTACGGCGAATGCGTCCCGCGTGAGGTCGTCGCGCAGCTGGAAAAAGAACTGGAAATCATCGAGAGTCTCGACTATCCGGGTTATTTTTTGACGATGTGGGAGATCGTCGAGTTCTGTCGTGCCAACGGCATTCTCTGCCAGGGACGCGGCTCCGCGGCGAACTCAGCGGTTTGTTATTGCCTGGGCGTGACGGCTGTCGATCCCGCGCGCATCGGCTTGTTATTCGAACGGTTTATTTCCAAGGAACGCGCCGAGCCGCCGGATATCGACCTCGATATCGAGCATAACCGGCGCGAAGAAGTGATCCGGTATGTTTATGAAAAGTACGGCCGCGAGCGCGCCGCGATGGTGGCCAACGTCGTGCGCTATCGCTCACGCTCGGCGGTGCGCGACGTCGGCAAAGCTTTGGGACTTTCCGAGACTGCATTGGACCGCGCAGCCAAGTTTCTTTCATCGTATGAGCATGTTCAGCCGGAGGCGCTGCGACAGACGGGCATCGATCCATCCATCGGCCTGCACAGCCATCTTGTGGAACTCAGCAATCAAATTTTAGACTTCCCGCGTCATCTGTCGATTCACCCGGGGGGCTTTCTCTTAGGGCACGAGCCGGTGCACGATATCGTCCCCATTGAGAACGGCAGCATGGTGGGGCGCACCGTCATTCAGTGGGATAAGAACGATCTTGAGGATCTTGGTCTTTTTAAAGTGGATTTACTCGGTCTCGGCGCGCTCACGCAGCTCGACCTGTGCTTTAAACTTTTGCGCCAACACCGCGGCATTGACCTTTCCATGGCGACCATCCCGCCGAAAGATGCAGCGGCCTTTGACATGATCTGCAAAAGCGATACGGTAGGCGTTTTTCAGATCGAAAGCCGCGCCCAGATGGCGATGCTGCCCCGGCTTCGGCCGAAGACGTTTTACGATCTTGTTATTCAAATTAGCATTGTCCGTCCGGGACCGATCACCGGCGGCATGGTCCATCCTTATTTGCGCCGGCGGCAAGCTAAAGAACCGGTGCAATATCCTCATGAGAGTCTAAGATCGATATTGGAAAAAACGTTGGGCGTGCCGCTCTTTCAAGAACAGGTCATGCGGTTGGCGGTGGTTGCCGCAGACTATACACCCGGAGAGGCGGATCAGTTGCGTCGCGATATGGCCGCCTGGCATCGTACCGGACGCATGGAACGCCATCGCGAACGATTGATTATGCGTATGCAGGCTAAGGGAATCGCTCTGGAATTCGCTGAAAGGGTTTTTGAGCAGATTCGCGGCTTTGGTGAATACGGTTTTCCCGAAAGCCATGCCGCCAGCTTTGCCCTGATCGCTTACGCAACCGCATGGCTTAGATGTCATTATCCGGCGGAATTTACCTGCTCCTTATTAAATGCCCAGCCCATGGGTTTCTACATGGCGGCCACAATTGTTGAAGATGCCAAACGGCATGGAGTGGTTGTGCGGCCCATCGATGTGCAAGCCAGCGGTTGGGACTGTACATTGGAGCCTTGCGGTGAAAGTGCCGGCGTTTTCGCCCTGCGTATGGGTCTGCGATACGTCAAAGGCCTAGCTGAGAACGAACGCGAAAAAATTGCACACGCCCGACAAGTATTACCTTTTGGGTCTCTGGAAGATTTCGTCCGGCGCACAAACCTCAATGAAAGCAGCCTTAGCGCCTTGGCGGAAGCCGGCGCATTCGACGGCTTCGGAATGGAGCGTCGCGCAGCCCTATGGGATATACGGCGATGGGTGCAGATGCGAAGCCAATCTTTGCAACTCCCCGTGCGTGAAGCGAACCCAGAATTTGACCCATTGACTGATTTTGAAGAAGTCGGTTGGGATTATCATAGGACTTCGCACAGCGTCCGGCGCCATCCGCTTCAGCCTTTTCGCAGCATTCTTGCGACTCAGGGTTTGCCCGATGCCCGTTCAATTGTCGCTAAGAAAAACGGCGAGAAGGTTCGTTATGCCGGCCTGGTCATTTGTCGTCAACGACCTGGAACTGCCGGAGGTGTCGTCTTTATGACTTTGGAAGATGAGACCGGCTTCGTCAATGTTGTCGTTTGGAAAAATATTTTCCAGCGCTATCCCGTCTTGGCGAAGACCGTCAATTTCCTAGGAGTTACCGGCACGCTTCAAGTCGAAGACGGCGTCGTTCACCTGGTCGCGGAAAAGCTGTGGCACCCCGAAGTAAACACCAAGCCTGCCGCGACGTCGAGCCGGGACTTTCATTAGACAAATCTCAACACGTAGCCACAATCCATTGCCCCAGCCCCAGCCAACATTTCGCGTTAATATGATAGGCTATAGGTCCTACCTGGACCCACGGAAGGATTTTTATGGTCACTACAGATAACAATCAAGATTTGCACGGCAACGTTCCGGACCATTCTTCTATCGCCCTCATATTGATCGACCTAATCAACGATTTTGAGTTTGACGGCGCGGAGGAGATCTTTGCCCATACTCTGGCCATCGCGCAGCCGATCGCGACCTTGAAGAAAAAAGCGAAGCTGGCCGGCGTTCCGGTGGTCTACGTCAACGACAACTTTGGCAAGTGGCAGTCCGATTTTAGAAAACTCGTCGACCATTGCCTAAACGATAACGTCGCGGGAAAGCCTATCGTTGAGTTACTTACGCCCGACGAGCAAGACTATTTCGTTTTGAAGCCGAAGCACTCAGCATTCTACTCGACGACTCTTGACCTGCTGCTGCAATATTTAAAAGCCAGAACGTTAATATTGGCGGGTATTACCGGAAATATCTGCGTGGTATTTACAGCCAATGATGCGTACATGCGGGATTTCAAGTTACTTATTCCGCGGGACTGTATCGCCTCGGCAAATGACGCAGACAATCAATATGCGCTCGAGCAGATGTCGAAAGTATTAAAAGCAGACACTCGGCCATCGACCGAAATCGATTTCGATACCATAAGCGTAAAGAATGGGACTCATCGCAGCGACAATCATGACAATCGTGATGTTTAGTTAAGCCAGCCATGTCTCGATTCCAAATTCATCATCAACTGCTTCTGGATTGTCATCGACTCGGCAGATTCGAGTTATGTCATCTATTGCTGCACAAGAACGCATCCGTGTCATGGTTTATCCTGGTTCCGGATATCGACGGAGCCGGTGATTTGCT
>WHTF01000088.1 GCA_009379725.1 Deltaproteobacteria bacterium
CTAGGCGTCACACGCGCATACCTCTGGGGCCGCTCAGCCGGTGTAGCCGCAAACGCCCATTCGCGGAGAATTGACCACTGGAAGGTAGACTTCCTCGCTGACGTGTTCGTGCACATCGGCATGTGCATCGCAGAAGAGCCCGTCGTCGGAATCCAGGCAGAATGGACACACGACTGTCGCGGGATTTTTGCAATCCACACAGGGCCACACGAGCGGTTCATTGCGCGCGAGCAGCCGAACGGACGCACGGCCAATCGAACCATGTCGTTTGCCTACCAGTTCGCCCGTCAACGCAGTCGTGCTGCCGAAGTCGTACTCGTAATCCACCTTACTCGCTGCGCGGGCGAACGCGATGGCGACCGCGGTGGTCATCGCCAGCTCACGCCTCCCGACGCGGAACGCGCTCATATGTCCACAGCATTCTAGCCACAGTTGGCGCAGCAAGGCATCCACGTGACCCAATTGTGCGTCCGCCTTGGCCTCGATGATCAGCCAGTAGCGGGGCGAGCCGACTGCGGCGAATCGGACGACCACTAGCGGCTGTGGCTGGCCGATTTCGTCGTGCGCAGCGACGCACGCCTCCACGTGGGCCATCATTGTCGTTTTCGTCGCGCGGTGTCCACACAGCGCGCAGAAGCCGGAGTTTGTTGATTTTGCCGACATGGACGATTTTGTGTCCTCTAACGAGGTGCTTAGCCGCGCGTATTTCGCGTCGGTCGAAGCAGATGGCTAAGCCCAGAAATTCAGAATGTCCCCTTTTCTTCTTCGTACGGCGTCGTATTTTTCACGGCGCCGTTTTCTTTATCGAAAGTTTCGGCAACCACTGAGGCGCTTGCGGCGGAACAGGATGGCGTCGTTAGGCACATTAGAGATCAACGTGCCGCTGAGAGGAGGCGCCATAAAAGCTTCCGGCTCAAACGCATTGTCAGAGCAACCCGTTTACTCCGGCACATTTTCCAACCGGGTCCCGCGACCAGCTCTGAAGCTTTTTCGCGCCTGCTCGACCCGCTCAAGAAAACGATTTCGCTATCCCTTCGTGCAGGGGCGTTTCCTGTGAGCCTCCATATGTTTCCTAATGAACTTCCGATAATCGTCGCCGTTTGCGATATGGATTCGATACATTGTCCAGATGGGTTCCGAATGTTTACGGAGCGAATTTCGGGCAAAACCATTATAATCAAACTCGGATTCTGCTTGCATCGCAAGCCTTTGGCACCACTTTCGAATCGTTGTGGTCAGAGCCAAGAGTTCTTCACGCGACAGAAATTTGTCAGTGAGTTGCCCGTGAAAGATCTTGTTCCGGAAATCGATGGCGCGGTGTAACTCTGTGACGAGGCTATCATAGTCACCTCCAACCAAATCCTTGACAGACTTGGGACACAGAGCGTCGATACCATTAATGAAGCCATCGAAATAGACCTTCTTGTTTTGGCCAAGCACATCTCGGAAACCGGCTACATCTGCGAGTGAAAATGCAGGAAACTGAAAGACGAGGTATGTGAACAGCTTTCGGATTTGGCGTTCTGCCTTTATAAGGGAAAGAGCAAAGGCGTCCACGCCACGCGTTTCGGCGTCCGAATTCTCCAGAAGTTCCACTGTTTCAAATTCAACGTCATAGGTCATTTTGAAGGTATCAGTTCAGCCCGACTACACTGCGTGTGAGGCGCGAGCGATCAGCGAGTCGCCTCCACACGGATGTTAAGTTTGTTCAGTGCTTTCAACTGCCAAGATTATATATTGGACGCACCTAAAGAATCTCTCCACATATCGCTGGTGAACATACAATCTTGAGTTCTTCTCGAAAAGGTCACCATTACTTTTGCTCAGTAAACTACGCAGCTCTTGAGAATCCCGAGACAAATCAATTCGCGCATTAGCATGCAGGAGGCAATTCCTGATCTTTTCTGCCTGAAGCAAAAACTGCCACTTTCTATCCTGTGAAACATCCAGACATAGCGCGTGTTGTACGACTGGCTTAAATCGAGAGATACTACCGCGGGCTTTCGTGTTAAGCTTTATCGAGTTGGCATATGATTTCCATATATGAAACAGCCACTCTTCCAGGTGGCTGTATAACAACAAAAACGTGTTACTCATCAAGTGCTGCTTGTACGTTGATGAATAAAGGTCTCTCTCGACTGAGAGGTCAACCTTGCCTTTCCGATCTCCTTCATAATTGGCAACAGCTTGATCTAATTCATGTTCCTTTCGACTCAATTCACTTATAATAAACTCGTGAAAACGTAATATGTAACCAATGTTGATATTTGAAGCCCACTTGAAGAGATCGTCCCTCGCGACGTTTGGATTCATTGTCCAAAACCTAACAATTAAGTGAGCGACCGTAGACCACGACAAACGCCGGCCGGCTTATCTCCCTAACGATCGGCAACCTATTTCGGCCAGAGTATAAATGTGTCTACCGTCCCATGAGTTTTTGCAGGAAGCCTTCTTCCTCCAACTTCTTCAAATAACGGTCGTTGATAAACTTTTTAGCGTCAGCCTTGGCTGCCTTCGGATTGCTTTCGCCGAGTGTGTCCACCACCGCTTGCATCGCCACCAAAGACGGATACGGGATATCAGGGATTCGCGCCCTGTTGTACTCGTAGGCCTCTTTAAGCAATTCCTGGTCGTTTACCTTGCTGAACTGAGAGAGCGCCTTCAGCGTATATTCCGGCTCGGTCTTAAAAATCTTGATCGCCTCCAGGTAGGCACGGAGGAAATTCAACATCCGCGCCTCGTTTTTCTGCATCATTGGAGCATTCCCACACATTCCCGTATTGAAGTAGGGAATGTTAAGCACGCCGGCGTCAGCGAGAATATTGAAATCTAATTTCTTTGCCTCGGCGCCGAACGGAGCGTTAAAAATCGACCCGTCGATGCCGCCGGACTTAAGCGCCACCAGCCGTTGGGTTTCATTGCCGATCTGGAGAATCGTTACTTCCTTGGGATCGACGCCGATTTTCTTGAGCAGGACTTTTGTGCTGAAGTCAGAGGAAGAACCGAACCGGCTGATGCCTAATCGTTTCCCCTTCAGGTCGGCGGCTTTTTTGACATCCTGGCGCGTCACCAGCTGATAACCCATTTTGTCATCGGTCATGGCGATGTACACGACATCGGCGCCCTTCATGTTGGCGATGACCCCCGGAGGACCGGTCAACTGAGCCAAATCGATGTCTCCAGAAACCAGCGCTTGAATCGATACGGAGCCGCCGGGAACATACACCAACGTCGACGAGAGACCATACTTGGCGTACAGTCCCCGCTTCTCCGCGAGCCACACTAGCAGCGCATGAGGATTGACCGAGCTATAGGCAATCCGAATGGGCTCGGCGGCGCTGGTGGAACCGCCGAAAACGAATGAATAGACGCACAAAACTAAAATAATCCTGCCGATCAATCGTGTCATCAATGACTCCCCTATTTCTCAAAGAGCGAACAGCTCCTTGGCATTTTTGTAGAGAATTTTTTCCTTCGTGTCGGTCGAAAGTTCGCCGTGGTCGCGCAGATGTTCGAGGTTGCCCGGAAATTCGTTATCCCAATGCGGAATGTCGGACGCGAACAGAAAATGCCTCGCGCCAACATAATCGACAGTCGCAACCAGCTGCGATTCACCGGGCTCGACACTAAAATACATTTCGGATTCGCGGACAACGTCGCTAGGCTTCTTTTTGAGTAGCGGCATTTCATATTTACCCCGCTTCTCCCAGTGTTCGTCCAGCCGGTCGAGATAATACGGCAGCCAGGTTGCGCCGATTTCCAAGAAGGCGAGCTTCAGCTTCGGGAAGCGAATCGGCAATCCCTGGCAAACCATGCTGGTGAACTGGAGCAGGATGCCGACGGGGAACGCGTAGGAATGAACTTCCGAGAAGGTGGCTAAACCGGAAGTCCCCAGCTCGCGCGACGTATTCCGGGTACCGTGAATGCCCAGCACAACCCCCAACCTCTCCGCTTCTTCATAGATCGGATCGTAGAATGGATCGCCCAAAGCAAGCGGCAGTCCTGTGGGCAGCACCTCGAAACCTTTCAGCCCCAACTCTACGACGGCGCGGCGCAACTCTTCGGCCGCTGCTTTCGGCGAGCGCATAGGCAGACAGCCGACGCAGAAGAGCCGATCGGAACGCGCGTTATACTCTTTGGCGAAATGCGTGTTGCTGGCCCTTGCCACGGCAATCTGGTACGGCACTTCTTGATTCTTGGCGATGTTGCCGGAACCTGTAGGGAAGCAGATCGCCTTCTCAATCGCATGCTCGTCCATGATCTTGTGCCAACGATCGACTTGTTCGGCCGCGCTGAGGCCTTTCCACTGCCGCGCCATCTCGAAGGAATCCATCATGTCATTGTCCCAGGGCTGGTCGCCGGGCCATAACGGCGTCGGCCGCTTGCTCCAGGGCGGTTCAAGATATTTCCTGATGTCCGATTGACGCTCTAAAACATGGCCGTCGGTATCGATGACTGGAAAACGCGCCATAGATCTTCCCCCCTTTGCTTCAAGATAAGCGTAATGAGACTATTAGTCCCGATGAAAGAGATGTGTCAATGGGAAAGCGGGCGTAGGGGCGCGATTCATTGCGCCCGCATTTATGCGCCGAGGTTTTTTCAAATGGGCGCAATGAATTGCGCCTCTACTAGGCCTTTACATATTCCGCTAAGGCGTCGCGCCAATCGCGCATCGGCGCAAAGCCGAGCTCTTCGGAGAGCAAACACCGCAATGGCGTATAACGCGGCCGTGCAGCCATGCGTTTCATGTCGCGCTCATGGATGACTTCTATGAGAGAGTCGAGCTGCTCGCGCTTAATCCCAAGCAAGCGTCCCGCTTCAAGAGCGAATTCGTAATAGGAGCAAACGCCGGCATTGACGATATGGTAAGTGCCGTAATGGCGGGTGTTGAAAATTTGCCGGCAACGATCGATCAGATCTTCAACATAAGTCGTGCTGGACCCGATATCGTCTATGGCGCGCACATGCTTGCCGGATTCTAGATCTTTATGCACGGTACAGAGAAAACTGTTCTTGCCGCTGCCGTAAACCCATGAAGTACGGATAATATAACTCCGTGCGCAGGCATCGCGCACCGCCTGCTCACCGGCGACTTTGGTTTTGCCGTAGACATTCACCGGCCGCGGCTCGTCTTCGATGGTATACGGCGCTCGCCCGATCGTTTCACCTTCGAAAGCGTACTGGGTGCTGAAGTGGATGATTTCCGCACCGAACTGGGTCGCCGCCTCGGCGAGAAATTTTGGTCCATCCACGTTGACTGCCGAAGCTTTCGCAGGATTCTGCTCAGCTTCATCGACCTGAACGACAGCGCAATTAATTATCAGAGAAGGCCGCTCGGCGGCGACGCAGCTATTAACCGCTGCGACATCGGTGATATCGAGATCGGCTCGTTTCAAGGCGAGCACGTCGTCATCGCCGGCCAGTCTTTGCGTGAAATGGCTGCCGACGAGCGCGGCCGCGCCGGTAATGAGTATCTTCACGAAGGCAAATGTAGAATGTTGACGAAGGGTCAGCAAGAGGCGGGCCGGCTGCCAGCCATTCTGCTCGGCGGCTCGGCAAGTCCGCTCCGGGGCAACGGTTAAGTTTAAGGTAGCGCGGCGGGAAAAAAAATCCGGATAAAAGTGACGGCCAAGACGGCACCGAACGTTAGATAGAGACCTACCAGAAATGTCAGCACAAAATAGTCCCACTTCTGGCAAAGGGTGCTCCACATAATGCGGGTGCCGCCGGTTAAGTGTCGTGCTTTATTAGTAGTACTCGTTGCCACGGCGTCTTAGCTCCTCGACATCACGGCGCTGGCGCTCAAGCTCCTGCTGATTTCTGTAGATTTGCTGATCCTGTTCGTACGCCTGGTTGTTACGGCCCTGCATCTGGTCGCCGATAAGCGCGCCCGCGCCCAGTCCCAATGCGGCACCGATGGCCGCGCCCGCACCAGGATGACGGACGGCAGAGCCGATAAGACCACCGGCCGCCGCGCCGCCCAGAGCGCCGATCCCCGCACTTTTCTCGCGCGTTGAGAGCCCGCCGCCGGCGCAACCGGCTAACAAAGCCCCGGTCAACACAGTTGCGGCGACGAAACCATAAAGTTTTTGAGCTGCTTTTGGTTTAGTGTTCATGATTGCACTGCCTCCTTGCCATTTAGACGAACAAAGTAGCGCTTCGTTTACAATTATTTTTCCA
Organism: Deltaproteobacteria bacterium; assembly: GCA_009379725.1. Lineage (GTDB taxonomy): Bacteria > Desulfobacterota > Binatia > UBA9968 > UBA9968 > WHTF01. The sequence goes on from WHTF01000088.1 coordinate 6,181, forward strand.
ACTAGGAATAGGCGATTTCTTGAAGGCGGGGTAGCTCTACCGGATTCTTTGTAGCGCGGAAATTCTGTCGTCCAGGGCGGGGTGAGTCGAGAGAAACCCGCCCGCTTGTTCACCGCCGGAAGCGCGCCGGATCCAACTCAATGCGCCAACCATGACCGCCCGTGGGTGACCTGCGCGGTGGAGGAGATTGACAGCGTGGCGATCGGCGGCATATTCCTCGGTACGGCCGTGGCCGCGGGCAATAAGAGTACCGGCCAATGGGGCAATGACACCGGTGCCGGGAAAGATCTGTTCAAGAAGCGCTGCGCCGATATTCAAGCCGGCGCCGAGCATCTGCGCTTTCACCGCATGACCCAGATCTTGGTGCGCGATTTCGTGAGCCATCACACCGAGTAGCTGCTCATCGTTGGCCTGGCGCAACAGCCCTGATGTAATGAAGAATTGGCAACCGCCGGCGTTGGCGGCATTGATCTCCGGCTCGTTCAAAATTTCCACGCGGATTTCATCCAGCGGGCAGGGGCGATCCATAGACCTTATCAACGGGATCATCGCCCGGCGCAAGCGATCGGTTGCCCGAGACTCGCCGCGCCGGTTCGAGTCCGATAGCGCGATTTGCGGCGCGGAACGATGGCCCGGCGCGGAAGAAAAGGTAAATCCCCAACATCCCGTGCTCAGAATAACGAGAGCGAGCACGACAGCGTTGAATCTGCTCGTGGTGTTTTTGCCGATCCTTTTCATCTTCATCCTCTCACCGGCCGTCGAGTTTCCTGTGCTGGTCTTAGCTCGCGGGACCAAACGACATTGCCTTGGCTGCCGATTGAATACCCGCTTGGTCCCGAACCAGTTCCAGATAGACGTTGCCAACAAATATTTTGCTCCAAAGCTTCACAGGTATGCGCCGCTCATCGGCGGAAATCCAAATGGCGGCCTCGTTCATGCGGCTGGCGTAACCTTTTTTCGTGAGGTTGGTCAATTTGGGCACGACTTTGAACGCTTCGACGATTGCACCGGATTCAAGTGTCACTGGCTCTTTCTTTTCAACCGCCAGTTCAAGCAGATAGCGGTGCCGGCCGCCGAAAACATCGAACAGTAATTTTTCACCGACATTCAAATCGATACTGCGGGCAAGGTAAACCGCCGTTATCGGATCCAAGGTGTTGTTTGAGTCGAGAACAAAAACTCTGGGTTTTTTGCCTTTCTGCCAACGATTAATGGTCCATTTCTTAGTCGTGTTATCGAACAGTGCTTCGGTATCGATCACTCGCGAATTTTCGCGCTGGCTAAAAACGAATCGCGACGGCGCCAGCGATTTGCCATCGAACACAGAAGTGATGGTATCGCGCATTTTCCAGATCAGGTCTAAGCCTTTCGACGTCTTGGCATCGACGCGAACCCGGAAAAATTTCTTTCCTTCGATTGTGACGGGAGTCGCATGGACCTCGGCGGTGGCGACCGGAATACCGTTCCAAGTCGCCTTATACAATGCCGTCTCGCCGCTCTCGTAGGGATAGAATTTAGGCTGGTATACCGGCATCGTCGGCGGAATCTTAGTACCGGGTTCCTGTGCGTGGACGGCTGATACGACAAGAATGACTGCAGCCGCTCGCCACAGAGTGAAAAGGAGTTTTTGTATCGGTCGCGGCATTTTATCGCTTAGACGAATCATAGGTCTAAATAGTTACATATTCCGCGCGAAAGAAAAGCCGTCCTGACAATTGAGTCAACAACGAAGCTCCTGAAATCATTGACCTTGTGGGCCTTTTGACTAGAGAGTCGATCGTAAGGGGAGTAGCTTCGAGCGTCAGCCAATAGGACTTGCGGCCCTCGCTGGTTAGTGAGAGAGTACACCCCGAGGACTAGGGCAAATCAAACGGTTCAGGGTGTCTGTTCACATGGATTCACCACTATTGTTGCTAGTTGACGATGAAATGGGCGTGCGCGAGTCCCTCAAGATGGTTTTTTGCAAAGATTTCCGTCTGATGGAAGCGGATTCGATGGATACCGCGATGCCCCAGATCCACGATGCCAAACCGAGTATCGTTTTGCTCGACATCCTTATGCCGAAAACCGATGGCATAGAAGTGCTGCGCCGAATTAAAGAAATTCACCCGCGCTGTGAAGTCATCATGCTGACCGGACTGATTTCGCAGCAGCTCGCTAGTGAGGCTATGAGCCTTGGCGCCTTCGATTTTGTCAGTAAACCGTTTGACGTCGCCGACCTTCGTCAGAAAGTCTCGCAAGCGCTGAAAAAGTTCGAACAGCAGTCAAGTCAGAACCAATAATTTTTACACATGAGTTGGCTTAAGTCACCTCATCCCGGCAACCGTCCGCAGGTCTTTGCCGTTGTGTTGCTGGCCATTGTGTTGGCCGGCTGCGCCACTCTCAAGCAATGCGCTTACGAAGGCTTCGACCGCGACCAATGGCAGCAGCCCGAAAGAGTTATCCAATCGCTGCAGATCCGCCCGGGAGCGGTCGTGGCGGACTTGGGTTCAGGCAGCGGCTACTTTGCGCTGCGCCTGGCCAAAGCGGTGGGTACGACGGGCAAGGTCTATGCCGTAGATATCGACAGTGCGATCAACAAGGCCCTGAAAGAGCGCGCCAAGAAAGAACACGTTGGGAACATCGACGTTCTCCTTGCAAAGCCAAATGATCCGCGGCTTCCGGAGCCCGTCGATCTTATATTTACCAGCAATACCTATCACCACATCGACGACCGAATCAGTTACTTCGCCGGCCTTCGCGAGTACCTGCGCCCCTCAGGAAAGATTGCCGTCATCGACTATGATCGTAGAGCATGGTTGGAAGGCCTGTTGCGTCACTACACTCCCAAAGAGTTTATCAAACGCGAGATGGAGCAGGCCGGCTATAAGCTCCAGAACGATTTCGACTTTCTCGAGCGGCAGTCTTTTTTGGTCTTCGTCCCAAGGTCCGATCCGTCGCAATCGGGCGCGCTCGCACCGGCCGGCGGAACATCGAAGTAAGGCTTATTTCGATTTATCTTTGCTTGACTGATCGGCAGGACCGGAGCCGCCATGAGAATTTTCCGATTTGTCCAGTAACTGGAAGGAGTTAAAGACCGCCCTCATCGTGGCATTGTCTTTTTCAGCGCCCCGCTCAAAAAAAGCCGTCATGATAAAACTGATCGAATAGGACTTCGAGAAGGGATACGAATGAATCCCGGCGACAATGACCGGCGCGCCCGCTTTCATCTTGTGCAGGGTCGAGACATAAAATTGCATCGCCGCATCGTTTGAAAGGTCGGTACGTTCGCCGATTTTTGAATCCACCGCGCCGAGATTGCCGGCGACTCTCCGGTAGATCTGCTGCGTGGTCTGTTGAATCAGTTTGTCAACACGGGCCTTGCGATTGGGATCGGACTGAAATTCCGCTTTAGAGGGATTTGGCTCCTGATCTTCGACGATGACCATGAAAGAGTTGCCACCCGGCGTTTGCACCAGGACGCGAACTTCGTCGTTGGCCGGCCCCTCCGGCAATTTCCGCAGATCCCAATCGGCCGGGTACTGAAATGCGTAGCCGTATTCCGGATCGCGGTACTTTTCGAACTTGAGCTGTTCCTGGGCGGCACTGACAGCCACGAACCGCGGCAAGAAAAATCCCATCAAAACTAAGACTGCCCATCGCGTCATTGAAGACTTTGCTCCCGAATTTTTCGTTTGGGTAAGACTAACACATCGAATGAGCGAAGAAAGAGGAATCAGGAAAGAGGTCTAAGTGCGCCCATCAGGCTCATCACACATCATTATCGCTTGCCCATGTGAGTGAAAATAGGTAATTTACGTTGCGATCGGAGTTTCTTTGACGACACCATACATTCTCAAAAATCCAACTGTACCGTTTCGAAATAGCTCAGGCCTCGACTACCGCAAAGAGTTGAATGAGGCGCAATATGAGGCGGCGACCGCGGTGCAAGGGCCGCTGCTGATTATCGCGGGCGCCGGCACGGGAAAGACCCGCACGCTGGTATACCGGGTGGCTCATTTGATCGATGCGGGAGTCGATCCGCGCTCGATTTTACTCTTGACCTTCACCCGCCGTGCCGCCGAAGAGATGATTCGCCGCGCCGGCCTGCTCATTGACAGCCGTTGCCATCAGGTCGCCGGCGGAACCTTTCACTCCTTCGCCAATCTGGTGCTGCGCGAGCATGGCCGGCGCATCGAGCTATCGCCCTCCTTTACCATCATGGACAGGACCGACAGTGAAGACGTGATTCAGCATCTCCGCGCTGAGATGGGTTTAAACACTAAAGAGCGGCGCTTCCCGCGCAAGCAGACCGTCGCCGAGATTATCAGCATGGCGTTGAACAAACAGACTCCACTGCCGGAGCTGATCGAGCTGGAGTACCCGCATCTGATTGAAGCCAATGAAGAACTCATGGAGCTGAATGAGCGCTATGTCGTCTACAAACAAACCAAATCGTTGGTCGATTATGACGATCTTTTGACCAAACTGAAGGAGCTGTTGGCGAGTCATGAAGAGGTGCGCAATCGGCTGTCCCAGCGATTCCGTTTCATTATGGTAGACGAGTATCAGGATACCAATTACCTGCAGGCAAAAATCGTCCGCTCGCTGGCGGCAACGCACGACAACGTTGCTGTGGTCGGCGACGATGCGCAAAGCATCTACTCTTTTCGTGGCGCCAACTTTCGTAACATCATGGATTTCCCCAAGCATTTTCCCGGCGCGCGAATTATCAAATTGGAGGAAAACTACCGCAGCACGCAGCCGATTTTGAATTTGACCAATGAGATCATCCAGCGCGCGCAGGAGGGCTACGAGAAGCGCCTGTTTACGCGCAAGAGCGCCGGCCCGCGGCCACGGCTTGTGCAGGCCGGCAGCGAGCAGACCCAGTCACAGTTTGTCTGCCAGCAGATTTTGGAACTGCGCGAACAAGGCGTGCCGCTGTGGGAAATGGCGGTATTGTTTCGTTCCAGTTTTCATTCCTTCGACTTGGAAATCGAGCTGGCGCGGCAAAATATTCCGTTTATCAAGCGCGGGGGATTCCAATTTATGGAAGCCTCGCATGTGAAGGATCTGCTCGCGCATCTGCGCGTGCTCGCCAATCCGCAGGATGCGATCTCCTGGAACCGGGTGCTGCTGTTGCTCGAAGGCGTCGGCGCTGGAGCAAGCCAGAAAATCATCAGGTGGCTTCTCGACGGCGCCAACCCAGTCGAACGGCTGCGATCCTATCCAGCCAAAAATAATATCGCGCACGGGCTGAAAACGCTGGCCCAGGTGCTCCAAGTGGCTTCCGAAGCCGAATTGCCCGCCGAGCAGGCGCAGTATCTGATGCAGTACTATGTCCCTATCCTGAAACATAATTATCCCGACGATCATCCAAAACGTCTGAGGGACATGGAACACTTCCAGGGCATGACAGAGCGCTATCGCAGCCTTGAGCGTTTACTCAGCGACATGGCGCTGGAACCGCCTAATGACAGCATCGCCGGTGTGCTGGCGGTGAACCCTGACGAGGGACCGCTCATTCTCTCGACGATCCATTCCGCTAAAGGACTTGAATGGCATGCGGTTTTTATTATCTGGGCGCTGGAAGGACGATTTCCGTCCATCTATAACACAAATTCCACGGAAGATTTGGAGGAGGAAAGACGTTTGCTGTACGTCGCGGCCACCCGGGCCAAGCAAAATCTCTTTATCTCCTATCCCACCAGAGTTTTTGACAAGAGCTTGCGTATGGTACTGTCACGCCCTTCTCAGTTCGTGGACGGCATTTCGCATCGCCTTCTTGAACCGGTCTCCCTCTTGCCCGAGGGAAGTTTTTGGAATTGGGAGAGTTGAACATGGTGCAGTTGTTGCTCAGCTTCATTGTCTTTGTCAGCGGTGCGGTCTTGATGTCGCTGGAAATTGCCGGCAGTCGCATCCTGGCTCCTTACTTCGGCAGCTCGATATTCGTCTGGGGCAGCCTGATCTCGGTCGTTATGACGGCACTGAGCATCGGCTACTATTGGGGCGGCTGGCTTTCCGCGCGCCAACCTTCCTTTGGTAAGCTGCTGATACTGCTTTTGATTCCCGGCATCGTTATCTTTTTTCTGCCTTTCCTTTATCCCGCTGCTAATGAATGGGTGGCGAGCGTCGACTTTGGCATACGATTGAACCCGCTTATTGCCTGTAGCATTCTCTTTTTGTTGCCGGGCATTTTTTTAGGCACCATTTCACCCTATGCCATTCGTCTGGCTGCGACGACACTCTCCACCGTCGGCAGCACCGCCGGAACTCTTTATGCCGTTTCCACCGCCGGCAGCATCTTCGGCACCCTGCTGACGGCGTTTTATTTAATCCCGGTGATGGGCGTGCGTAATATCATCCATTCCCTGGGAATCACGCTGGTCTGCTTATCGCTGATTGTAGTACCCTTGGTGCGGTTGGGCGGCGTTTACTTGGCCCGCGCGGTTACCACGATCACGCTCATTATTGGATCGCTTATGATGGCTTGGACACCGGGCGTTTCGGCGCGCACCAAAACACTTATCGAGAAAGAAAGTTTTTATCATCGTATTCGCGTGGAAGAGGACGAAGAAGCGCGTTACATGTACTTCGATCGCACCTTACAGAGCGCGATGAATCTTAAAGATCCCACCGCGCTCCGGCTCATCTACTCACGTTACACTTCACTGGGATTTGCCCTTCGACCCGACGCCAAAAAAATGGTGCTCATCGGACTGGGCGGCGGCTCGATCCCGAAGAAACTTCTCCAAGAATTTCCGTCTTTGCAGATCGACGCCGTGGAACTCGACCCGGAAGTGATTCAAATCGCTAAAACCCATTTCAATGTACGCGAGAGCAAGAACTTGCGACTGCACGCGCAGGATGGACGGATGTTTTTAACCCGCACGCAGAATCAATACGACATCATTATGCTCGACGCGTACTTCACCGACGCCATGCCGTTCCATCTTGCCACCAAAGAATTTTTTGAACTGGCGCAAAGGAAGCTCGCGCCGAACGGCATTATCGTCGCCAATCTAATCAGCGCCGTCAGAGGCCCTTCCGGCAAGATCGCCCGAGCCTTCGTCAAGACCCAGCGGCAAGTTTTTCCGCAGACTTACGTTTTCGCCACCCGCCGGCCCGATAACGTCAGCTTGGAGACGATCCAAAACGTCATCGTGGTCGCCACCCGCGATAAACAGCAAATCGATATCAAGCAGATCGTCAAGCAGGCAATGTCTATCGACAAAGGGCTCTTTCCCAATCCCATTCAGGATATCGCCGTGGCTTATTACGACCGACCCTTAGCTGATCACGATGTTCCCGTGCTGACCGATGACTACGCGCCGACCGATAATCTATTGCATCCTTAGCGCGCTGTTTCTTTCCTCTTGCTCGGTTTTTGGCTCCGCGTCGCCGCAAAGAGTTATTCAGGTCAAAGTCGTGGCCGATGTCAGCCTGAGAGCAAGAAACCCGCGCTGGACCGAGGAGGTGCTTGGCCTTGTGGAAGCTGCATCGGATTATTACGAACGCGAATTTGGCGTGCGTTTAGCGGCCCAGAGCGTCTCGCCATGGCCGCTGCGGCAGCGTATCCGTTCGACTCGCGGTCTGCTGGCTCAGCTCCAGAAAGACTTTCCGGTTCAAGAACGAAAAGAGAGTTACGATCTTATCGTCGCCTTTACCGCCGAAGCCGTAAGCCGATATGTTAGCGCCGGGCGGCCGCGCGTCGACCGAATCGGTAACTGCCGGCAAGGACTGGGCAGCTATGTTGTCGTCCCGGTAAATCAAATATTTCAATATACCGGTCCGCACGGCCAGCCGGAGCTCGATGTCATCGCTTTAATCCATGAGTTTGGCCACATCTTCGGCGCTGAGCACGTCGACGATACCGCATCGATCATGCACGAGGATTTTGATTACCGCACCGAATTCGATGCCCAGAACCGCGCCTTGATCGAAAAAAACAAGCTCTGCCGGTTTGCCAAATGAACCATCGAGGGGTCAAGGTTCCAATGGTTCCAAATGTTCCAGACGTTTCAGTTGTCAGAACTTTCAATCGTCAAGGTCTCGAACATTTCAAACTCTCGAATCTTGGAACTCTTGCCCTTCCGTATAAACGACTGGAACGATTGAAACGTTTGGAACGACTGGAACGGCTCGAATCTCTGACATTGAACTATTGAAACTGCATGAACTTGTTATGCTCGAAAACATCCGAATAGTAATGGTGCGGCCCCGTGGCTCCGGTAATATCGGCTCCATCGCGCGGGCGATGAAGAACACCGGCCTGCGCGAGTTAGCCATCGTCGGCAAGGCCCGCACCCGCAGTTTCTGGGCCAGAGCGATGGCGGTGCATGGACGCGATATCTTAAGCGAGGCGCGCTGTTATGAGACCGTGCGCGCGGCTGTCGCCGACTGCACGCTGGTCGTCGGTACCACCTGCCGGTCGGGACTGTACCGTTTTCACAGCCGCACTCCACGCGAAGTTGCCGGAGAAATCGCCGCAGCCGCGGCAAGCGGAAAAGTGGCTTTGATCTTCGGTCCCGAGGACCACGGCCTCAGTAACGATGACTTGAAACACTGCCAACTGCTTATCACCATTCCCACACACCCGGACTACCAATCCCTCAACGTGGCGCAGGCCGCCGTGATTTGCCTTTACGAAATTTATGTCGCCTCGCTGGATGAGCCGGTTAAGCAAACCATCCCACGAGCGCGCGCCGAGGATATCGAGCGTCTCTACGACCGCATGCGGCGGTCTTTATTGAAAATCGGCTTTCTTCATCCGCAAAATCCCGAGCATATGCTGTTTGCGTTCAGGCGCATCCTGGGACGCACTGGACTGGAGGAAAGAGACGTTGCCATCCTGACCGGTCTTTTTCGCCAGATCGAATGGTATGCAAACAAAGGGTTGAAAGTGACAGAGGAGAAAGAAAAGAGGGAAATCAAAATTCGCTAGGAAGGACGACAATGAACATAAACCATTTTGATCCAAAGAGAAGCGCGCTTTTGTTCTTCGACATCCTGAACGGTTACGTTCCTGAGCCGCCGCCAGGCAAAGAAAGAGTTCTGAAACCATGGATCCAAAATGCCGTCAGGCTCGGTAAAGCAGGCCGCGCCGCGGGGCTGCCGGTATTTTTTGCCAAGGGCAATCATCGCCCGGATAATGCTACGACAGCGTTGCTTCTCACCGATACCAATAATGCCCTCACGCCCTGGCCCAACGGCGAGGTCAGCAAAACAAAGATGCATGTCATCGCCGGCGATAAAAGCTCCGACGTGCTTGCCGAGCTGGAGCCGCGACCCGAGGACTACTACATTGTCAAGTATCGTTGGAGCGCTTTTTACCAAACTTATCTCGACCTCGCATTGCGAGCTCGCGGCATCGACACCGTGATCGTCTCCGGCGGCTCTACCGATGTCGGAGTCGCCTCGACTTTGTATTCCGGGCGGGACATGGACTATAACATGATCGTCGTCAGCGACGCCTGCGGCACATCGCACGATCAGCGCGTCCAAGACATGCTGATGGAGCTGGTCTTTCCGCGCATGTCGCGTGTGCGCACGACGTACCAAGTCATACAAATGATCCAAAAAGCAAACGGCTAAGCGCAACGTTAGAGGAGGTACGAAATGGCAACAACGAACGGCAAACCGCCCGTGGGCATCAGTCAGAGGATCAAGCAAATCGGCCGCATGGACCTTCCCGGCGGAGGCTCAGTGGTCGTTGAAAACGGCTATGCCTATGTCGGTCACATGGACCCGCCGCACGGAACATCGATCATCGACGCGCGCGACCCGAAGAATCCTAAGATCGTGGCACATCTTGAGATCCCGGAAGGACTTCACTCGCACAAGGTCCGTGTCAGCGGCGACGTCATGCTCGTCAACTATGAACGCTACAAGGCGAAACAGGAACTCGACGCCGGCTTGAAAGTTTTCGATATCTCCAACAAATCCAAACCGCGCGAGATCGCGTTCTTCAAAGCCCACGGCAAAGGCGTGCACCGCTTCACCTTCGACGGCCGCTATGCCTATATCTCGCCGACCATTGAAGGTTATCACGGCAACATCGCGATGGTTTTGGATCTCAAAAATCCGGAAAAGCCGGAGGAAGTCTGCCGCTGGT